>DAIUES010000042.1:4343-15420 GCA_036844985.1 Candidatus Limnocylindrales bacterium
CATGTTGCTGATCGTCGCCCGATCGGCCAGGGCGAGGGTCGCCAGGCCGTCCCCGGCGAACTCGACGAATGCCCCGACGACGCCGTGGTCGCGCAGCATCTCGGTCACCACCAGCACGAGGTCGGTGGCCGTGGAGCCGCGCGGCAGCTCACCGGTCAGGCGCAGGCCCACGACATGAGGCATCGGCTGGTACAACGGCTGGCCGAGCAGGACGGCCTCGGCCTCGATGCCGCCGACGCCGTAGCCGAGCACGCCGAGCGCGTTGATCATCGTCGTGTGCGAATCGGTCCCGACCAACGTGTCGGGGAACGCCACGCCGTCGCGCACGTCGACGACCGGGGCGAGGAACTCGAGGTTGACCTGGTGGACGATGCCGGTACCGGGCGGCACGATGCGCAGGTTGCGGAACGCGGTCTGCGCCCAGCGCAGCAGCTGGTAGCGCTCGCCGTTGCGCTCGTATTCGCGCTCGACGTTGAACGCGAACGCCCCCTCCGAGCCGAACCGGTCGACCTGCACGGAATGGTCGATGACGAGGTCGGCGGGCACGAGCGGGTTGACCTTGGCGGGGTCGCCTCCGAGGTCGGCCATCGCGTCGCGCAGCACCGCCAGGTCGACGACGGCGGGGACCCCGGTCAGGTCCTGGAGGATGACCCGCGACGGCATGAACGGGATCTCGGACTCGGTGGGGGCCCCCGGGCGCCAACTCGCCAGCGTCTCGACGTCGGCAGGGTCGACGATCCCGCCGCCGGCGTGCCGGAGCAGGTTCTCGAGCAGGATCCGGACCGTGACCGGGAGTCGAGTCTCGCCCGTTCGGCCGCCCAGCGCCGACAGGCGATAGACATCGGGAAGGCCGGGTCCCAACGACCCGCGTGCACCAAATGGATCGATCCGTGACACCGCGTTCATCTCCAACCGCTCGCTACACTCGGACCGTGCAAGCGTACCCCGACCACGCGCTTCCCGGCCGGCGGCACGCCCGATGAAGGCTTGGGGGCGGCTCCCCGGCGACGATCCCGAGCGCGATCGAGCCGAGACCGCAGCCGAGATCGAGGCGGCCGGCATCGACCTCGACCCGGTGGCGCCGGGCCACCACCGCCATCCGGCCACGGACGGTCGGCCGGGCGAGGTCCACCCCGACGGGCACGCCCACCCGCACGTCCACAGCGAGCCTGGCGCGACGCCGATCACCGGGATCGTCGGGGGCGGGGCGGTGGGGACCGCCCTGGGGCTCGCACTGCGTCGCAACGGCTGGCCGATCCACGCCGTCGCCAGCCGTGACCCGGGCCGCCGTGAGGGGCTCGCCGCGCAGCTCGACGGCGCCCGTCCCTTCGCCGAGGCGCAGGCCCTCATCGAGGAGGTCGAACTCATCATCCTGACCGTGCCGGACGACGCGATCGCGCCGCTGGCGGCCGAGTTGCGCCTGTACAGCGGCCAGGCGCTCATCCATACCAGCGGGGCGCTCGGGGTCGAGGTCCTCGAGCCGGCCATGGCCGCCGGGACGCAGGTCGGCACGTTCCATCCGCTGGTCGCGTTCGCCGACACCGAACGGGCGATCGCCGCGCTCCACGGAGCGACGGTCGCGATCGAGGGCGACGACCAGCTGGCAGCGCTCCTTGCCGACATGGCGGCCCGCATCGGCGCCCACGCCGTCCGCCTCGCGCCGGGCTCCAAGGCGGCGTACCACGCAGCCGCGGTCCTGGCCGCCGGCGGGTTCGTGGCCCTGCTCGACGCCATCGTGACCCTCGGCTCGGCAGCCGGTCTCGATGCGGCCGGAGCCCTGGCCGTCTACGGCCCGCTCATCGAGGGCACGCTGGCCAACGCCCGGGTGCTGGGGGTAGCCGCCGCCCTGACCGGACCGATGACCCGCGGGGACGTCGGGACCGTGGCCGCGCACCTCGCCGCATTGGCGCGCCACGCCCCCGACGTCATCGAGCTGTACGTCGCGGCCGCCCGCCGTGAGATCGCCATCGCCGAGACCCGTGGCACGCTCGCACCGGAGTCGGCGAGCGCGATGCGCGAACTGCTCGTGACGGCCCTTGCAAGGGCCGACTGACCTAGTACCATTGCGGCCCATGGGACACAGCATCGCCGCCAAGTACGCGGCCCGTCCGGCCGCGCGATTCGTGCGACCGTCGACCCGCGCCCGCGAGCGTCGACTCGGGCTCGCGGCGGCGTCCCCCTTCGCGGCGGTGTCGTCACGGCTGACCCAGCTGCACCGCTCGGCGGCCGGTCCCTACGTCCGCCTCCGATCCGGCAGCGGATTGCGCCCGACCCGGCCCATCGTTCGCGATCGCCGGCCGCGACCCCAGGTGCAGATCTTCTGGGCACGCTCCGGGCGCTCCGGGGCGGGCCGGCGTCCGAGCGCCGCCGCGGCGCCGTGGCACGCCTGAGGGCAGCGACCGCCACATCTGCGGGCGGCATCGTCGTTCGCTACGACGCGGGCCGGCCGCAACTCGTCATCGGTAGCCGTCGGCGTGAGCGCGACGGACGGACCTGGACTCTGCCGAAGGGCACCCCGATCGTCGGTGAGACGACCGAGCAGACGGCGGTCCGCGAGGTGTGCGAAGAGACCGGTCTCGAGGTCCGCATCACCGGCCCGCTCGATGACATCGAGTACTGGTTCGTCCAGTCGGGCACGCGCATCCACAAGACCGTTCACTATTTCATGATGGAACCGACCGGTGGCGACCTCGAGCGCCATGACCACGAGTTCGAACAGGTCCGCTGGATCGACTTCGAGCAGGCACCCTCGATGCTGACGTTCGAGACCGAACGAGCCCTGGTGGCGCATGCGGCCGACCTGCTCGGGGCCCGCGCCGGCGCGCGACCGGAACCGACGCTGTGACCGATCCGGCCGCGTCGCCGCCGATCCTCCACGAAACACCGCTCGCCAGCCGGCACGAGGGGCTCGGCGCCCGGATGATCGAGTTCGCAGGCTGGCGCATGCCGGTCCAGTACAGCTCGATCATCGACGAGCACCGGGCGGTCCGACAGCGCGTCGGCCTGTTCGACCTGTCGCACATGGGCGAGCTGCTGGTCGACGGCGGGACGGCCGGCGAGGCATTGGCGACGGCGCTCGTGGGCGACCCCCCTTCGCTCACCATCGGGCGCGCCCAGTACTCGATGATCTGCGCGCCGGACGGCGGCATCATCGACGACCTCATCGTCTACCGCCTCGCCGCCGACCGGTTCATGATCGTCGCCAACGCCTCGAACGCGCAGGCCGTGTCCGACGCCCTCACCGAGCGGCTCGAGGGCTCGCGGGCGGTCCTCGACGATCATTCGCTGGCCACCGGCCTGGTCGCCATCCAGGGTCCGCGCTCGGTCGACGTGCTGGGCCCGCTGACCGACGTCGACCTCGCCGCGCTCCGCTACTACGCCATCGTCGAGGGCCATGTGGCGGGGATCGCGGCCCACGTCGCACGTACCGGCTACACCGGCGAGGACGGGTTCGAGGTGTTCGTCGAGACGGCCCGGACCGGGGAGCTGTGGGACGCCCTGTTCGAACGGGTCCGCGAGGCGGACGGGCTGCCCATCGGGCTGGGTGCCCGCGACACCTTGCGGCTTGAAGCCGGCATGCCCCTCTACGGCAACGAGCTGGACCTGACCACGACCCCGTACGACGCCGGTCTGGGGCGCGTGGTCAAGCTCGACAAGCCCCAGGACTTCGTCGGGCGCGCCGCGCTCGAGAAGGTGGCCGCCGACGGCCCGCGACGTCGTCTCGTGGGCCTCATCGTCGAGGGCCGCGGGATCGCTCGCCACGGCTATCCCGTGCACGCCGGCGACCGCCGGACCGGGGTCGTGACGAGCGGCACGCAATCGCCGACGCTGGGCGTGCCGATCGCGATGGCCTACGTGGCCCCGACCGACGGCGAACCCGACACCCGACTCGATGTCGAGATCCGTGACACGCGCGTGCCGGCGCGAGTCGTGCCCCTGCCTTTCTATCGGAGGACCGATCGCTGATGAGTACACCGACCGACCTGCGCTACACCCGTGACCACGAGTGGGTCCGGGTCGACGGCGAGGAAGCGACCGTCGGGATCACCCAGTACGCCGCCGACCAGCTGGGTGACATCGTGTTCGTGGAGTTGCCCGAGCCCGGTCGCGGCCTCGAGGAGGCCAAGCCGTTCGGGGTGGTCGAGTCGGTCAAGGCCGTGAGTGACCTGTTCGCGCCGGTGACCGGCGAGGTCACCGCGGTCAACGACGCGCTGGCGGCCGACCCCGAGCTGGTCAACAGCGATCCGTACGGGCAGGGCTGGATGGTCAAGTTGCACGTCACCGATCCGTCCCAGCTCGACGACCTGCTCGATGGCGAGGCGTACGACGACCTCGTCGCGGCCGGCTGACGAGCGGCCATGGCGTACGGACCACACACCCCGGCCGACCGCGAGCGGATGCTCGACGCGCTCGGCATCGATAGCGTCGACGAGCTGTTCGCCGACATCCCCCCCGAGCTGCGAGCCAGTCCGCTCGACCTGCCCGCTCCCGAGCCCGAGCTCGAGCTCGCCGCCCGGCTGACCACGATGGCCGGACGCAACCGGACCGATCTCGTCTCGTTCCTCGGTGGCGGGGTGTACCGCCACTGGACGCCGCCCGTCGTCGATCAGATGCTCCTCCGAGGCGAGTGGTACACGGCCTACACGCCGTACCAGCCCGAGGTCAGCCAGGGCACCCTGCAGTCGATCTACGAGTACGAGTCGCTGTTGGGTGAGCTGGTGGATCTCGATGTCGTGTCCGCCTCCCATTACGACGGCGCTGCAGCCACCGCGGAGGCCGCGCTGATGACCTGTCGCGCGACGCGCCGGGACCGCGTGCTCGTGAGCCGTGGCGTCCATCCCCACTATCGGGCGACGTTGCGGACCTACTTCGGCGGTGGGCTCGAGCTCGATGAGATCCCGCTCGTGGCCGACGGCGACGCGGCCGGCACGACGGACCTCGCCGCGCTCGAAGTGATGCTGGCCGATACCGATCGACCGGTCGCCGGAGTCATCGCGGCCAACCCCGACTTCCTCGGCCTGCTCGAGCCCATGCCGCGCATCGGGGAGCTCGCCCATGCCGCGGGCGCGCTGTTCGTGGCCGTGATCGAGCCGGTATCGCTGGCCGTCCTCGCCCCGCCCGGCAGCTACGGCGCCGACATCGCGGCCGGCGAGGGCCAGCCGCTCGGCATCGCCCCGCAGTACGGCGGCCCGTATCTGGGCATCCTCGCCTCGACCGACGCACTCGTTCGTCAGATCCCCGGCCGGCTGGTCGGGATGACAACCGACCTCGACGGCCAGCGCGCCTTCGTCATGACCCTGCGGGCCAGGGAGCAGGACATCCGGCGCGACAAGGCCGCCAGCAACATCTGCACGAACCAGGCGCTCCTCGCGCTCGCCGCGTCGATCTACGTTGCGACCATCGGTCCGCACGGCCTGCGGGACGTGGCCGCGACCGGTGCCGTCCGCGCCGCGGACCTGGTGACCGCCCTCGAGGGGATCGGTATCGAGCGCGTCCATCCCGGGCCGTACCTCAACGAGTTCGCCGTCCGCGTGCCGGACGCCCGGACCGTCCATCGCCGGCTCATCGAACGGGGGTTCCTGGCCGGCCTCGTGCTGGCCGACATCGAGCCGGACGATCCGAGCCTCGTCGACACCTTGCTGCTGTGCACGACCGAGTTGACCGCTCCGAATGACATCGTGCGCTTCGTCGCGGCATTCGCCGAGGTGCTCGGTGGCCGCCCGTCGGTCGGCGTCGAGACGGGCGCCGGCGATGCCGGCGCGGCAGCCGTGGGAGCAGGGCGATGACGGTCACCGGGCCCAAGCTCCAGCCGACCCTGTTCGAGCGCAGCCGACCCGGTCGCGGCGGCGACAAGATCCCGCATCCACCCAAGAACGCGCTCGATCGACTGCCGGCCGACTCCCGGCGGGCGACGCCGCCGGCCCTGCCCGAGATGAACGAGCCGGATGTCGTTCGCCACTATGTCAACCTGTCGCAGCTCAACTTCGCGATCGACACCGGGTTCTACCCCCTCGGTTCGTGCACGATGAAGTTCAACCCCAAGCTCAACGAGTGGGCCGCCCGGCTGCCCGGCTTCGCGGAGCTCCACCCGCTCGCGCCCGACGAGGTCGCGCAGGGGACGCTCCAGCTCCTGTGGGAGCTCGAGGGCGCCCTGGCGGCCATCTCCGGCATGCAGGCCGTGACCCTCCAGCCGGCGGCGGGTGCCCAGGGCGAGCTGACCGGCATCCTCATGATCCGGGCCTACCACCGGGCCCGCGGCGACATCGAGCGGGACGAGGTGCTCGTGCCCGACAGTTCCCACGGGACCAACCCCGCGACCGCGTCGATGGCCGGATTCCGGACCATCACGATCCCGTCGGCGGCCGACGGCGGCGTCGATGTGGACGCGTTCCGGGCCGCCCTCGGCCCCCGCACCGCGGCGGTCATGATCACCAACCCGTCCACCCTCGGCCTGTTCGAGTCGCGGATCGGGGAGCTGCTGGAGGCCGTCCACGCGGCTGGCGCTCTGGCGTACATGGACGGGGCCAACCTCAACGCGATCATGGGCCGGTTCAAGCCCGGCGAGGCCGGCTTCGACGTGATGCATTTCAACGTCCACAAGACGTTCAGCACGCCCCACGGCGGAGGGGGTCCCGGCGCCGGTCCGGTCGGGGTGGGGGAGCGGCTGCTGCCGTACCTGCCCACGCCCCGGGTCCTGGCGAACGACGACGGCACGTTCCGCCTCGAACGGCCGGACGAGCGGCCGACGTCGATCGGCCGGCTGCGCAGCTTCGTTGGCAACACCGGCGTCCTGGTGCGCGCCTATGCCTACATCCGGGCGCACGGCGCGGCCGGCCTGCGGGAGGTGAGCGATGATGCCGTCCTCGCCGCCAACTACCTCAAGTCGCGGCTGGCCGGGACGTACGACCTGCCGTACGACCGACCATGCAAGCACGAGTTCGTGGCCTCGGCCGCGACGCTCAAGGCGCGGACCGGGGTGCGCACCCTGGACGTCGCCAAGCGGCTCATCGACTTCGGCTTCCACCCGCCGACGATCTACTTCCCGCTGATCGTCGAGGAGGGCATGCTCATCGAGCCGACCGAGACCGAATCGGTCGAGACGCTCGATGCGTTCGCCGACACGCTCATCGAGATCGCCGCCGAAGCGGACCGCGATCCCGGCATCGTGACGTCCGCCCCGCACACCGCGCCGGTGCAGCGACTGGACGAGGCCAAGGCGGCGCGTCAGCCGAACCTGCGCTGGCGACCGCTGACCGGAGCCGAGATGCCGTGTCCCGACTGATCGGCGCCGGATCGCCCGATGTGCCCGGCGGCAGGACCCCCGTCCGGTTGACGGCCATGACCCTTGTGTGAATGATAGGGCCCATTCTGAAGCCCGCGGCTCCTCACCGTGACCGCGGGTGCTTCCGCGCACGGCGCCTGCGATGGGAGGATCGCTTGTCGCCGGATCGGTCGACGCGTCGAGGTCGCACGGGCGACGGCTGACGTGCCCGAAGCTCCGGACGTTCGGCAGGAGACCGGCCGCCGGATACCGTGAAAGGGACACCTATATGTCGCAGAAACGTCTCCTCGCACTCGTCGGCGGGCTCGCGATCTTCGCGTCCGCATGCGGTGGCACCACAGCCACCCCATCGCCGGCGAGCCAGGAGCCCGGGGCGTCGACCCCGGCCTCAGCTTCAGCCGAACCGAGCAGCGACCTCGCTGCCGATCAGATCCTCAACGTCGACATCGCCGGCGAGCCGCCGACGCTCGACCCGAACAAGGCCCAGGACTCGAACTCGCTGACCGTCCTGCGCGCGCTCCATCGCCCACTCGTGTACGTCAACGACAAGCTCGAGGTCGTGGACGAGCTGGCCCAGTCGCACGAGGTCTCGGCCGACGCCAAGACCCTGACCTTCCATCTGCGCGACGCCAAGTACAGCAACGGCGACCCGATCGTCGCCGGTGACCTGGTGTACAGCTGGAAGCGGCTCGTCGATCCGCGCACCGCGGCGCCGTACAGCTACGTCATGGCCGAGGTCGAAGGTGCCGGTGACCTGCTGGCGATGGCCGGCCAGGACCCGCTTCCTTCGGACGCGGATATCACGGCGGCGCTGGACAAGCTCGGTGTCGAGGCTCCGGACGACAAGACGTTCATCGTCCACCTGTCGACCCCGGCGACCTACTTCCTGTCGGCGATGACCCTGTGGGTCGGCGTGCCGATGCAGGAGAAGTGGATCACCTCCGAGGGCGCGACCGAGGCGGCGAACTACGTCAGCTCCGGCCCGTTCATGCTCGATACCTGGAACCACAACAGCGAGATCGTCCTCAAGCCGAACCCCAACTGGTACGGCGACGTCAAGCCGACGCTGACCGAGATCCACATGTCGATGTCCCCCGAGCCGGCGCAGGCGATGGCCGCCTACGAGGCCGGTGAGATCGACATGCTCCTGCCGGTCCCGTCCGAGGACATCCAGCGGGTCAAGGGCGATCCGGTGCTCGGCGCCGAGTACAAGGAGCTGACCGACCTCAGCGTCACCTACTACAACTACAACAACGGGCACGACTCGACGGGCAAGGGCACGCTCGATCGCTGCAAGGACCCGAAGGCCTGCCCGACCGCCAACAAGGACTTCCGCATCGCGCTGACCCAGGCGGTCGACAAGGAAGCCTTCAAGAACGCGACGTTCGCCGGCCTCGGCAAGGTCGCGGGCACGTTCATCCAGCCGGGCATCCCGGGCTCGACCCCGGATTACGAGCCGTATCCGTTCGACCTCGAGGCGGCCAAGGCCCACATGGCCACCGCCCTGCAGACCCTCGGTTACGCGAGCGCCGCGGACATCCCGGCCCTCAAGTTCGGCTTCAACTCGGGCTCCGGTCACGAGCCGCGTGTCGCCTTCCTGGCCAACGCCTGGAAGGAGGCCTTCGGGCTCCAGACCGAGCAGATCGGCAGTGAGTTCGGCGTCTTCCTGACCCAGCGCACCGCCGGCCAGTACGACATCTCCCGCAACGGCTGGGGTGCCGACTACCCGCATGCGAACAACCAGCTCAATGGCCTGTTCACCTGCGGCGGCGGCAATAACGACCAGCAGTACTGCAACCCGGCGTTCGACGACCTGATCAAGCAGGCCGCCGTCGAGCCGGACCAGGCCAAGCAGACGACCCTGTACGAGCAGGCCGACAAGATGCTCGCGGACGACGCGGCGTCGCTGTTCCTGCGCTGGGGCGTCCAGGCCGAGCTCGTCAAGCCGTACGTGAGCGGCCTGACCACCACCCCGATGGACTCGCAGGTGCCCGGTGAGCACTTCTACGAGACCATCAAGATCCTGAACCACGACAACTAGGTGATCGCCCTCCGGGCGTGATCCCGTCGATGGGCCGGCCAACGTGGCCGGCCCATCGACACCCCCCATCGATCGCACAGTCAGACTGCGAGTGACGCCGTGATCTCCTACCTCACCCGGCGGATCCTGTGGATCATCCCGGTCCTGTTCGTGGTCTCGGTCATCACCTTCTTCCTCATGCACTCGGTGCCCGGCGGTCCATGGGACCGCGAGAAGCGGCTCCCGGCCTCCGTCACGACCCGTCTCAACGCCGAGTACGGCCTCGACCAGCCACTGGTCGTCCAGTACGTTCGGTGGGCCGGCGACTTCGTCACCGGCGACCTCGGGCCCTCCTACCGCTACACCGACCGGCGGGTGAACGACATCGTCGCCGACGGCCTGCCCACGACCGTCCAGCTGGGCGTCATGGCCTTCCTGCTCGCGACCATCGTCGGTATCCCGCTCGGGATCTTCGCCGCCCTCGGCCACAACCGCTGGCCTGACTACCTGTCCACGAGCATCTCGATCATCGGCATCGCCACGCCGAGCTTCGTCCTGGGGATCCTCCTGATCGTGCTGTTCAGCGTCCAACTCGGCTGGTTCCCGACCGGCGGCTGGAAGGGCCCTCAATACTGGGTCCTGCCCACGGTCGCCCTGGCCGGTTTCCCGATCGCGGTCATCGCGCGCTACACCCGGGCGTCGATGCTCGAGGTCACCCGCAAGGACTACATCCGGACCGCGCACAGCAAGGGGCTGGCCAATCAGTCCGTGGTGTCACGCCACATGATCCGCAACGCGCTCATCCCGGTCGTGACGATCCTCGGCCCGACGCTCGCCTTCCTCGTCACCGGATCGTTCATCATCGAGCGGATCTTCAACATCCCCGGCGTCGGCCAGTTCTACCTCAACTCGATCCAGACGCGCGACTACAGCCTGCTCATGGCGATGACCGTGCTGTACGCCTTCGCCGTGGCCTTCCTCAACGTCGTCGTCGACGTCCTGTACGCCTACATCGATCCGCGCATCCGGTACAGCTAGGAGTCCCGCGATGGCCACCGTCAGCCGCCCCATCCCGGGCCAGGTCGTCCAGCCACGCAAGTCCGCCAGCCTGTGGAGCGACGCCTTCGGTCGGCTGCGCAAGAACCGCCTGGCGATCGTCGGGCTCATCCTCGTCATCCTGCTGCTGACCGTCGGCCTGCTCGGCCCGATCTTCACGCCGTGGCCGTACGACTTCCAGGATCTGCCGGCCGTGTTCGCCGGCGGCGGTGGCCCGCTCCCGCCGCTGTCCCCGGGCCACGTCCTCGGCACCGATCAGCTCGGGCGGGACCTCCTCAGCCGGCTGATGGACGGCGCCCGGATCAGCGTCACGGTCGCGTTCGTGGTCCAGATCGTCATCCTGGTCATCGGCGTCCCGGTCGGTGCCCTGGCGGGCTGGTTCGGCGGCCGACTGGACAACCTGCTGATGCGCGTCACCGACGTCGTCTACGCCTTCCCGGACCTGCTGTTCATCATCCTGCTGTCGGTCGCGTTCCGCGAGACCTTCTTCGGCCAGGCGCTTGACGGCCTATTCCTCGTGTTCTTTGCCATCGGCCTTACGTCCTGGGTGACGGTGGCCCGCCTCGTGCGCGGACAGCTGCTGGCGCTCAAGGAGACCGAGTTCGTCGAGGCCGCCCGTGCGGTCGGCGTCTCCGACCGCAAGATCGTGACCCGCCACCTCCTGCCGAACGGTGTGGGCCCGAACATCGTCGCGCGGCTCATCGTGGCGGATGAAGACG
>DAIUES010000043.1:0-15327 GCA_036844985.1 Candidatus Limnocylindrales bacterium
GATCCCGCTCCTGGGCGCATCCCGCGGGACATCCCGCCCGCTGATCCGGTGCGCCCGGTCACCGCGCGAGCAACCGCCGCCCGGTGCGGTCTGCTCTGGTCCGGTGCGGTCTGCGCTGGCCGTCACGGCCCGAACCGGACCGATGGCCCGGGCGCCACGGGTACCACCTCGTCACTGTCCCCGACGGGCCGCGGCGCCTAGGGTGACCGCCGATCGAGCCGCTGGGGGCCGGCCACCTTCGCCACTGCAGGACCGCGTCGCGGGTCGCCCGCTGGCCGCCTGCTGCCAGAGGAGGCCACGTTGCGATACAAGAGCCTGCCCCAGTCGATCCGCACGACCTCCTCCGACGGGCCCGTCCCGTGGACGACGTCCGGTCCCGCGCCGATCGGCACGTCTCGGGCCACGACCTCCCGCTGGCACCGCGCACGGGACATCGTGGCGACCATCCCCCTGTTGCTCATCATCCCGGCCCTGCTGCTGCCGTTCATCGGCGCGCGGGCCGCGGTCGGCGGCTCGCTCATCGCCTCGCCCCAGGAACTTGCCGTACTGCCGACATCGGGCGCCGCGTGGACCTATCTCAAGGGCATCGCCGACGGCGATCTCGGCACGGCCGACCTGACCGATCAGAACGACAAGCACGATGTCCACACGCTGGCGGTCGCGCTCGTCGCCAATCGCCTCGATTCGGACGCCTACCGGACCAAGGCGCGCGCCGCGATCCTGAGCGCCGTGGGCACCGAGCGGGTCGGGGCCGACAACAGCATCCTCGCCCTCGGGCGACAGCTCGGCGCGTACGTCATGGCCGCCGACCTGATCGGCCTGTCGGGGCCCGATGACGCCACGTTCCGGACCTGGTTATCCGCCATCCGCACGCGCGAGCTCGGTGGACACGGCCGCTACACGTCGCTCAAGGGCACGTGCGAGGACTCGCCCCACAACTGGGGCACGTTCGCCTGCGCCAGCCTGCTGGCTGCCAACCGCTATCTCGGTGATGAGGCCGCGGTCGCCCGCAGCTGGGCCGTGTTCCGCGGGCTGACCGGCGACCGGGCGGCGTACGCCGGGTTCCAGGACATGAGTTCGGATGTGTGGGCGTGTCCCGGGATGGCGTTCACCCCCGCCAACAGCGGTTGCCCGGGCGACGCCGCGCGGTTCGGTGCGTTCGTCAAGGACGTCACCCGAGGGTCGGACCCGCCGACCGCCGATGGCGCCGGGCTGTCCTACACGCTCGAGATCCTCCAGGGTGTCGCCCTCCAGGCCGAGCTGCTGACGCGTGCCGGCCACCCCGATGCGTGGAGCCGGCTCAAGCCCGCCTTCGACTGGGCCCGTCGGCACGACGTCATGAACCTGTCATCGGTCGGCTACCACGTCACCTGGTGGGCGAACGAGCGCTATGGCTGGAGCCTGCCGACCAAGCCCGCCGCCATGGGCCGCCTGTTCGGCTTCACCGACTGGCTGTACGCGTCGCCGGCCTCGGGCACGGTCGCCGTCCCGACCCCGACCCCGGCGCCCGCCGCGACCCCGGCACCGGCCGCGACCCCGGCCGCCACCCCGACACCCACGCCGCTCCAGGTCCAGAACGCTCCCAGTCCGACGCCGACCCCGGCGCCGGTCGCCACCCCGACCCCGACCCCGACACCGGACGCCACGCCCACCCCGGATCCGACGCCACGACCGACGCCCACCACGTCCGATGACATCCGCGACGTGACCGACGCGGGGGCACGGGTCGTGGGGCGATCGACCAACGACGTCGCGAGCTCGACGTCGATCGCCCTGGCCATGCCCGCCGAGGCCCGCGAGGGCGACCTCGTCGTCGTCGCCATCGAAGCCCGGGGCAAGCCGACCATCGGCGCGCCCGATGGCTGGCAGCGCGTCCGGGCCGACAGCAACGGCACGATCGTCGAGCTTGCCACGTACAGCCACGTGGTCGGATCGACCGAACCTGGCGAGGCCCGCTGGACGTTCAACCGCTCGACCGCGGCGGCCGCCGCGCTGGTGGTCGTGCGCGGCGCGTCGAGCGACCCGTTCGGCGATGTCGCGGGCCGGATCGACCCGAAGGGAAGCGCCATCCCGGCGCCATCCGCCACGGCCGATCGCGACGCCAGCCTCGTGCTGGCCTTCTTCGGTGCCGCCCGGGCAACGGCCATCGCGCCACCGAGCGGGATGACCGAGATCGCCGAGAGCGTGTCGAAGACTGGGCGGTACAAGGCCACCCTCGAGGTCGCCGCGGCCGCGGCCGATGCCGGGGCGATCGACGGTCTGCGGGCGACCGCGTCCGGCTCGTCGGCGAGCGTCAGCCAGGTCCTCGTGATCCGGCCCTGATCGGGGCCGTCGTCGGACGGCGGGTCAGCGACCCTGGAGCATCGCCGGGATCGTCCGGATGATGAGCTTCATGTCGAGCCATACCGACCAGCCGTCGATATAGCGCAGGTCCAGCGCCGCGCGCCGATCGAAGCTCTCGTCGAGCCGGGCCTCGACCTGCCACAGGCCGGTGATGCCGGGCTTCATCGACAGCCGACGCCGATGCCAGATGTCGTAGTCGGCGACCTCACGCGGCGGGGCGGGCCGTGGCCCGACGATGCTCATCTCGCCGCGGAGCACGTTCCACAGCTGGGGCAGCTCGTCGATGCTGCTCTTGCGCAGGAAGGCTCCGAGCCGGGTGATGCGCGGGTCGTTGGTCATCTTGAACGCCGCGCCCTGGGTGTCGGACATGGCGACCACTTCGGCGTAGCGCTCCTCGGCATCGGCCACCATCGTGCGGAACTTGACGATGGTGAACGGGCGACCCTGGAGACCGACGCGAATCTGGCGGAAGAAGACCGGCCGACCCTCGGTCGCGATCATCAGCGCGGCGATGACTGCGAACAACGGGCTCAGGACCACGAGCCCGATCGACGCCAGGCCGATGTCCATCAGCCGCTTGGCGATCATGCCGAACGCCTGGTCGGGGACGTGGACGTGGGACAGGACGGGCACGCCGTCGATGTCCTCGACCCGACCGGTGAACCAGGCCAGGCCGATGTCCGCGAGCGGGATGCGGACCGCCTTGCCCTCTTCGCGGCAGAGCACCGTCACCGGCTCGATGTACTCCCAGTCGCTGACCGGGAGACACACGGCGACCTCGTCGATGACCCGCTCATGGAATAGCCCGACAAGGTCGTCGATGCCGCCGAGGATGGGGCCATCGATCGCGACCTCGCCGCGCTCGTGCGGCCGCAGGTAGCCGACGATGTCGAGGCCGAGCTCCGGGTGGCGGGCGATCAATCGGGCGAAGCTGGCCGCCGTCTCACCGGTCCCCAGCACGAGCAGCTGGCGGGTGTTGTGGCCGCGCACGCGGAACCAGCCGAAGATCGCCCGCATGGCCAGCCGGGACACGAAGGTGATCGCCATCTGGCCGATGAGCAGCGAGACGATGAGCGGTCGGCTGACCTCGTCGAGGTTCAGCGCGAAGATGACGATGATCGTCGACGACGCGACGATCGCCCCGAGGCGGAGCACCTCGCGCAGCGCGCCGATGATCGTCCAGGTCGCGCGCAGCCGGTACATCCCGACCAGCCATGACGCCGTGACCCACCCGAGCGCATAGGCGAGCGCCGGGATCATGGCGTCGGTGCCGGTGCTGAGCTGCCAGCGCGAGCGCCAGTCCGCGCCCAGGATCAACGCCGAGAGGGCGATGAACAGGATGATCGACGACGCGACATCGACCGTCGTCAACGCGAATCGCAAGGCTGTCACATGACGACGGATCACGGCGCTCCCCCACCTGTCTCCCCCGGAAAGCAGTACTTTCCGCTAGCCCGACCGTACCATCCGGAAGGCCTCCAGACCACACCCAACGGCCGTTTGGTAGTGCGCGCAGGCACCATCGGGCCGGGTCGTGGACGACGCCTCCGAGGATCCATCGAATGCCCTCAGGGAGCCGGTCGAAGGGCGACCAGCTGGCCGATGTTGGCGGCGCTGTTCGCGGCGATCGCGACCCGAGTCCCGGTCGCGCCCGCACTCGCGGCGTCGCCGTCGGCGGCACCCGAGGTGACCTTGTACGTGTTGGTCGACGGGACCGCCTCGTCGTAGCGCTCGGTCATGCCAGGCGGCGGGGTCATGCTCGACAGCGTCGGCGTCCCGAAGAACCCGACGAGCATCCGGTCGGGACCGGTCGTCGTGATCGACGGTGCGGTGATCGACGTCGAGGACGCGTTGAGCTGGCCGCCGTGGACATCGATCGGATCGGCCGTATCCACGCCGCTGTAGGCGACGATGCCGCCCGCCGCCGACTGCGCATTGGACAGCGTGAAGGTGTACGACGACGGCTCCGAGGCGCCGGCGACGTGGACGAACAGCGCCTGGCGCATGGTGCTGCCGTTGATGTCCTGGCGAACGAGCGTCCAGCCCCCGGGCGGGGTGATCGTCGGGCCACCGCGGACGCTGACCGCTGCCAGGAGGACATCGGCGCTCGCGACGCCGGCCGGCGCCGGGATCACCAGGCTGGTGGCCGTCGTGTTGTCGCCCGAGCTCGCACTGCGGAAGGCGATGCCAGAGCCCGATGGCGCCGCCGTGGTGAAGCTCCAGCTGACCGGGGCCAGCGGGTTGGTGGCGAGGTCGGTGATGCCCGACGTGAGGCGGGCGGTGTAGGTCGTGCCGGCGGCCAGGCTGGCCGACGGATCGAGGGTGGCGACCCGGGTGGAGGCGTTGTACGAGACGGTCGCCGCGACCGCCGTGGCGCCCGGGCCCTCGAGCGTGAACGTCGTGCCGGACACGCCGGTCACGTCCTCGCTGAAGGTGGCCGTCACGTTGGTCCCGATGGCGATGTCGGTCGCGTCGACCGCCGGGCTGCGGCCGGTGACCGTCGGGGCGGTCGTGTCGGCCGCCGCCGTGGTGAAGCTCCAGCTGACCGGGGCCAGCGGGTTGGTGGCGAGGTCGGTGATGCCCGACGTGAGGCGGGCGGTGTAGGTCGTGCCGGCGGCCAGGCTGGCCGACGGATCGAGGGTGGCGACCCGGGTGGAGGCGTTGTACGAGACGGTCGCCGCGACCGCCGTGGCGCCCGGGCCCTCGAGCGTGAACGTCGTGCCGGACACGCCGGTCACGTCCTCGCTGAAGGTGGCCGTCACGTTGGTCCCGATGGCGATGTCGGTCGCGTCGACCGCCGGGCTGCGGCCGGTGACCGTCGGGGCGGTCGTGTCGACGGGCGGTGCACCGCCCGGGTTGAGCGCGATCAACTGCCCGATGCTGATGCCCGAGTTCGCACCAAGCGCGATCCGTGGGCCGGTGGCACCACCGCTCGCGAGCAGCTCATCCGCCGCACCGTCGGTGATCTTGTACTTGTTCGTGGACGGCACCGCTTCGTCGAACCGAAGGGTCATCGAGGCCGGGGCGGTCTCGGACGTCAGCACGGCCGTGCCGAAGAAGCCGACGAGCATCCGGTTCGAACCGGTCGTGCTGATCGACGGCGCGGTGATCGAGGTCGACGAGGTATTCGCCTGGCCGCCGTGGGTATCGATCGGGTCCGCCGCGTCGACGCCGCTGTAGGCGACGATGCCGCCCGCTGCGGACGACGACTTCGACATCGTGAAGGTGTACGACGCTGGCTCGGAGGCACCGGCGACATGCATGAACACGACCTGGCGGATGGTCGAGCCGCTGATGTCCAGGCGGACGAGGCTCCAGCCGGCGGGTGCCGTGAACGACGGGTTGCCGCGTGCCGAGACGCTGGCGAGCAGGACGTCGCCGGACGTCGTCCCGGCGGGCTTGGACACGACGAGGGTCGTCGCGGTGACGTTGTCGGCCGAACTGGCAGCGCGGAATACCGGTCCGGACGGTGCGGCGCCGGTCGTGAACGTCCAGCTGTCGGGCGCCAACGGGTTCGTGGCGAGATCGGTGATGCCCGAGGTGAGCCGGGCGGTGTAGGTCGTGTTGGCGGCCAGCGTCGCGTTCGGATCGAGCGTGGCGGTCTTCGTCGCGCCGTCATAGGACACGGTGGCCGGAACAGCGGTCGCGCCCGGACCTTCCAGCGTGAACGTGGTGCCGGACACGCCGGTCACGGCCTCGCTGAATGTCGCGGTCACGTCGGTGCCTGTGGCCACGCCGGTGGCTCCGGATGTCGGGCTTCGGCCGCTGACGGTGGGCGCGGTCGTGTCGGCCGCCGCCGTGGTGAAGCTCCAGTTCAGGGCCGCCAACGGGTTCGTGGCGAGATCGGTGATGCCCGAGGTGAGCCGGGCGGTGTAGGTCGTGTTGGCGGCCAGCGTCGCGTTCGGATCGAGCGTGGCGGTCTTCGTCGCGCCGTCATAGGACACGGTGGCCGGAACAGCGGTCGCGCCCGGACCTTCCAGCGTGAACGTGGTGCCGGACACGCCGGTCACGGCCTCGCTGAATGTCGCCGTCACGTTGGTCCCGGTGGCCACGCCGGTGGCCGACGGGGAGGGCACCCGGGTGGTCACGGTCGGTGGCGTGGTGTCCGCCCCGCCGCCGCCGAAGATGTCGCCGTGCCAGTAATGCTTGGTCGTGTCCTCGAAGGCGATGACGATGAGGCCGGACGCCGCTGTCACGTTCTGCTTCGTGCTCGACGGGTTGTTCATGTCGTTCGCACTCGCGTCCCAGATCACCGGCGTGCCGGTGCCGGTCGCCCACGAGATCGCGTTGATCGGCGATGTCTTCTCGACGATCGGTCCACCCGATTGGCCCTTGGTCATGTAGATGCGGAACAGCGAATGCTCCTCATCGACGATGAGGATCGGTCGCGTGTGCGAGTCGGTGCCGGTCGCGACGTCGTAGTTCGACCAACTGCCGTTGGTGGCGCGGACGAGGAACTTGATCAGCGGGCTCGACCCGCTGAGGCTCGTCTTGACCGCGGCGTACACCCGCCCCGACGCGTCGGTCTTGAGGTTGAGGTGGTCATCCGCGACGCCGCTGCCCGACACGGCGGTCTCCGGCGCGGCCCAGGTGGTGTCCGCCTGGCCGTCCGTGTGGATGACGAACTGGTCCGCGTCCGGGCTGCCGTTCTGGTTGCTGTACATGACGCCGAGCTTGTTCCCGCCGAACGCGATGAGCGTCGAGATGTCGTCGCTGCCGACGGTCGCCGAGCCGGGCAGGATGAACGGGGTGCCCCACGTGTCGTCGCTGCCGGTCGTGCGGTTCACCCAGATCCGGCCACCCTGCTCCCAGGTCGCCCACAGCTTGCCGGTCGAATCCTTGTCGATCACGAGCGTTTCGGACCGGACGCTGTTGATCGTGGCGGGGAATCCGGTGTCGAGCGAGTACGTGTCGGTCGAGGTGTTGTAGCTGTAGCGGTACAGGCGCGACAGGCCCGACCCGTCGGACTCGCTGAAGGTGTGCGAGGCGACGTACAGCTTGGTGCCGTCCCACAGGACGTCCGCCCGGGTCGACGAGCGGTCATCCAGGCGGGTGGCGGTTCGCGACCACGTCTCGGTCGAGCGGTCCAGCTTCCAGATGTAGAAGTCGGAGGTGCCGACATCCCACATGCTGGCCCACCAGATCCCGTCGTTGAACCACAGCTTGGCCTGCGGCTTGGAGCCCGACGGTGCCGCCCCGGCGCCCGTCCCGTCCGGGCCCTGGTACCCGAGGTCGCCCGGGTCGGCCGAGGCGATCAGCGGCGTGGCCAGCAGCAATCCCAGGCCGGCGGAAATGACCGCGACGCGCAACAGCACGCGCAAATGTGCAAGCGACGCCCCGCCGGCCCGGACCGCTCGATCCGGTGCGGCGGCAGTCCCGCCGAGGGGAGCCCGCTCGTGCACCAGAACGCCGGCCATCATGCGCCCGTCGGGTTCGTCTCGATGCCGAGGCTCGACAGGTCGAGGCGCTGGCCCGCTCGCGTCTTGTCCGCCGGGGCGCGTCGTCGGGCTCGTGGTCGGACGGCGCCGACCGCGTCCCCTGAGCGCGCGGCCTCGGGCGATTCGTCGGTCGTCGCGGCGATGTAGCGGCGGCCATCCCGGCCGAACCCGACGTACTCGAACCCGGCCGCCACGATCGCCTCGGGGTCGAGCGCGTTGCGCCCATCGACGACCACGCGGCGGCGAACCGCCTTGGCGATGGCGCCCCACGGCAGGCGGGTGAACTCGGGCCACTCGGTGACCAGCCCGATGGCGTCCGCTCCCACGAGCGCCTTCATGGCCCGATCCACCACCGCCAGTCCCGGAACGGCCTCGGCGGCGCGGGCCCGGGCAGTCGGCATCGGGTCGTAGGCGACCACGTTGGCGCCTCGCTCGATGAGCAGGGCCGCGATGTCGAGCGCGGGCGCCTCGCGCAGGTCGTCGGTGTCGGGCTTGAAGGTGAGGCCGAGCAGGGCCACGCGTGCGCCCGCCAGCCCGCCGGTCGCACGAGCGATGCGCTCGACGAACAGCTCGCGCTGGCGATGATTGATGGTCTCGACCGCCGCGAACAGCGGCATGCCGATCCCGAGCGCCTCCGAGTCGCGCACGGTCATCGTGACCTGGTGCGGCAGGCACGAGCCGCCGAACCCGATGCCCGGTCGCAGGAACCCGCCACCGATGCGCTTGTCATGGGACATGCCCTCGACGACCTGCCCGACGTCCGCCCCGTACGCGTCGCACAGCTGCGCGAGCTCGTTGGCGAAGCTGATCTTGGTGGCCAGGAACAGGTTGGCGCCCAGCTTGGTGAGGGCGGCGTCCGTGGCGCCCATCACCAGCACCGGCGCGTCGACTTTCTTGTAGACCTTGCCGAGCATCGACGCACCGCGACCGTGCGGATCGTCGCCGATGCCGATGACGACCCGGTCCGGCTCGAGGAAGTCGCGGACGGCGGTGCCCTCCCGGGTGAATTCGGGGTTGGTCATGACCGGGATCGGGCGGCGGCCCGCCTCCTGGCGGATGGCGTTCACGAGCCAGGGCAGCTGGCGGATGAAATCGGGCGGCAGCGTCGAGCGCACCACGAGCGTCGAGTCGTCGGCCATCGAGGGGACGATCGCGGCGAGCGCGCTGCGGATGGTCGCGGTCTGCCAGCCGCCGTTGCCGTCATGCGTGCCGACCGCCACGAAGACGAGCTGCGCCGCGCTGACGGTCCGGGGTGAAGGAGCGACGAAGCGCAGCCGACCGGCCGCCACACCGGACGCGACGAGGTCAGCGAGACCCGGCTCATGGATGGGCATCCGCCCCGCCTCGAGTTCGCGGAGCCGGCGCTCGTCGCCGTCGACGCCGATGACGTCGTGGCCCCATTCGGCCATACAGGCCGCCGTCACGAGTCCGACATAGCCCAAACCGATCACGGTCGCGCGCACAGAACCTCCCCCAATCCCATCGTCGACACGGCGGCTCCTCCCCAAGGGGCCGCATGACGCGTCCTGGCGACACCGCGGATGGACCTGTCGCCGTGGTCCGTGATCGATCGCTCGCCGGCGTGCTGCCGGCCCGGAGCCGTGTGAACGATGAGATGTGATCAGTGCTGGATAGTACGGATGGCCCAGGGACGAGGCCGATCGATCGGTACCGATTGTAGGTTCCGAACGCGATCCTTACAACGCGCAAATCTGTCGGAAACCTGACAGTCGGAGCATGGATGGGATACGCCCACCTCGAAGCGGGCGGTTTTCGGTGCCTCGGCGCACCGGCCGATGGTCCCGGTCGGATGCCGTGCGGAACGGACCCGGAAGGCCCGCCCAGCGACAGTTGTCGCCTCGGCCACCGGCTGGGTACACTCCCCGCGACGCTGGACGTCGGCCCACCCAGGACGGGTCCCGATCAGCGGCGTCCGGGGGGCCGGGCTCGGACGGTCGTTGCGCGTGCGATGTCATGCCCAGGGGAGCCCATTGACAGATCTCATCGGGTCCGTCGGATTGATCCTCGTCGTTTCGGCGGCGATCTTCGGGCCGCTCGCCGGCTGGCTGGCCGGTCGGCGCGATCGACAGCCGATCGTCTGGCTGCTGTTCGGTGCCCTGCTCGGCCCGATCGCCATCGCCCTGCTGTGGCTGGCGCCGCCCGGTCGCTGCCCGTTGTGCGACTCCCCCGTCAGGGGCTGGCCGTCACGCTGCGACGTGTGCGGCGGTGCGCTGGGCCGCGCGGCCGACACGGCGATGGACGGGGCCCGCGGTCGTCGCCCAGGCAGCTCGCCGGCCCCCGCGCCGGCAGCGGCACCCCCGACGTCGACTGGTCCCATCCCGTTACCGGTCGGACGGTCCCGACGGACCGTGTCGGAGCGGCCCCGTCCGGCGGCCGTCGCTGACCCGTACGGCCGGGGCGGGCGATCCGCCGTCCGCCACGAGCTCGACGCCGGACAGGTCCTGGCGACGGCCGTGTACTTCGGAGGGACGGCTCGACTGATCGTCGGGTCACGCTACGTCATCGTGCGCCAGCACGACATCCTGCAGCTCCTGGGTCCGGTCGATCAGGATCCCTCGGCCGTCGCTCTGGAGCGGCCACTGTCGCGGCTCACCGCGACGGCGATCGGTGAACGCCTCGTGATCACCGAGGGCGACGACGATCGGGTCAGCCTCGCGGTCGCGCTCGGCGCATTCGCCGGCGCGAGCGGGCCACAACTCGAGATCGCCCTGGCGGCACCCCAGGAGCAGGCCCTGCACCGGCCCGCCTCCCGATGACGGCCCGTCGCACTCGGCGCAGGCAGGACGACCGCGTGCGCCGGTCCCCGGAGCTCATGGCCGCGCTCGTCGCGGCGGTGCTGTATGGCGGCGCGGTGCTGTTCGGGACGACGATCCTGGCAAGCTCGCCGACGCCGACCCACTCGGCCCCCACCGACCCACCCGGCCTCGCGAGCCCGACACCGGCCGCCTCGATCGATCCGCTGCGTGCCGACATCGGAGCGATCCTCCAGGTGAACGGGCGACTGATCGACCACCGCGACGCCCTCCGCGAGATCCTGGCCCGAACACCGGTCCGCGGCTCGGACGTCGCGTTCGAGCTGCGCAAGATCAAGCCCGACCTGCTGGCCGGGGCGCAGCGCGCCGGTC
Organism: Candidatus Limnocylindrales bacterium; assembly: GCA_036844985.1. Taxonomy (GTDB): domain Bacteria; phylum Chloroflexota; class Limnocylindria; order Limnocylindrales; family CSP1-4; genus SPCO01. Next base: position 10,928 of record DAIUES010000043.1, read on the forward strand.
GCCTCGCCCAATCGTCCGCGGCGCGCGAGGTCGGTGCCCAGCTGGAGTTGCTGTACGCGAGCGCGATCGCCACGATCGACCGCGCCGCCGACCTGTCGCTGAGCAGCGACCAGGGCTACCGCGATGCAGGTCGAGACATCGTGGTCCTGTTCACGGACCTGCCAGCCATCGACGAGCGCCTTCGGGCCCTGCTCGAGCCCGTCCCGTCCGGATCGGCCGCCCCGAGCCCACCGGCCTCCGCCCAGCCGAGCACCTTGCCATCGAGCATCCCCCCGTCGCTCCGACCGTCGCCCTCGGCGAGCCCATCATCGTCCGCAGCGCCGATCGGGTCGGGCGAGCTGCTGCGCGATGGCGGGTTCGAACGGGGCATCGGTGCATGGACCCTGCGCGTGGCCGGCTCCACGACTCCGCCCACGCTCGACTCCGGCAGCCCGCTCGGTCCATCGGGAACGCGCTCACTGCAGGTCCGGTTCAGCGCAGGCGGGACGCCGTCGAGCAGCGTCGGGGTGGGCCAGGGTCCGCTGTCGCTCAAGGCCGGCACCAGCTACGTGGCGCGGGTCAGCCTGCGCTCGTCGGTCCCGGCGTCGGTCCAGCTTCGGGTCGTGGGCCCGGCCGAGGAGACGTACGGCATCCGGGTCGTGGAAGTCGGGCCGAACGTGACCGTCGGCGAACTCCTGTTCGATGCGATCGTCGACGATCCGGCCGCCATGTTCTGGATCGACCTCGCGCCGTCGGCGGCGGGCACGGTGGCCCTCGACGACGCCAGCCTCGCGCCCGCCCCCGCCGGTTGACCGTCAGGGCGCCCGCGTCACACGGACCGTGTCGAAGGTGACACCGGCGCCTGGTGTACCGGTCGACGCCGCGAGGCACAGGCTCTCGACGGACCGTGCGGCGGGCGCGCGCCACGGCTGCGCCTTCCGATCGAGCAGCGTCTTGCCTGCGGCGTCGGTCAGTCGCGCTCGGAACGTCCGCGCCGTGACGTCCAGGTCGAGTTCGACGTGGTACCAGCGCCCGGCGACCAGCCGGACGTCGGTCGTCTCGCGGTTCCCGAGCCGGGAGATCCGCACCCGCCGCTGATCGTCGACGCGCAGCGCCCCGAGCTCCTCGCCGTCGCCACGGGCCATGAGCAGGATCGTGTCAGCCGTCCCCTGGCGGTCGAGTCGCACATCCATCGACATCGTCAGGTGGCCGGACCGGGCGATCCCGAACGACCGACACGGGCGCAGTTCGCCCGACCCGCTGGTGCGGGCGCGGACGGCGAGTCCGGTGTCGTGCGGGACGTAGGCGAGCGTGCCGTCGGCGCGGCTGGGGGCCATCCGCCACATGGCATCGACGGGATCCGACGCCGCGGGACCGTCCATCGGGAGATCGAGCAGGACGACCGGCGTGGCGGGTGCCGCCGCGGGCCCATCGGGCGGCGTTCCGGACGGCACACCGGGCGGCGGGCCGCCGAGGGACGCGGCGAGGTGGACGTAGCGCCCGGTCGAGTCGTCCGAGGCGAGGACCACGAGACCCGTCGAGGCATCGACCGACTGCTTGGTCGAGGTGGCGTCGTTGATGCTCGCGTCGGGGGTCGTTTCGATCACCGGGACGCCTTCGCCGGTGTTGAACCGCAGGTCGTCGAACGGAGCCCGCTTCATGTAGATGGCGCCGCCGCCCACGGGTGCGGTGGCGAACACGAGCGCTTCGCCATGGCTGGTGTCGAGGACCACGATCGGCCGGGTGTGCTTGTCGCGGATCTGGCCGACCTGGGTGCTCGACCACCTGCCGTCGACGCGGTCGAGCAGCAGGATCTGGTCCCAGCCGGGCTGGTTGCCGGGCACCGTGTCGAGCGAGGTCTTGATGGCCGCGAACAATCGGCCGTCGGGCAGACCCTTGATGTTGACGTGGTTGTCGGCAAGCCGAAGACCCTGCAGGATCGTGGCCGGCTCGGCCCACTCGTCGTCGGCGGCCCCGTCCGCGTGGCTCGTGGCGTAGATGGCCTGGTCGTTCTGGTTGCTCCACAGCAGCACGACCTCACCGCGCGACGCGACCATCCCGACCTGGTCGGTCGCCACCTCGGCGCCGGCCACCACCGGGCGATACGGCCGGATCCAGCGATGGTCATCGTCGAGGGTGTGGCTGACGAGCAGCCGGCCGTCCTGGATGTAAGCCACCCACAGGCGGCCGTCATCGGCCCGCTCGATGAGGCTCGATTCGACGCCGCTGTCGGCGACCGTGACCGGGTAGTCCGGCTCGAGCGACCAGTGCCGCGTCGGCGCGTCGAAGCGGAACTTCGAGAAGCGGACCGCGTGGGCCGGCGAATCGCTGCCCCCGGCGCTCGCGACGTACAGGATCCCGTCGACGAACAGGGCGTCGGCGTGGGCGAAGGGACGCTCGTCGACGACGATGCCGGTGTCCTGCCAGCGCTGGGTGGCCCAATCGAGCTCGTGGATCCGGGCCTCCCGCGAGACCGGCTCCTGGAGCACGCCCCACCACGACCCACCGGCCACGAACAGCTTGCTCTGGTTCTTGTGCCCTGTCGGGGATCGGACCGTCGGTTGGGCCTGGGCGTCGTACAGGCCGTCGACCACGGTGACCGGCGATGTCAGCGGGGCGAACGGATCGCGCGACGGCGCGGGCGTCGGATAGATCGGCGCCGGGGTGGGCGGGCGGGACGACGGAGCGACTGGCGACAGTGGGGTCGACATGAAGACCGCGATGAGCGCCACACCCGCGACGCCGACGGCTGCGGCCGCGGCCAGGCGGCGGAGGGTCACCGGCACCGCGTCGGCGTGGTCATCGACCGGCGCTGGAGCGGGGAGCCGCATTTCGATCGTGTCATGGCAGGCGACGGAGTATAGGTCGCTCCTCCAGGCGTACCATCCCAGCCGTGCAGAACCTGATCCTCGGTGCGCTCACCCTTGGCGCGACCCTCGTCGCGGTCGTGACGACGGTAGCCGTGCTCGATCGGCGCGGTCGGATCACACCGATCCAGATCGCCCTCGGGCTCGGTGCCGGGGCGGTCGGCGCCTTCCTCGTGCTCGTCGCCCGGACGGACCTCATCCCGGACGGCCCCGAGGATGGGATCGAGCGCCTGTTCGTGATCGGCGTGACCCTGGTCGCGGTCATCGGCACGTGGTACCGCATCGCCCGGACCTGATCGTCGGCCGACCTCGACCTCAGCGCAGGGTGTAGATCGCGTCGATCGCGACCATCGGATGGCGGGCGGTACCGGCCACGACGACCTGGATCCTATGGGAACCGGTCCGTGCCCAGTTGAAGGCGAAGACGACCTGGCGCGCCCGGTACGAGCTGCTGTATTGGCTGATGGTCTTCACATACCGACCGTCGATGTAGATCCGTGCCGAGCCGCGGGTCGGGCCCTTCGGACCGATGAGCGCGACCGACCGGCCCGTGAAGGCCAGCGTGGCCTTGGCTCCGCGCGCGGTGGCGTACCTGGCCTTGCCGCCGATGTAGCTCGAGCTGCCGGCCGAGCGCCATGTCCCGCGGTAGGCGATCTGCGGTGAGGTCTCGTTGTAGCGGAGGACATCGACCGAGGGGCTGGCGACCCAGTCCGTCCACGACTTGCCGTCCTGGGCACGAACCCGGTAGCGATACTCGTTCCCGTAGCGGGCCGACCGTCGGATGGTCACGACCTCTCCGGTCGTCACCGGCTGGTAGTCGGCGCTATTGATCCGCTCCTGGACCTGGTACACCTGCCCACCCGGCCCCCAGTGGACGACGAGCGGCAGGGACGTCGTGCTGACCGACGTGCTCGCCACGAACCGGGTCGTCGGGGCGACCGGGTCTGCGGCACTCGGCGGCGCCGGCGTCGGTGTGGGCTTGGGCGTCGGTTTCGGGGTCGGCTCGGGGGTGGCATCCGGTGTCGGCGTGGCATCCGGCGTCGGCGTCGCGTCGGGTGTCGGCGTCGCGTCGGGTGTCGGTGTGGCGCCGGGTGTCGGTGTCGGGGTCGCACCGGGCGCCGGCGTCGCGACCGGCGTGGGCGTCGGGGTGGCACCAGGGGTCGGCGTCGGCGTCGGCCGCGGGGTCGGGGTCGGGGCCGGCGTCGGCGTGGGCGTCGGCCGCGGCGTCGGTGTCGGCGTGGGGGTCGGGGTCGTGCCCGACCCCGCGGGACCGTACAGCCAATCGGTGAAGCCGAAGCCGCGGCCCATGCCGGCGGCCACGGTCGGCAATCCGAGGCCGTAGCGCTTGTTGAGCAGCCATGTGATGTGGTGATCGACGGAACTCCGGTTCCAGCCGCTGTAGCGGCTGATGAGCTTCGAGCTGCGCATCAGCGCCTTGCTCGACCAGTCCCACGCCGGGTATCCGGCGCGAGACAACAGCTCGGCCTGGAGGACGAGCCCCTGCATCGACTCGAGCATGTACGACTTGCCGCTGTCACCGGGTGGCCAGCGCAG
>DAIUES010000044.1:0-4089 GCA_036844985.1 Candidatus Limnocylindrales bacterium
AGAAATAGACGTCGAAGAGCGGGATCTGGCGGCGGGCCAGATAGTCCTCTTCGCCCTTTTCGAGCTTTGCCAGCGTGACCGGCGTGTCGATATCGTAGAAGGCCAGCAGCAGGGGCTGGAGCCGGCGAACGGCGTCGATGATCGCGACTCCATGGAGGAGCACACGTGCCAGCGGCCCATCATCGCGGCGGATGGTGTCCTCATCGCTTGTGCTGGCTTGTCCCTCGAGCGCGAGCGCGACGGGGTCGGGGTCGCCGTCGATGGTCGCTGGCTCGCCGCCCGCCAGCTTGTTCCAGGCCGGATTGCGATAGCCGACCGAGCCGTCCCGACGGAACACCGCGACCGCCGCCGGCGATCCCTCGACGATGCTGGCGAGGACGTCACGCACGACGGGATGGTCCGTCACGACGTGGGCCGCCCCGTCCCGGCGATGATCACGCGCCCGCTCGAGCTCGGTCGTGAACGGGGCGGTCATGGCGGGACCGACCGGGGACGCGGCGAGCCGGCGCCATCCGTCGATCTGCCACAACCGCTCTCGCCGCTGTCACTGGTGCCGCCGTTCATCCGTTCTCCCCGTGTTCGTCAAATGTGGCTCCCGGACCCCCAGTGGTACAGGAGCCACCTGCCCAGCCTGGGCTGACGGGCGTCACGGCAGGTCACCCGCGGCTCCGGTCGAGCGTTGCACCCATCTCGCGACTGCCCTGACGCGCGACGGGGCGCCACCCGAGCCCCAACAGCGAAAAAGCCCACCGTTCCCGGCGGGCCTTCTCGCATGCGAATGGGATCGGGCCCGGTTCGGGCCCGCCCGATCAGATCGGGCCGCGTCCGACCCGGCCCCGACCGGTCACCATGCCGACCACGACGACGACGATGATCGCGCCGATGGTGGCAACGACGATGGAGCTGATGTCCAGCGCGCCGTTGATGTAGTCCTTGTTGAACAGGACTCCGGCGAGGAATCCACCGACCAGCGCGCCGACGATGCCGAGCACGATGTGGCCGATGACGCCCATTCCCTCGTCACCCTTGACAAGGAAACCGGCCAGGTACCCGGCGATGGCGCCGAGCACGATCCACGCGATGATGTTCATGAGTTACCTCCATCCCTGACGGGCCGCTGCCCGATCATTCCTTCGCCCGCCAAGCGGGTCACCCCAAATGTCCGTCGCATCCGCCGGTCAGGGGACTACGGCGATGGCACCGGACATAACAACCGCATCACGCCGGGGCAGATGACGCCCCGGCAGCGGTGTCGTCGAGCAGGCTCAGGAAGCCGACGGCGACGCGGCGTCGCTCGGCATCGCCGAGTCGCTCGGCATCGCCGAGTCGCTCGGCAGCTCTGAACCGATCGGGGCGAGCGTCTCGGTGCCGGTCGACGCGCCCGTGCCCGTCGAGGAGCAGGCCACGAGGCTCGCGCCCAGGGCCAGGATGAGGATGAGTCGCTTGATCATGGGTGTACCTCCGGGGATCTCAGCGCTCGCGCGGAAGCGCGGCGTCGGTCCATACAAGTCCCTTGGGGACGCCACGACCCTAGTCGTCCGGGTTTATCGGGCATGCTGTCGGTGCGGTCGAGGGTGTTGCAGGGGGGTGCCATTCGCGGTTGTCATGCAGGCGCGATGCGACGGCTGGTGACCGTCGCGTGCCTGCGCACGTGCCGAAGGCACGATCGGGTCCACCCAACCGTCCGGCCTGTGCGCCGGAGTCAGGAGATCCCATCGATGATCCTCGAACGACAGGAGCGGACCGCGGCGAGCGAGTTCGACACGCCCGCCGACCGCGCGATGATCGCGCTCCAGTACGTCACCGCCCTGATCGCGGCGGCCGCCGCGCTGCTGCTGGCGAACGTCCACTGAGTCGGCTCACCGCACACCTGTTCGATGCGGACGGCCACGACCGGTCGGTCGCGCTCGACGCCGACACCGTCGGATCGATCGGTCGCAAGCAGCTCCTGTGGGTGGACGTCGACCGGGACGCGGACGACGATGCCGTGCTGCACGAGGTGGCCGACGCCATCCGGCTGACCGACGCCGATCTCGAGCGCATCGCGGTCGATACGGGTCGCGCTCGACTCACGCGCACGACCGACCGGCTCCATCTGACGCTGGAGACCCTCGAACCGGCCGACGGCGACGACAACGGCTCGAGCCTCGTCCGGCGGGAGATCGACCTGGTGGCCGCACCCAACCTCGTCCTCACCGTCCACTCGGGCGAGGTTGCCGCGCTCCACCGGTTCCGCGAAGGGCTCGAGGGCGAGACGCGCCTCGGGATGCTCAGCGCGGGCGACCTGTTGTCGTCGCTGGTCGATGAGCTCCTGGTCGGGTACTTCCTGCTCGCCGAGACGATCGAGCGGGACATCGACGCGCTCGATCAGCGGGCCCTGCACGGTGGGCGTGGCGATGATGTCCTGCGCGAGATCGTGGCCATCCGCCGCCGGATCGGGTTCATCCGCCGGACGCTGGCGCCCCATCGCGACGCCCTGTCCGCCCTCGGCCTGCCGGAGACGGGCATGGCCGACACCGTAGGTGCTCCGTGGCCCGGCCTGGTCGATCGGCTCGAGGCCGCGATCGGTGCCACCGAATCGCTGCGCGACGCGCTGCTTGGCACGTACGACATCCACATGGGGCGCATGTCGCAGCGTGCCAACGACGTCATGCGGGTGCTCACGGTCCTGTCGGCGGTGCTCCTGCCGGGGGTTGTCCTGGCTGGCGTGATGGGCATGAACTTCAAGCTGCCGTTCTTCGACGACAGCGGCAACTTCTGGGTGGTGATCGCCGCCATGGGACTGTTCGCGGTCGTCATCCTGAGCGTCGCCCGCTGGCGTCGCTGGCTGTGATCGGGAGGCCCGCTCAGTCCCGGCCGCCGGCGGCCGCGTCCGGCAACGACTGCTCGTAGTCCTCGGCAGTCTCCTCGTCCGGCGATTCGATGGCCGCCGGATCCTGGGCGACTGGCGTCTCGCGAGCCTGCAGCCGCTGCAGCACGATCTCGACCGCGGCCGCGATCGGCACCGCCAGGAACGCGCCGACGATGCCCCCCGCGGCCGAGCCGATGAGCAGGCTGACGAGCACGAGCAGCGACGAGATGCCGATCGTGTTGCGCATGACCAGCGGGACGAGGACGGTCCCCTCGACGAACTGGAGCACGACGTAGATGCCGGCCACGACGAGCGCGAGCTGCGGTGACACGGTGGCGGCCACGAGCACGGCCGGGATCGCCCCCAGCAGCGGGCCGACGATGGGGATGGCCTCGGTCAGCGCTGCGATCAGCCCGAGCAGCACCGCGCCCGGCAGGCCGAGCAGGGTGTAGGCGATGCCGGTCGCGAGACCGATCGAGCCCATCAGGATGAGCTGGCCGCGGACCCACAGCCCGAGCCGCGTCTCGATCTCGTTCCAGGCATCGCGCGTCCCCGCCCGTCGATGCGCCGGCAGGAACGCCAGCGTGTACCGCTGCAGGCGTGCGTGCTCGACGAGCCAGAAGAAGACGATCGCAAGCATCGTGAACAGGGCGACCACGGCCTCCGCCACGGCCGTGCCGACCTTGACGACCTCATCGGGGTTGGGCGGTGGCGCCGGTTCGAAGATCCCGGCCACGGAGTCGACGAGCGCGGTCAGCGAGGTCGACAGCGCGACGGGCCGCAGGTCGGCCGCCCACGCCCGCACCTGGTCGAAGAACGGTGGCAACGAGGCGATGATCGCCTGACCCTGGTTGACCGCCGCCGGCACGACCACGAACGCGAACGCCAGCACGATCAGGAAGAACGACACGTAGACCGCAAGGATCGTGCCGCCCCGCCCCACGAACGGCAGGCGCTCGCGCAGCCAGCCGACGGCGGGTTCCAGCGCCGAGGCGAGCAGGATCGACAGGAACAGCAGCAGCAGCACGCTGCCCGCCGCGACGCCCAGGCCGATGAGGCCGACCACGATCGCGACCCCGATCGCCAGCCCCATCCCGCGGATCACCCACGGCCTCAGTTCCGAGCGCACGCGCCGTCCTCCATGGTCAGAGCCGTCGATCCATCGGACGCGGGCACGATAGCAGCCCGCATCGGTCAGGGGGCCGGGCTCGGTTCCGGGGGTGGCGGGGTCGGTGACG
>DAIUES010000044.1:4099-14932 GCA_036844985.1 Candidatus Limnocylindrales bacterium
CACCGCCACCACCGCCGTGGTCGCCACCGCCACCCCGGTCCGTCTTGGGCTTGTGCGGCGCCGGCCGGTAGCACGATCCGACCAGCGGCCCGCCCCAGCCGGTCTTGTGCCAGAAGTAGGCCGTGGCCGAGTCGTACTGGCCGACGACGCCGACGCCGGACCGCGCCCGCCGCAGCCAATCCGCGACGTCGGCCTGCCAGGCGCTCCGGCCGATCTCGGCCTGGACGGGATCGACCCGCCAGCCACCACAGGCGGACCGGTACAGCAGGCCGTCCCGATCGACGGCCTTGGCCGCGCCCGGTTGGGTGCCGCGGATGAACCATTCCTTGGTCGTGTCCCGGGTCCACGGGCCAGGTTTGCCGCCGGACCATGCGTCGATGGTCGCCGAGACGACGCCCTTCGGCCGCTTGAAGCTGGTGGCTGCCCAGCGGCGGGTGTAGTCGCGCATGAACGCCCGCCACAGCGGAGCCGGAGCGGTCAGCGACGTGGCCGGAGCCTTGGCGCGCGGGAAGGAATGATCGCTGTTGCCCATCCAGATGCCGACGGCCAGACCGACGCCGTCCTTGTTCGGCGGCAGGAACCCGTATGTGCCGAGGTCGCGTGCGTCATTCGTGGTGCCGGTCTTGACCGCCGCCGGCCGGTGCCGCCCGTTCGACGTGCGCAATTCGGTCTTGGCCGCCCAGATGTCGTTCTGCTTCGGATCGGTGTTACCGGCGAGGATGTCGGTTACGAGGTACGCGGCCTCGGGCGAGATCGCCCGTTCGCCGGCCGGCTTGGGCGCCTTCCAGACCACCCGGCCATCGGCGCTGCGGACCTCCAGCACCATCCGCGGCGGGATATGGACGCCGCCGTTGGCGATGGTCCCGTACGCCGACGTCAGATCCAGCGGCCGGACTTCGACGGTGCCGATGGCCCCAGCGAGCCCGGCCTGGAGGAACGCGTCGCGACCGCCGGCGAAGCGGATGCCCATGGCGGCGGCCGTGTCGGCCACGCGCTCGCTCCCGACCCGCTGCAGGGCCCGGATGGCCGGGATGTTGAGCGAGTACTGGAGGGCGTCGCGGACGAGTACCGGTCCACGCTCGCGTTGGTCGGCGTCCCGCGGCGCCCAGGCCGCACCGTGGTCGAACTCCGTCGTGACATCGAGCAGGAGGCTGCCGGGCGTCAGACGTTTCGCGTCGAACGCTGCCGCATACAGGATCGGCTTGAACGCCGAGCCGGGCTGCCGCGTCCCGTCACCGGCGGCGTCGTACTTGGGCTCGAACCGGCGGCTCGCCAGGTCGTCGCGCGCGTAGCCGGCACTGCCCACGTACGCGAGCACGTCACCGGTCCGGTAATCGAGCGCGACGAGGGCGCCGTTGTGGAGGTCCTTGCCACGGAGGCCAGCGATCCAGCGCCGATCGCTCGCCGGGATCTTGGCCGCCTCGAGCATCCGGCGATAGCCCTTGGCCGACAGGTTCGGGGCGATCGTCGCGGCGCCGATCCAGCGTTCGGCGAGACGCTGGGCCTGCCAGTCGAGCGTGGTGATGACCCGATAGCCGGCCCGCTTGAGATCGACGTCGGGACCGACGATCGCGGCCAGTTCGCGACGCACCTGCCAGGTGAACTGGCCGCCGGGGTTCTTGACCGGCCGTTCCCCAGCCAGCACGACCGGCTCCCCGAGCGCGGCGGCGATCGCAGTCGCATCCGGCCGCGTCCAGCGCCCCGAAGCGGCGATGCCGTTGATGATCCAATCGCGCCGGATGACCGGGTCAGCGTTGGCCGGAACGACCAGTCGGCCCGCCTTGTCGCGGCTCGCCCAGCGGTACGGGTCGAGGCTGGTCGGTGCCTTGGGCAGGCCCGCCAGCAACGCCGCCTGCGCCAGTGTCAGGTTCGACAGGTCGGTCACCCCGAAGTACACGTTCGCCGCGGCGGCGATGCCGTACGCGTCGTGACCGTAGAAGATCTCGTTGAGATAGGCCGTGATGACCCGTTCCTTGCCGATCTCGCCGGGGTACGCGTCGGTCAGCCGGAGCGACTGGATGATCTCCTTCGCCTTGCGCAGGTAGCGGTCGGAGCCTGGCGCGACGACGTCCTCGGGCAGCAGGCGGGCGCGGACCAGCTGCTGGGTGATCGTCGAGGCGCCTCGCTCGCTCGTCCCGGACGCGTTCTCCGCGACCGCCGACAGAAGCGCCGCAGGGTCGACCCCGGCGTTGTCCCAGAATGAGCGATCCTCTGCGGCCGTCGTCGCATCGAGCACCAGCCGGGGGATTGCGTCGTAGGTGACGACTCGCCGACGCTCGTCTTGGAACCGGCCGAGCTCGACCTTGCCGGCCTGGTCATAGACGATCGTCGGTTCGGCGAAGCCGATCGACTCCAGCTTGGACGGGTCTGGCAGCCCGGCGGACAGGACACCCAGCGTCGACACCGACACGAGCCCCGCCAGGGCGACCGCGACCAGCCCGGACCCGGCCAGGGTCCCCAGGAGCGGCCAGCGCCACGACATGCCCCGTCGAGGGTTCGCGTGGCCGCGACGGACGCGTTGTTGTCGACGGACGGCGATGATGCGGGTCGTGGGTGTCATGGCGCGACGACGGACACGCGCCAAGGAACGGCGGCGGCGGGCATGCCGGCATCGTGGTCCGCGCCGTGTGACAGGGAGACCACGCTCGGGGTCGCGCCGGTTGCACGGTCATCGCACGCCGGTCAGGGTGGCGCGCGGACGCACCATCGGACGACGGCCCGGCCGAGGCCCTACCATCAGCCACCCGCTCACAGGAGGCGCACCATGGCGGACACCACGGCGACACCATCGCAGGCGACGGGCACGATCCTCGTGAGCGGCACCGGTCGAGTGGCCGTCGCGCCGGACGTCGCCGACCTTCGTCTCGGGGTCGCGCTGACCCGGCCGACGGTCGACTCGGCGCGGGCCGAGGCGGCCACGACGATGGACGCCATCCTCGCCGCGGTCGACGCTGCCGGGGTGGCGCGACGTGACGTCCGCACGACCCTGTTGTCGGTCCAGCCGCGCTACGACTACCGGGACGATCGCCCGCCGATCCTCACCGGCTACGAGCTGGCCAACGTGGTCGATGTAACGGTCCGCGACCTCGCGAGGCTCGGCGACGTCATCGACGGCACGCTGGCGGCGGGCGCCACGAGCATGGACGGACTGGCGTTCCGCCTCGCCGACCCGGGCGCGGCCGAACGCGAGGCCCGGGTCCTGGCGATGGCCCAGGCACGCGCCCGTGCCGACGTGCTCGCCGAGGCCGCCGGTCTCACGATCGTCGGGGTGTCCGACGTGGTCGAAGGCGCCGCCGCTCGCCCGCCGATGCCGTTCGCCAAGGCGGAGCGGATGATGCTCGCCGCAGATGCCTCGACGCCGGTCGAGGCGGGATCGACCGAGGTCACCGTCAGCGTGTCGGTGACGTTCCGCGCGCAGTAGCCGGTCGCCCTGTCAACCGGCGGCGACGATCCGCAGGACCTCGCCGCCGATCAGGTCGGTCGCGAACAAGCCTCCCGCCGGGTCGGCGGCGATGGCGCTGATCGATCGTCCGCTGTCCAGCGCCGGCGTCGCGGCGCGCACCGTGTCGCCGACCGGATCGAGGACCCACAACCGGCCCGAGCAGTAGTCGGCGAAGACGTACCAGCCACGAGTCGCCGGGTCGTTGCCGCGGTCGATCGCGCCGCCGGCCACGGCGCAGCCCTGGTCGTGGCCGTATTCCGCGACGGGCAGGGTCAGGCCGGTCTGGTCGCAGGTGTCTGCGCCGTAGCAATGGGTGCCTTCCATGACGCTCCAGCCGTAGTCGAGCCCACCGACCCCGGCTCGGGCGACATCGATCTCCTCCCAGTCGCCCTGCCCGACATCGGCGATCCACAGGTCACCGGTGGGCGCATCGAATCGCATGCGCCACGGGTTGCGCAGCCCGGTCAGCCAGATCTCCGGGCGCGCGTCCGACCGACCGACGAACGGGTTGTCGGGCGGGACGGCGTACGGCGGATCGGCCCCGTCGGGCAGGTCGACGTCGATCCGCAGGACCTTGGCCAGCAGGCCCAGCCCTCGGCCCGATCCGAGCGGGTCGCCCCCGCCCCCGCCATCGCCGGTCGAGATGTACAGGAAGCCGTCCGGACCGAAGGCCAGGGCGCCGCCGTTGTGATTCGCGAACCGATCGTCCATCGACAGTAGGATGCGGCCGCTGTCGGGATCGGCGGCGTCGGCGTCGAGACCGGTGCGGTAGGCGGCGACCACCTGCGAGCCGTCGAGGGCGGTGTAGTACACGAAGAACCGACCGTCGCCGGTCGGGCTGAAGGCGAGACCCAGCAGGCCCTGCTCGCCACCCGATCGCACGATCGACGACAGGTCGAGGAATGGCTGCGCCAGCGCCGCCCCGCCGCGCACGATCCGAATCCGGCCAGGCTGCTCGACCACGAACATCGTGTCTGGGTCGCCCGGCCGCCATGCCAGATCGAGCGGGTCGTCGAGTCCGCTCGCAACGGGCTCGAGCGCCAGCGTTGGCGGCGGTCCGAGCGATGCCGGCGGCCCGGCGGTGGGCGACGCCGTCGATGCTCCGCTCGGGGAGGGCCGTCCGGATGGGGCCGTCGTCACGCCCGACGGACCATCGGACGTGGTCGGAGGTGGCGTGCCGCTGGGGCCGGGGCCGGCGCACCCGAGGAGGACGGCAGTCAGGAGCAGCGCACCGGCAAGCCGTCCAGTCATGGCCGGTCATCCTAGCCGCGCTCGGCCGGATGCGCCGCCGATCGCCCGGATGCTAGTCGGAGGACGCTGCCGCGATCCCGGCCAGCTCGAGCGCCAGCTCGGCGCCGCGGCCCGTCTCGTCGTGGCGAAAGAACACGTACGCGTCGTCACCGGCGGCGAGGAACGGCGCGAGCCGGGCCGCCCAGGCCTCCAGCTCGGCAGCGTCGTAGTCGTGGCGGCGGAGGCGCAGATACAGGAACGATCCGGTCCGCCGCAGCGTCGGCGGTCCCTCGTCGTCGGGCTCCTCGGTGATGCACAGCACCGCTCCGGCCGCCCGGAGCGCGGCGACGGTCTCGTCGACGGCCCAGCTCGGGTCGCGGAACTCGACGGTCAGCGGCAGGTCGGCCGGCCAAGCCTCGAGCATCGCCGCCAGCCGATCATCGTCGCGGCGCATCGTGTCGGGGACGCGGAAGAGCACGGTCCCGAGTCGATCGCCGAACCGCCGATACGGAGCGGTCAACCACGCCAGCCCCGCCTCGGGCGCGCCGTTCATCGCGCGCCACGAGCCGCCGCGCTGGGCCTTGACAGCGAACCGGAACGTTGCCGGGGTGGCCGCGAGCCAGGCCGCGATCTTCGCCTCCGAGGGCGACTGGTAGAACGTGTTGTTCAACTCGACCGCGCCAAGCTGCGAGGCGTAGGAGGGGAGCAGGTCGGCCGCGCGCAGGCCGGCCGGGTAGAACCGCGGGCTCCAGCCGGGGTAGGCGAAGCCGCTCGTGCCGACGTACAGCCGACCGGCGGGCGACGCCGGCAGGTCGGGCTCAGTCAGCGGACGTATCGCGTCCGGTCAGCTCCATCGCCGCCGCCATCGATCGGCAGCGATCGCTTTCGCCGCCCGGTCCGATGCGATCCGCGACCGCCAGCATCGATCGTTCGAGGGCGGGGATGTCAGCCTCGTCGAGGGCCCGGAGGAAGTGCTCCGCGACGCCGCGCAGGTGGGTCCGAGAGGCGCGCCGCAGCCGCTCGAGGCCGGCATCGGTCAGGACGGCCTCGGCGCCGCGGGCATCGTCCGAGCTGGCACAACGCGTCACGAGGCCGTCAGACACCAGTCGGTCGACGAGGCGGGTGACGCCGCTCTTGCTGAGCAGCACGCGATCGGCGAGCTGGCGCATCCGGATGCGCCGATCGGGCGTCTCCGCGATCGTCAGCAGCGCGTCGTACTCGGCCAGGGACAGGTCGTGCTCGGCACGCAACTCGTCGTCGAGGCGGCTGGTGATGCGGGCATGCGCAGTGAGGAACGCGCGCCACGGCGCAAAGCGCGGGTCGCGGGGAGAGATAGGCCGGCTGGGCGCCGGCTCGGTGACGGTCATGGCCTCGATGCTACACCCCGAACGTCGGACGGTCTAGTTGACAACGCAACGATATCGCGATACAGTTGTGCCGTCAACAAAGCACATTGGTCGTCTCACGAACGCGGCGACCTCGCGGAGGACTCCCCACGCCATGACCACCTGGAAGCTCGACAACGCGCACACCCAGATCAACTTCTCGGCCAAGCACATGATGGTGACCACCGTCCGTGGCACGTTCCACGACGTCGAGGGCACGATCGAGCTCGACGAGGACGACCCGACCCGATCCCGCGGTGCGTTCCGGGTCAAGACCGCCAGCATCGACACGAACTTCGCGGCGCGCGATGCGCACCTGCGGTCGGCGGACTTCTTCGACGTCGAGACGTACCCCGAGATCACGTTCGTGTCCACCGACATCAAGCGCAAGGACGATGACGAGTACCTCGTCACCGGCGAGCTGACGATCCGCGATGTGACCAAGCCGATCACCTTCGAGGTCGAGCTCGAGGGCATCGTCAAGGGCATGAGCGGCGCCCGTCACGCGGGTCTCGAGGCGAAGGCGAAGATCGCCCGCGACGACTGGGGCCTCAACTGGAACGTCGCCCTCGAGCAGGGCGGCTGGCTGGTCGGCAAAGACATCAAGATCGAGATCGCGATCGCGGCCGACGAGGTCGCCGATGCGGTCGAGACCGAGACGCCCGAGCTCGCCGGCTCCATCGCCTGACCGAGGCCCATCCATCCCGGCGGCCGCAAACCGGCCGCCGACCATATCCGGCGCTCCTCCGCGTCACGAACGCCCCGGTCCTGCGACCGGGGCGTTCGGTTTCGCCGTCTTTGCAGGCGTGCCATCATCGCGCCCATGGCCCGTGGCTCGACCCTGACGACCCAGACCGGCTTCGATGTCGCGGTCATCGGTGGCGGCATCGTCGGCGTGGCCGCTGCCGCTCACCTGGCAGAGCGCGGGCGACGCGTCGTCCTGTTCGAGCAAACCGCGATCGCTGCGGCTGCGTCCGGCCGCAACTCGGGGGTCGTCCAGCATCCGCTCGACCCGGTCCTCGTCGCGTTGCACCTCGAGACGCTGGGCCTGTACCGCGCCATCGCCGAGCGCGTCGATGATGGGTTCCGGCTGCCGGACGCACCGGTCGGCATGCTGAGCGTGACCAACGACGTCGAGGCGGCCGAGCGGTTGACAGCAGCGCTCGCCGTGGATCATCCCGAGCTCGAGCCGACATTCCTGTCGCCCGCTGCCGCCCGTCGGCTCGAGCCCGCGCTGGCGAGCGGGGTGGCGGCCTGCCGTCTCGACATCGGCTTTCCGGTGGCACCCGCGGCCGCCACCCAGGCGTACGCCACCCTGGCCGCGGGACTGGGCGTGGACATCCGGGTCGGCGGCGGCCCGGCCCACCCGTGGGTCGTCGATGGCCGCGTCCGCGGGGTGCGGCTCGAGGACGGCTCGACGACCGTCGCCGCCGAGGTCGTCGTGGCCGCCGGGCCGTGGTCGGCCGCGCTCGTCGACCCGAGCGGTGGGTGGCGGCCGATCCGACCCGTGTGGGGCGTCGTCCTCGAGGTCGGTCTCGATGTGCCGCCCGGCCACGTCCTCGAGGAGGCGGAGATCTCCATCGAGCCGGGCGATGACGGATCCACCGTGGACGCGTCCCGGATCGAATTCAGCCTCGTCACGGCCGCCGGCGTGAGCTCGCTGGGGTCGACGTTCCTCGAGGATGAGCCCGACCCGCTGGCGCTCCTCCCGGCGCTGGTGGAGCGCGGGGCACGGTTCGTCCCGGCCATCGCCAGGGCCGCTGCCGGAACCCACCGACTGTGCGCTCGACCCCAGAGCCGGGACGGACGGCCGCTGGTCGGTGCCATCCCGGGTATCGACGGCCTGTGGATCGCGGCCGGCCACGGTCCGTGGGGCATCTCGACCGGTCCGGCCTCGGGCCGGCTGATCGCCGACCTGGTCTGCGCCAGGGAGATGATCCCGCCCGCCGCCCTCGATCCTGGCCGTTTCGGCGATCCGCTGCCGGCGCGGACCGTGCGGCCCGGCTGACCGGCACCGTTCGGCCGGCGCGACGCGCCCTGACCGGCGGCTATCCTTGCGCGATGACGATGACCACGCGCAGGTTCGGTGCCCAGAGCATGACGGCGCCGTTGCGCGAGGTGCTCGTGAAAGGCCCCGGTGACGCCTTCGGCCGAGCGTTCGACACCCCCGCCCATGGCTTCCTCCACCCGGTCGACCTTGACGTGGCGCGGGGCGAACACGATGCCTTTGTCGACACGCTGGCCGGGCTCGGCCCGACGATCCATGTGCTCGAGGCGGATCTTGACGACGACCCGGACCTCGTCTACACGTTCGATCCGCTGCTGGTCACCGATCGTGGCGCGATCCCGCTCCGGCCGGGCAAGCCCAATCGCGCGGGCGAGCCGGACGTGCTCGAGGCGTGGATGGCGGCGGCCGGCATCCCGACGCTCGGCCGGATCGAGCAACCCGGCACCATCGAGGGCGGCGATACGTTCTGGCTGCGTCCGGACCTGTTCTGCATCGGCCGGACGCTGCGCTCGAATGCGAGCGGTGTCGCGCAGCTGTCCGACCTCGTGGGCGGCGACGTGCGGGTGTTCGACCTGCCGTACTGGCGCGGGCCGGCCGAGCTGATCCACCTCATGAGCGTCATCTCGCCGGTCGCCGACGACCTCGCGGTGGTCTTCCTGCCGCTGCTTCCCGTCGGTCTGTGGGAGCTTCTGCGGGATCTCGACGTCCGCCTCGTCGAGGTCCCCGAGGCGGAGTTCCCGACCCTCGGCTGCAATGTCCTGGCGGTCCGCCCGGGGGTGGTGATCGTGGCCGAGGGCAATCCGCGCACCGCCGCGGCACTGGCGGCTGCGGGCTGCGAGGTCCACACCTACCCGGCGACCCAGATCGGGGTCAACGGCTCGGGCGGGCCGACGTGCATGACCAGGCCGATCCTCCGTGGCTGACCGCGGATCGCTGCCTGGGTCGTCGATCGTCGTCGATCGCGATCGGATGATCGACGACCTCCAGGCTCTCATCCGCATCCCGAGCATCACCGGGTCGGAGGAGGCCGTGATGGCTGCGGCGGCCGGGATGGTCCGTGCCCTTGGCTTGCGCGTCGACGAAGTGGCACCGGACCTGACCACCATCCGGGCCGATCCGGACTGGCCCGGCGAGGAGATGGAACGGACCAGCCTGCCGCTCGTCCTCGGCCGGATCGGCCGGTCGGGCGGACGACGGGTCATCCTGTCGGGCCACCTCGACGTGGTGCCGGCCGGCGATCTCGCCACCTGGACGAGCGATCCCTGGGGTGCCGACATCCGCGATGGTCGGCTGTATGGCCGCGGGGCCTGCGACATGAAGGGTGGCGTCGCGGCCATCTTCGCCGCGATCCGGGCGCTGGCGGCCGCCGGCGACCTCGACCGGCTCGACGGGGAGCTGCTCGTCGCCCTCGTGCCGTCGGAGGAGGACGGCGGCCAGGGGACGCTCGCCGCGATCCGGGCCGGTGCCGTCGGGGGCATGGTCGTCATCACCGAGCCGTCCGACCTCGACATCGTCGTCGCCCACGCGGGCGCCATCACGTTCGAGCTGACCGTGCCGGGCCGCGCGGCACATGCGTCCCAGCGCCGCGAAGGCGTGTCGGCCCTCGACAAGCTGTTCGTGCTGACCGACGCCCTCGCCGCGGACGAGGCACAGCGCAACGCCGACGAGACCGACCCGCTGATGACCGCGCTCGGTCTCCCGTATCCCACCATCGTGGGCATGGTCCAGGGCGGGGAATGGGCCTCGACCGTGCTCGACCGGGTCGTGGCCCACGGCCGCTACGGGGTGCGTTTGGGTCAGAGACCCGCCGACGCCGAGGCGGACCTGCGTGCCGTGGTCGCCGCGGCCTGTGCCGCCGACGACTTCCTGCGCGACCACCCCGCGACGATCGACATCACCGGCGGGCGGTTCGCCTCGACCCGCGTCCCCTCGGACCACCCGTTACCGGTCGGGCTGGCGGATGTGGCGGAGCGGATCATCGGCCGGCGGCCGGCCCTGCTCGGCGAACCGTACGGCGCCGACATGTCGATGTTCGTCGAGGTCGGCGACACGCCGTGCGTCATCTTCGGGCCGGGCCACGTGCGGGTCGCCCACAGCGCCGACGAGTTCGTCCCCCTCGACGAGGTGGAGACGTGCGCCCGAGTGCTCGCCGAGTGGGTCCGCCAGGAACTCGTGCCGGCCTGAGTCGGCCGCTGGACGCTACCGGGCCACGCCGCGCAGCGCCGAGCGGCGGGCCACCACGAGCGCCATCGGCAGGATGACGAGGGCGGCGCCCAGCAATCCGAGAAGCGCGAACCCGGCATACGCCAGGACGATCCCCGAGCCGAGGCTGGCCACGGCCGCCGAGCTCCAGATCAACGCGTCGGTCAGCCCCTGGACCCGGGTCCGTTCGGCCAGCGACAGCCCGGTCGTGAGCAGGGCCGAACCCGCGACGTAGCCCAGGTTCCAGCCGTAGCCGAGCAGGAACAGGGCCACGAACAGCAGCACGCCGCCGTCGGGTGGCGCCGCCGCAGCCAGCAGCGCGGCGCCGGCCACCGTGGCGAGCCCGACCAGGATGACGGGCACGCTGCCGAATCGGTCCGTCAGGCGGCCCGAGATCGGCGACAGGCCGTACATCCCGAACGTGTGTCCGCTGATGACGATCCCGACCGCGGCGAGGTCATGGCCGTGATCGGCCATGTGGAGTGGCGTCATCGTCATGATCAGGACCATCACGAATTGGCCGGCGATGAGCGCGACGATCGCGACCGGCACGTTCGGACGGGCGA
>DAIUES010000045.1:0-14680 GCA_036844985.1 Candidatus Limnocylindrales bacterium
TCAACTCGGTCAATCCGTTCCGCCTCGACGGGCAGATGACGGCCGCGTTCGAGATTTGCGATGACCTCGGACGGGCCCCCGACATCCTCGCCATCCCGGTGGGCAACGCCGGCAACATCAGCGCCTACTGGGCGGGGTTCCGTGCCTATGCCGAGGCCGGGCGCATCGACTCGACGCCGATGCTGTGGGGCTTCCAGGCCGCCGGCGCGGCGCCGCTCGTCCACGGCCGACGGGTCGATCGACCCGAGACGGTCGCCACCGCCATCCGGATCGGCGATCCGGCGTCGTGGGACAAGGCCATCGCCGCCCGGGACGAGAGCGGTGGCCGGATCGAGGCCGTGACCGACGACGAGATCCTTGCCGCCTATCGCGACCTGGCACGCTCCGAGGGGATCTTCTGCGAACCGGCATCGGCCGCCGGTGTCGCCGGATTGCGCAAGCTGGCGGCCGCCGGCGCGCTCGATCCGGATGCGACCGTCGTCGCCGTCCTCACCGGACACGGCCTCAAGGACCCCCACACCGCCGAGCGCCAGGTCCCGGGCGTCATCACCGCTGCACCGACGCTCGGGTCGGTCGCGGTCGCGCTGGGCTGGAGCTGATCGTGGTCGCCCATTGGCTCGCCGAACTCGATGGTCGCCGGGTGACCGTCGAGGTGCCGGCGTCGTCGGCCAACCTCGGTGCCGGGTACGACTGCCTCGGGGTCGCCCTGGCGCTGACGAACCGGATCGAGGTCGAGGTCCGCGGCTGGAGCCGCGGCGAGATCGAGCTGACGGTCGACGGTGAGGGCCGCAACGAGCTCGGCGAGGACCGCGACAACCGCTTCGTCCAGGGTCTCGAGGCGTCCCTGCGGGCCGTGTACGGGGAGCTGCCGGAGGGCGTCGGCTGGCGCATCACCATGCGCAACCAGGTCCCCCTCGCGCGCGGCCTCGGCTCGTCGGCCGCGGCGACGGTCGCTGGTGTCGTCGCGGGCAGCGCCCTGCTCGGCGGCCGGTTGGAGCCGGCCGCGCAACTGCGTCTCGCGACCGACATCGAGGGCCATCCCGACAATGCCGCGGCGGCGCTGCTCGGCGGGTTCGTCGTCGTGGCCGCCACCGACGACGGCGTCGAGGCGGTCCGGTTCGACGCCCCGCGCGATCTGCGCGCCGTGCTGTTCATCCCGGAGCGGCGCCTGCCGACCGATGCGATGCGCGCCGCCCTGCCCGAGTCGGTGCCGCTGGTCGATGCCGTGGCCAACCTCGCGGCGGTCGGCGTCGGCGTGGCCGGGCTGGCAGCCGGCCGGACGGACCTCCTGGCCCGCCTGACCGTCGACCGCCTGCACGAGCCGTATCGCGCCGCCGTCTTCCCGGAGCTGCCGGCCATGGTGTCGGCCGCCCGCCGGGCCGGTGCGCTCGGGGCATGCCTGTCGGGCGCCGGCTCGACGATCCTGGCGTTCGTCGATTCGATGGCCGGCATCACCCGGGTCGAGGGCGCGTTCGCCGCGGTTGCCGCCGACCTCGACCTCGACGGGGTCGTCCGCGTGGTCGAGCCGCGCAACGCCGGGGCTCGGGTCGTCGCAACCGGCTGACGCCCGGTGCACCGGGCGTCCCCGGTGCGGCGGAGCGGTCCGGTGGAGTCCGCTGCGGTCCGTCGGGATTGACCGCCCGTCGACACTCTGGGCATGGACGGACTGGGCCAGTCGGTCGGCAACGGCATCAGCGGCCTCGTGGCGGGCGCATTCGACGCCATCGGCGGCGCGCTGCGTGGCATCGTCCATGCCGGCAACCAGGCATTGCCGGGCGGCCTGTTCTGGGCCGTCCTGTTCGTCCTGCTCGTGGCCACGGCCTGGACGCTCGCCAAGCGCTGACCTCCCAACGCGCGCCGCGGCGCCCGGGGCTACCATCGGCCCATGCCCGATTCCGTCATCGAGATCCAGGACCGGCCCGAGCGCGGCGCCTACGTCCTGCTGGTCGACGGCGAGCGCGCGGGCTACGTCACCTATCGACTCGATGGCGAGCGCCTGACGGTCGACCACACCAAGGTGACCGACGCCTTCTCCGGTCGTGGCTTCGGTGGCCGTCTTGCCCGCCACGTGCTCGACGACGCGCGACGGCGTGACCTGCGAGTCATCCCGCGCTGTCCGTTCCTGGCGGGCTACATCCGGACCCACCCCGAATACCAGGACCTCGTCGACGCCGCCTGACGCTCAGGCGGACGAGTCGTGCGCCTCGATGAAGTCGGTGATCTCGCCCCACGCCGCCTCGCTCTCCGCCGCGAAGTCGGCCGCCTTGCGGTCGAAGAAGCTATGCGGAGCGTCCGGGTAGGTCACGATGCGGCGGTCGATGCCCGCGGCGGCCAGGGCCGCGTCGAATGCGGCCACGGCGTCGGCGCTGATGGAAGCGTCGGCCCCGCCGAACAGCCCGAGCACGGGTGACTCGATCGTCGCTGCGAGCGCGAGCGGCTCCGGCGCGTCGTTGCGCCACGGCCCGGCCAGGGTGCCGTACAGCCCGATGACGCCGGCCAGGTCGAGCCCGAGCGTGCCGCTCAGGAACGACATCCGGCCGCCCATGCAGAAGCCGATGGTGAAGATCGAGCCCACGCCGTCGTCGCGCAGCCGACCGACACCGGCCGCGATGTCGGCCGCGTTGCCGGCCCACGTGGTCCGCTCGACATGGGGCATGTAGGCGAAGTTCGCACCGCGTGTCGCCACCCCGGCCGTCCGCCCGAACCAGTCGATGGCCAGCGCGTCGATGCCGCGCTCCGCGAAGCGCAGGGCGAGTTCCTCGTAGTACGGGTGGAGGCCGCGGACGTCAGGCAGGATGACAACGCCGGTCCCGCTCGCGTTGACGGGCCGGGCCCGGAACGCAGCGAGGTGGTTGCCGTCACTCGCGGTCAGCTCGATGATCTGGCCGTCGAGCGCGCCGCCGGCGACCGGGGCGATGGGTGGCCGGCTGTCGTGATCGAAGCACATCGTGGGGAGAAGTATCGTCGCGCCCGGTGCGCGGCGCCAACCGCCGTTCCGGAGCGTGCCGGGCCCGGCGGTAGAATGCCGCACGATGCCTGCCCCCCTCGTCGTCCAGAAGTTCGGTGGCTCGTCGGTCGCCGGCGCGGACCGGATCAAACGGGTCGCCCGTCGCATCGCCCGGGAACGGGCCGACGGCCACGACCTGGTCGTGGTGGTCTCGGCCATGGGCGACACGACCGATGAGCTGCTCGGCCTGGCCGCGGCCATCACCGACGATCCCGACCCGCGGGAGCTCGACGTCCTGCTGGCGACCGGCGAGCACCAGAGCGCGACCCTCGTGTCGATGGCGCTCCATGCGCTCGGCGTGCCGGCCATCAGCCTGACCGGGCCGCAGGCCGGCATCACCACCGACGGCACGTACGGTCGCGCGCGCATCGCCGGCATCGACCCGCGCCGGGTGCGCGTCGAGCTCGAGCACCACAAGGTCGTCATCGTCGCCGGGTTCCAGGGCCAGAGCGCGGCTGGTGCGGACGACCTCGAGATGACGACCCTCGGTCGCGGCGGCAGCGACACCACCGCGGTCGCCCTGGCGGCCGCGCTGGCCGCCGATCGGTGCCAGATCTTCACCGACGTGCGCGGCATCTTCACCGCCGATCCGCGCCTCGTCCCCCGCGCCCGCCAGCTGCCGGTGATCGGCTACGAGGAGATGCTCGAGCTGGCCCACCAGGGCGCCCAGGTCATGCAGGTCCGGGCGGTCGAGCTCGGCTGGGTCAACGACGTCGCCATCGAGGTCCTGAGTTCGTTCGAGGATGCCCCGGGCACCCTCATCAAGGAGGATCCGCTCGTGGAGCAGCGCAACAAGGTCCGCGGCCTGGCCCATGACCGGAACGTCGCCAAGGTGACCATCGTGGCGGTCCCCGACCGGCCCGGCATCGCCCGCAGCATCTTCGATCCGCTGGCGTCGGCCGGCGTCAACGTCGACCTCATCGTCCAGAACGTCGGTCACGGCGGCGAGACCGACCTGTCCTTCACGGTCCCTGAAGTCGAGCTGGGCAAGGCCAAGAAGACGCTCGAGCCGGTCGTGCGCGAGCTCGGTGCGCGCGAGCTGACCACCGATGCCAGCGTGGCCAAGGTGAGCATCGTCGGTGCGGGCCTGCACAACGCGCCGGGCTACGCGGCCCGGATGTTCGGCACGCTGGCCGATGCCGGGGTCAACATCGAGATGATCTCGACCTCGGAGGTCCGCATCACCTGCATGATCGCCGAGGAGGAGCTCGAGACGGCGTTGCTGGCGCTGCACACGGCGTTCGAGCTCGAGCGACCCGAGCCCGTCGAGGTCGCGGCGGCCGGCTGAGCCGACCACGCCGCCGACCGGACCCGTCCTCATGCCCGACTTCCTGTCCCGCCAGGAGCGCTTCGCCGCCATCGGTTCGACCAACGACGTCGTCCGGTCGTGGTTGGCCGACGGCACGCCCGAGGTCTGCCTGGCCGTCGCCGACGAACAGACGGCCGGTCGCGGCCGCGACGGCCGGACGTGGGTGGCGCCGCCCGGTGCGGCGCTCCTGCTCAGCCTCGGCTTCCGACCGATCTGGCTCGCGCCCGACCAGGTCTGGCGGCTCGCGGCGACCGCGTCCCTCGCGATGGCCGATGGCGCCGAGGAAGTGGCCGGCCTGGCGGACGGGGCCATCCGGCTCAAGTGGCCGAACGACCTGGTGATCGAAACGGCCGGGCTGGCGGCCCCTATCGCGCCGGAGGTGCCCGACACGGTCCGCAAGCTCGCCGGCCTGCTGGGCGAGACCGCCGGGCTGGGCTCGGACGATCCGCGCGCGGTCATCGGGTTGGGCATCAACACCGACTGGCCAGCCGACGCCTTCCCGCCCGACCTGGCCGGCTCGATGACCTCGCTGCGCGAGGCGTCGCGCGGCCGACCGATCGACCACATCGCCCTGCTCGATGCGTTCCTCGGTCGGCTCGAGGTCCGCATCGAGGCCCTGCGCGGCGGCCGATTCGACGTGGCCGACTGGACGACGCGTCAGCTCACCACCGGCCGCGACGTCGACCTCGTGGCCCCGGACGGTGCCGTGACGACGGTCCGGGCCCTCGGCGTGGATGCCCGCAGCGGCGGCCTGGTCGTCGCCGAACCGGACGCGCCCGATGGCGAGCGGGTCGTGCTGGTCGGCGAGATCGGCCATGTCCGGCTGGCCCGACCGCTCGGGGCAGGGGTGTAACGCCATGGCCCGACCGGCATTGAGGAGAGTGGCACGAGCGGGCGATCCCCAGCGTCCGCGCCTCGCCCACCTCGACCGCGACCGATCGTTGGTGGACGCAGCGCGGGCGGATCCGTCAGCGTTCGATGCCCTGTATCGGAAGTACCTCGCCCAGGTGTACAACTACGCGGTCTACGAGCTCGGCGACCATCACGAGGCCGAGGACGCCACCGAGCGGACGTTCCTGTCCGCGCTGGCCGGTCTGGCCCGATTCGAGGAACGCGCCACGCCCGCTGACGGGGAGGGCGCCTCGACGTTCCGCATCTGGCTCTTCCGCATCGCCCGCAACGTCGTCGCCGAGCGGCGTCGGACGCGCCGCCGCCGGCCGGAAGCGCCACTCGAGCTGGCCGAAGCCCATGCCGATCCGATCGACCTCGAGGGCACGGTCGTCCGACGCGAGGCCGCGGCCACCGCCTGGCAGGCGGTCGATCGGCTGACCGGAGACCGGCGCCGTGCCGTGATGCTGCGCTTCGTGCACGAGCTGTCGACCGCCGAGATCGCCGCGGTCCTGGGTCGGTCGGAGGGCGCGGTCCGGGTGCTGATCCATCGCGGCCTGCGTCGCGTGGCCGGAGATCTGCGCGAGGACCCTGGCCGCCGGGATCGCGCATGACGGGAGGCCAGCCCATGCGCGACGGCGAGATCGAGGCCCTCGTCGTCGACCGGTATCTCGAAACGCTGCTTGCCCGGGCGCCGGGCGTCCCTGCCGAGGCCGTCGCCGGCCTGGCCGCCACGAGCGGCGACATCCCGGCGGACCTCCGCGCGACGGCGGAGCGCCTGGTCCGCGACCTGCCCCGCTACCACCCGTCGTTCCGGTTCGAGGAGGGGCTGGCGGCACGTCTGGCGGTCGCCGCCGCGGCGCAGGCCGACGATGCGCCCGAGGGCACCCTGATCGCGTTCCCATCCGCGCCGGGGCCAGTTCGCTGGGTCGAGGACCGGGGCGCGACCGTCCGCCCGGTCGTCCTCGGTGGCGTGCTGACGTCGGCCGCCCTGTCGATCGCCGGAGCGGCATGGGTGGCATGGCGGCGGAACCGGGCGCCTGCCGATCCGATGACCCGTGCCGCGCGCGCGATCGCGCGGGCGAGGGCCGTCTGATGCCGCTCAAGCTGCCGTCGTTCCGCGCCCGCCGCGACGTGTACCCGCCGGACCTGTGGACGAAGTGCCCGACCTGCTCGACGATGCTGTTCAACAAGCAGCTCGAGAAGCACCTCCGGGTGTGCACGACCTGCGGCCACCACTTCCGGCTGTCAGCCGAGGCGCGCCTGGGGCACCTCCTCGATGGGGGAACGTGGCGCGAACACGACGCCGGCCTGCAGTCCGTCGACGCGCTCGGGTTCGTCGACCAGAAGGCCTACCCCGACCGACTGGCGGCGGCCCAGGTCGCGACCGGGATGCGCGACGCGGCCGTATGGGGCACCGGCGCCATCGGCGGCACCGAGGTCGCGCTGTGCGTCATGGACTTCGGGTTCATGGGTGGCTCGATGGGCGCCGTCGTCGGCGAGAAGGTCACCCGTGCCGCGGAGCACGCCCTCGCCGCGCGGCTGCCGCTCGTCACGGTCAGTGCGTCGGGCGGGGCGCGGATGCAGGAGGGCACGCTGGCGCTGATGCAGCTGGCCAAGACGCTCGCCGCGCTCGAGCGCCTGCGCGGCGGGGGCGTGCCGTTCGTGTCGATCCTGTCCGACCCGACGACCGGTGGCGTGTTCGCCTCGTTCGCGGTGGTCGGCGACGTCAACATCGCCGAGCCCGATGCGCTCATCGGCTTCGCCGGGGCTCGGGTGACCGCCGGCACGATCGCCGAGGAGCTGCCGCCCGGCTTCCAGCGCTCCGAGTTCCTGTTCAGCCACGGGTTCATCGACCGGATCGTGGCCCGCGCCGACCTCCACGACGAGCTCGCCAGGCTGCTGCGCCTGCTGCCGGCGCGCGGTTCGAACGCGCCGGCCGAGCCGGACGACGAGGATGTCCCGGCTTTCCGCCCGCTGTCGTTCCTGTCGACGATCGCCGACCGGGTGGGTGACTTCGCCAACGGCGAGGCGACCAACGGCGACGAGCCACCAACGGCCGTCCCGCCCGTCCCGGCGCCGGTGCCCGCGACCGACCAGCTGCCGGCCGCCACAGCCCGCAGTCCAGAGGCGGCCGCAGCCGCCCGCGACGACGTCTGGGCACGGGTCCAGCTCGCCCGCAATCTCCATCGGCCACGGACGCTCGAATTCGTCGCCGCGATGGCCGACGAGTTCATCGAGCTCCACGGCGACCGGCTGTACGGCGACGACCAGGCGATGGTGGCCGGGCTCGCCCGGATCGACGGTCGTCGGATGGTCGTCATCGGCCAACAGAAGGGCGCCGACACCGACGAGAACATCCGGCGCAACTTCGGGATGCCCCACCCCGAGGGCTACCGCAAGGCGATGCGGGTCATGGAGCTCGCCGAGCGCGCCGGCCTGCCCATCGTCACCTTCGTCGACGTCCCGGGGGCATATCCGGGTCCGGAGTCGGAGGAGCGCGGGATCGCCGAGGCGATCGCCCGCTCGATCGGCCTGATGACCCGGTTGCGGACGCCCATCGTCACCGTCATTACCGGTGAGGGTGGGTCGGGCGGCGCGCTGGCGATCGCCGTCGGTGACGTGGTCATCGCGCTCGAGAACGCGGTGTACTCGGTCATCAGCCCGGAGGGCTGCGCGTCGATCCTGTGGCGGACGTCCGACGAGGCTGCCACCGCCGCGGCGGCGATGCGCATGTCGGCCGCCGACCAGCACGCCCTCGGCGTCGTCGACGTGGTCATGCCCGAGCCTGGCGAGGGAGCCCACGCCGAGCCGGTCGAGACCGCCAAGCGTCTGCGCGCGATCATCCTCGATCGGCTCGACGCCCTCGGCGCATTGTCGATGGACGCCCTGCTCGACGCGCGCTACCGGCGCTACCGGGCCCTGGGCGCCTACACTGAGGTGGCCCAGCCCGGCATCCCCCAACGGATCGACCGCAGCCTTGCCGACCGCCTCCGCGATCTGCTCGACCCGGCCCGTCGAGGGCTCGTCGGGATCGAAGGCTGGTCGCGCGACGACCCACCCGCCCGCGAGGAGGTCTAGCGAGTGCCCGAACGACCGCCCGACGATCGCCGCCCCGCGCGCGCGTCCGCCGAGCGTGCCGCCGACCACGCCGAGATCGAGCGGCTCGCCGCGGCGCTCCTGCCGGCGCTCATCGCCAAGCTCGGGGCGACCGGCCTGGGTGAGATCGAGGTACACGAAGGGCCGTGGCGGGTCCGCCTGCGCCACCCCGGCGGCCCGACGGCGCGAAGCGACAAGGCAGCCGCCGGCGGCGCCACCGCGGGGCCCGAGCGGAGCCAACGCTCGCTCCGCCACGCGCTCGAGGCCGTGACCGCCCGCACCGAGTCGCGCGCCGTGGCGACATCCCCGGCGGTCGGCACGTTCCAGCCACGCCGCGAGCTGTCGGCCGGCGACCGGGTCCGCTCGGGAGACCGGCTCGGAGCGGTCGACATGCTCGGGGTTGCCCAGGAGGTCGTGGCCCCGGCCGACGGCATCATCGGGACGAGCCTGGTCGAGCCGGGCGACGCAGTCGAGTACGGGCAGGAGCTGCTCGTCATCGAGGTCGTCTCGATGGCGAGCTCCACCAACGGGACGTCCTGATGTTCCGCAAGATCCTCATCGCCAACCGTGGCGAGATCGCGTTGCGCATCCTTCGAGCGTGCCGGACGCTCGGCATCGAATCGGTCGTCGCCTACAGCGAGGCCGATCGCGAATCGCTGCCCGTGGGCTTGGCCGACGAGGCGATCTGCATCGGTCCGGCCGACGCCAAGGGCTCGTACCTGTCCGCCCCCGCGGTCATCTCGGCTGCCCTGGTCACCGGCTGCGACGCCATCCACCCGGGCTACGGCTTCCTGTCCGAGGACGAGGGGTTCGCCGACGTCGTCGCCGCCCACGGCCTGACCTTCATCGGTCCCCCCGCGGCGGTCCTCGAGCGATTCGCCAGCAAGGCCGGCACCCGCCAGCTCCTCGGCGATCACGGCCTGCCGACGATCCCCGGTTCGGACGGCATGTTGCGTGACGACATGCACGCGCTGGCCGAGGCCGAGCGCATCGGCTACCCGGTCCTCGTCAAGCCGTCGGCGGGCGGCGGCGGCAAGGGCATGCGCATGGTGCGCACCCCGCGCGAGCTCGAATCCGTCCTGCGCGTGTGCCGCAGCGAGGCGAAGGCCGCGTTCGGTGACGACTCGCTGTACCTCGAGAAGTGGCTTGACGAGAACCGCCACGTCGAGGTCCAGGTCGCGGTCGATCGGTACGGGCATGCCATCCACGTCGGCGAGCGGGACTGCTCCGTCCAGCGACGTCACCAGAAGATCCTGGAGGAGGCCCCGACCCCGGCCCTGTCCGAGGCGGCCCGGCTCGATCTCGCCGAGCGGGCGGTGCGAGCGGTCGTGGCGGCCGGCTACGAGAACGTCGGCACGCTCGAGTTCCTGGTCGACCGGGCGGGCGACTTCTACTTCATCGAGATCAACTGCCGGATCCAGGTCGAGCACCCCGTGACCGAGATGCTCAGCGGCATCGACCTCGTGGCGATGCAGATCCGGATCGCGGCCGGGGAGCCGCTGGGCATCAACCAGGCCGACGTCGAGCTACGCGGCCATGCGATCGAGTTCCGCATCAATGCCGAGGATCCGGCGCACGACTTCCGACCCGGCGCCGGCGTCGTCGAGCGCTATCACGCTCCAGGTGGACCGGGCGTCCGCATCGACTCGCACCTGTACACCGGCTACGAGGTCCCGCCGTACTACGACTCGCTCCTGGGCAAGCTGATCGTGTGGGGCCCTGACCGGGCGAGCGCCATCGCCCGCGGTCGGGTCGCCCTCGAAGAGCTGGTCATCGACGGGCTGGCCACCAACATCGACATCCACCAGGCTCTCCTCGCGTCCGAGACGTTCCTGGAGGGACGGATGACCACGAACCTGCTCGATCGAGTCGGCAGCGCCGCGTTCCTCGCCGCGGCCGCCCGCGCCTGATGGCCCGCCGATCCGGCGTCCGGCGGTGCAGACCTGCACACGCTGGTCCGCTCCCGCCCGCTCCGACCGACCAGACTGCACCCGACCGAACCAGGAGTCGCCGGTGACCGACACCATCCTCACGACCGCCGAGATCCAGGCCCTCATCCCGCATCGCCATCCGTTCCTGCTCGTCGACCGGGTGGTCGAATACGACCCCGAGGCGAAGCGGATCGTGGCGATCAAGGGCGTCACCGCGACCGAATGGTTCTTCGCCGGGCACTTTCCCGGGTTGCCGGTCATGCCGGGCGTGCTGCAGGTCGAGGCGCTCGCCCAGACGATGGCGGTGTACGTCGCCCGGCAGCCGGGCTTCGGTGACCGCATCGGGCTGTTCGCCGGCATCGACGACGTCCGCTTCAAGCGCATCGTGTCGCCCGGCGACACCCTTCGCCTCGAGGTGACGATGGAGAAGCTCGGGTCACGGTTCGGCAAGGGCCGGGGCGTCGCGACGGTCGATGGCGAGGTCGCCTGCGAGGGCCTGTTGAGCTTCATCATCCCGCCCGAAGGGGCGCTTCGATGAGCCGCATCGCCGCCCTGTCGGACATCCATGGCAATGCGGCGGCGCTCGAATCGGTCCTGGCCGACGTCGCCAAGGCGAAGCCCGACGCGGTGATCATCGCCGGCGACCTCGTCCTCAACG
This sequence comes from Candidatus Limnocylindrales bacterium, assembly GCA_036844985.1. Classification (GTDB taxonomy): domain Bacteria; phylum Chloroflexota; class Limnocylindria; order Limnocylindrales; family CSP1-4; genus SPCO01. Next base: position 10,893 of record DAIUES010000045.1, read on the forward strand.
GTCCGGAGCCGGCCCTCGTCATCGATGTCCTGCGCAGCCTGGCCGACGACGGTGCGCTCGTGCTCAGCGGCAACACGGACATCGCCGTGGCCGACTTCGACTACGCGGCCGCCTTCCCGTGGATGACCGACGGCGTCCCCGACGCGATCGTCGATGCGGCCGAGTGGGCCCACGACGCGCTCGGCGCGGACCGACTCGACTGGCTCCGCCGGCTCCCGGCCGAGCGTCGCTGGCGGGCCGCCGACGACACCCTTGTCCTCGGTTGCCATGCGTCCCCGGGGTCGCAGACCGCGGGCCTGGACGCGAGCCTCGATCCGTCGGTGACCATCGAGCTCGTGTCGCGCACGGACGCCCGGGTCGTGGTCTGCGGGCACACCCATCACCCGGAGGTCCGCGACCTCGGCTGGAAGGTCATCGTCAATACCGGATCGGCCGGCTACGTGTTCGACGGCGACCCGACCGCGTCATGGGCGCTCATCGATGTCACCGATGGCGAGGTCGTCGCGGACATCCGACGGACCGAGTTCGACAACCTCGCCGTCGCCAATGCGATCTCCGCGCGCGGGTTGGCCGGCGACGTGTATCGCGCGGCCACCGTCCGTACCGGGAAGCTCGTGCGATGACCGAACGACGCGTCGTGGTGACCGGCATGGGCATGTTGACCGCGCTCGGTAATGACGTCGCCTCGACGTGGGCCGGGCTCGTCGAGGGCCGCTCGGGGGTCACGACGATCGATGCGTTCGACCCGTCGCGGCTGTCGGCGCGCATCGGGGCTCAGGTCCGCGGGCTGGACTCCAGCCACGTGCTCGACCGCAAGGATCAGCGCCGGATCGACCGCTATATCCAGTTCGGCCTCGTCGCCTCGCGCGAGGCGATGGACCAGGCCGACCTGTCCGCCCGGCTCGAGGGCCGGCTGGCGGAGCGGACGGGGGTCATCCTCGGGACCGGGATCGGCGGGGTCGGCACGCTGTACGACGGGATCTCGACCACCGCCCTGCGGGGGCCGGACCGGATCAGTCCGTTCCTCATCCCGATGGGCATCCCCAACGTCGGATCGGGTCAGGTGGCCATCAACTTCGGGATGACCGGACCGAACTTCGCCACCGTGTCGGCGTGTGCGACCGGCGGCCATGCCGTCGGCGAGGCATCGGAGATCATCCGCCGCGACGATGCCGACATCATGCTCGCCGGCGGCAGCGAGGCGTGCATCCACGAGTGGCTCGTCGGGGGGTTCGCCGCGATGCGCGCGCTGTCGACACGGAACGACGACCCGCCGGCCGCCTCGCGCCCGTTCGACGCGGCCCGCGACGGGTTCGTGTGTGGCGAGGGCGCCGGCGTGCTCGTCCTCGAGGAACTCGATCACGCCCGGGCCCGTGGCGCCACCCCGCTCGCCGAGGTCGTCGGTTACGGCGCCACCGCCGACGCATCGCACATCACCCTGCCGGCCCCGGGCGGGGTCGGTGCCGTCCGGGCGGCGCGCCGGGCGCTCGAGAAGGCCGGTCTCGGGCCGGACGATGTCGACCACATCAACGCCCACGCCACGTCCACCCCGGAGGGCGACCCATCCGAGCTCCACGCGATGCGGACGGTCTTCGGCGAGGACGCCGGGCGCATCCCGATCACCGCCAACAAGTCGATGCTCGGCCACACGCTCGGCGCGGCCGGGGCGATCGAGGCCATCGCCAGCATCCAGGCCATCCGCGAGTCGTGCGTGCCGCCGACCATCAACCTGACCGATCCGGATCCTGCCGCCGAGGGGCTCACGATCGTGGCCGGTCAGGCGATCCGCCACGACACCCGCGTGGCCCTGTCGAACTCGTTCGGCTTCGGCGGGCAGAACACGGCGCTCCTGTTCAGCCGGTGGGACGGATGACCGACGACGTCGAGCCGCGGGCAGTCGGCCCGGGACCGGCCGAACCGGAGTCGGCCGGCGAGCCGGCCGGTGACCCGGTGGTGACCGATCCCGGGGTCGCCGACGACGGCCTCGCCGTCGCCGACTCGGCCGTGCACGATCCCGCGGCGGTCGATGCGGTCCCGGCGCCCCCGCGCGACCACGGCGACGTCGAGTTGCTTCGCCTCATCGACCGTCTCGCGGCGCTGCTCGATCGCTCGGACCTGACCGAGCTCGAGGTCGAGGCAGGTGACACCGGGCTCATCCTGCGCAAGCCCGCGGCGCTCGTGGCGGTCGGCGGCGGCCCGACCACCCTCGGCCTGGGTGACGGCGCCTCGGCGTCTACGGACACGCCGCAGGTCGCCGACACCGCGACCCCCACCGCTCCCGCCGCCCGACCGTCGGTGAAGGCGCCGCTGACGGGTATCTTCTATGCATCGCCGGCCCCCGGCTCTGGGCCGTATGTCGCCGTCGGTGGCGAGGTCGCGGTCGGCCAGGTGATCGGGCTCATCGAGGCCATGAAGTTGTTCAACGAGATCAAGTCCGACCTGGCCGGGCGGGTCGTCCGGGTCGTGCCCGACAGCGGCACGCTCGTCAAGGCCAAGCAGCCGCTCATCGAGGTGGAACCGCTGTGAACGCCAGCGCTGCGCCGGGCCGGCGCGCCCATGTCACCGGCTGGGGCCGGTATGCGCCGTCGCAGATCCTCACCAATCGCGACCTCGAGCGGATGGTCGACACGAATGACGAGTGGATCGTGTCGCGGACAGGCATCCGCGAGCGGCGCGTCGCCGCCGCTCATGAGACGACGGCATCGATGGCCGCGGTGGCGTCGCTGCGCGCCATCCGGACGGCCGGCATCGAGCCCGACGACATCGACCTCATCCTCCTGGCGACGCTGACACCCGATTACTGGATGCCATCGACGGCGGCACTGGTCAAGGAGGCCATCGGCAACACCCGGGCCGCGGCGATGGACGTCGCTGCGGCGTGCTCGGGGTTCGTCTACGCGTTCGCTTCGGCCCAGGCGTACATCGCCAGTGGGATGGCGAAGCACGTCCTCGTCATCGGCGCCGAACTGCTCACCCGATTCCTCGATTACTCCGATCGGAGCACGTGCATCCTGTTCGGCGATGGGGCCGGCGCGGTCGTGCTGTCGGCATCGGAGGAGCCCGGCGGCAGCCTCGGCATCGAGATGACGACCGAGCCGCAGGGCGCGTACATGATCTGGCTGCCGGCCGGTGGGGCGAAGGCGCCACCGTCGCCCGGTACCATCGCTCGTGGCGAGCACTACATCCGCATGGAGGGTCGCGAGACGTATCGCTTCGCCACGAAGACGATGGCCACGACCGCCCTGGAGTCGATCCGCAAGGCCGGCCTCGAGCCCTCGGACATCGACCTGTTCATCCCGCACCAGGCCAACATCCGGATCATCGAGGCGGTCGCCAAGGGCCTCGGCCTGCCGATGGACCGGATGTTCGTCAACCTCGATCGCTACGGCAACACGTCGGCGGCATCGGTCCCGATCGCGTTGGCCGAGGCGGTCAACGAGGGTCGCGTCAAGGTCGGCGACAACATCGTCATCGTCGCGTTCGGGGCGGGCTTCACGAGTGGTGCCGTGACGATGCAATGGACGGCCGATCCGGCCCGGGGCGTAGCCGGGGACGCGGCAGTCCGGCCCGAGGACGTCCACGTCCGGCTGCCGGTCGACTGGGATTCGGTCGATCCCATCCCCGACGCCCTGGCCGCCATCATGGCCCGGCCCGGACCCGTCGACGTGCCGCTCGACGACGTCGTCCCCGGCGAGCCCGAGGCGGCCCACCGTCCGGCGGACACGGAGGTACCCGCGTGATCGACCTGTCCGGCAAGTCCGCGCTCGTCACCGGCGGGTCACGTGGCA
>DAIUES010000046.1:0-12496 GCA_036844985.1 Candidatus Limnocylindrales bacterium
ATCGACGCCACCCGTTCGTGGCCGCCTACCTCGGCCTGCCGGCCGGACTGCGGGCGCGATTGCAGCGGCTCGTCAAGGCCAGTGCTGCCGACGCGCACCCGCTCGTCGGGGCGTGCAACGACCCGATCGCGGTCGAAGCGGCGCTGCTCGAGGCCGGGTTCGACGACGTCGAGATCTCGACCGTCGGCCATCTCGCCCGGGCGTGGGGCCGCACCTGGCCGACGTTCGCGCTCGGTCTTGTGGGTGACGTCCTTGCCCGGTCGATGCCATCGCGGCGGTCGACCATCGTCGCCGTGGCCCGCGCCTGATGGGCTTCCCTCGCGGCGGCACGCGGGCCGCCACCGGCGGCGTGAGACGTGGCGGTCGCGGTGGAGGCGGGGGTCACGGCGGGATGTTCGGCAGCGGACCGGCGCCCGACTTCGAGCCCGTCCCGCCGGAGCGACGCGGCCGGACGATCCGGCGGATCCTCGCCTTCTTCTCGCCGTATCGGCCCCAGATCGCGGTCGTCCTGGTGGCGATCCTGCTGACGAGCTTCGTCGGGCTCGCCAACCCGTACCTGCTCAAGCTGCTCATCGACGACGCGATCCCCAACCGCGACTTCGGCCGGCTGAACCTGTATGTCGGGCTGATGATCGTGCTGCCGGTCGTGACCGGCCTCATCGGGGTCGGGCAGTCCTACCTCAACAACCTCATCGGCCAGCACGTCATGCAGGACCTGCGTGGCGCGCTGTACGCCCACCTCCAGCGGATGCCGCTGCGGTTCTTCACCGAGACGCGCACCGGCGAGATCCAGAGCCGCCTCGCCAACGACGTCGGCGGGGTCCAGTCGGTCGTGACCGACACCGCCAGCTCGGTCACCAGCAACCTGGCCGTCGCGCTCAGCACGATCGTCGCGATGATCATCATCGACTGGCGTCTCACGCTGCTGTCGCTCGGACTGCTGCCGTTCTTCATGTACCTCACGTTCCGCGTCGGCAAGGTCCGCCGCGAAGTGTCGACCGAGACCCAGAAGTCGCTCGCCGAGATGTCGGCGCTGACCGAGGAGACCCTCAGCGTGAGCGGCATCCTGCTGTCGAAGACGTTCGGGCAGCAGGCCAACTCGATCATGCGTTTCCGTGGTCTCAATGCCCGACTGGCTGCCCTCCAGATCCGGCAGGCGATGGTCGGACGGTGGTTCTTCATGATCATCGGCACGATCTTCAGCATCACCCCCGCGTTCGTGTACTGGTTGGCGGGCTGGCTGGCGATCCAGAACGACCCGACCGCCCCGACCATCGGCGACATCGTCGCGTTCACCACGCTGCAGAGCCGGCTGTTCTTCCCGATGGGCCAGCTGCTCAACGTCCAGGTCGAGATCCAGGGGGCACTGGCGCTGTTCGACCGGATCTTCGAGTACCTCGAGATGGACCCCGAGATCGTCGACGCGCCCGATGCCGTGGCGCTCGCCCCCGAGGGAGTCCGCGGCCACGTCCGGTTCCGCGACGTGTCGTTCCGCTACCCGACAGAGGCCGTGCCCTCGGCGCGGGCGATGGACGCGATGGCGCGCGAGCGCGACGAGGTGGAGCCCGAGGAGGTCGGACCGGCCGTCGCGGCGGCCGAGGTCGACGAGCCGGCGGTCCACACCCTGTTCGGACGGAGCGGGGGCGCGGCGCGAGCGGAGGTCGATGGGGGCGCAGCCGAGGGTGAGGCCGGGGCCGGGGCGGCGCTCGAGCTGCTGCCCCAATTCGGGCTCGACTCCATCGACTTCGAGGCGCTGCCCGGTGAGCTCGTCGCACTGGTCGGGCCGTCCGGCAGCGGCAAGACCACGACGACCTACCTCATCCCGCGGCTGTACGACGTCGACGTGGGCGCGGTCGAGATCGACGGCATCGACGTCCGACGGATCCAGCTCGCGTCGCTGGGCGAGGTCATCGGCGTCGTCACCCAGGAGACGTACCTGTTCCACGCGTCCGTCCGCCAGAACCTGGTCTACGCCCGACCCGAGGCGACCGACGCGGAGCTCGAGGCGGCCGCTCGTGCCGCCGCTATCCATGAGCGGATCATGGAGCTGCCCGAGGGCTACGACACGGTCGTCGGCGAGCGCGGGTACAAGCTGTCGGGCGGCGAGAAGCAGCGCATCGCGATCGCCCGGGTGCTGCTCAAGGACCCGCGCATCCTCATCCTCGACGAGGCGACCTCGGCGCTCGACACGGTGTCCGAGCGGCTCATCCAGGCGGCATTCGAGCGGCTGATGGAGGGCCGCACGACGATCGCCATCGCCCACCGCCTGTCGACGATCCTGCGCGCCGATCGGATCCTCGTATACGACCGCGGGCGGATCGTCGAACGCGGCACGCACGCCGAGCTGCTGGCGCTCGGCGGTCTGTACGCGAAGCTGTATCGAGAGCAGTTCCTCGCCTCCGACCGCGCGGCCGACGTCCCCGAGCCGGCGCTGGCAGACTGACCACATGCCCACCCACAAGGCCGTCCGACTCGAGCATCGCGGCGGCATGGTGTTCCACGCGGAGCCATCGTCCGGCCATCCGCTCGATTTCGACGATCGCGAGTCGAACACCGGTGGCAGCCCGGTCGAGACGGTCCTCGCGGCACTGGCCGCCTGCTCGGCCATGGACGTCATCTCGATCGCGACGAAGAAACGCCAGGCCGTCACCGCCTACGCGGTCGAGGTGACCGGCGACCAGCGCGACGAGTATCCGCAGGTCTACACCGACATCACGGTCACCCATGTGCTCGACGGCACCGACCTCTCGGAGGCCGCCATCCGCCGCTCGATCGAGCTGTCCGCGACCCGCTACTGCCCCGTCAGCGCGATGCTGTCGGCCGGGGCGACGGTGGTGCATCACCGGTATCGGATCCGGTCCGAGGGGAGTGCCCCGTTCGAGGCCGAGGGCGAGGTCATCGCCACGGGCCCGTATCAGCGGCCGGACGTGCAGGCGGTCTGAAGCAAGGGCACGTCCGTCCCAGGGTGGTCGTCCCAGCCTGGCGCCCCCAGCGGTCGAATCACCCATTGCATGACTATGCACCCGGGTTGTATAGTCATGCGCCCATGGCGACGGTCCATCCGATCCCGGCGAGCCGCCCGAGTCAGCCTTCGGTGAAGGGCTGCGTGCGCCTGTGAGCGCAGGACTCGAGTCGCCCGCGGCGATCGAGACGGACCGCTCGTCGGGGAACTCCCCGGCCGCGATCGACGCGCCGGCCGCGGAACCGCAAGCCGCGGCCCCACCCGCCACCCCGCAACAGCGCGTCCATCGCTCCCCCGACGTTGGCGACGCTCGCCGCATCCGGGTCGGGATCATCGGCGCGACCGGGTACGCCGGTGGCGAGCTGATCCGCATCCTGTCGTCGCATCCGAGGGTCGAGATCGTCGGTCTGGCCGGTCGTGACCGGCACGACGAGCCGATCGGCGACCATCACCCGCATCTCGCCCGCACCGCGCTGACCGTCGGCACGTCCCTGCCGGCGGCAGACGCGGTGTTCCTCGCAGTCCCCCACGGGGCTGCCGCCGAGCTCGTTCCGGATCTGGCCGCCGATGGCACCGCGATCATCGACCTCGGGCCCGACTTCCGGCTGCGCGATCCGGCCGACTACCCGCGCTGGTATGGCTTCGAGCACCCCCGACCGGACCTGCTCGATGTGGCGGTGTACGGCCTGCCCGAACTCCATCGGGCCGAGCTGCAGGCGCTGGTCGATGCCCGGCTGGCCATCGTCGGGGCGCCCGGCTGCTACCCGACCGCGACCATCCTTGCCTTGGCACCGCTCGCCCGGGCCGGGCTCATCGGCGACCTGGTCGTCGATGCCAAGAGCGGGGTGTCCGGCGCCGGGCGGGATCCGAAGCCGGCGATGATGTTCGGCGAGATCAACGAGAGCGTTCGAGCCTATGGCCTCGGCGGTCATCGTCACGTCGCCGAGATCGAGCAGGAGCTCGGGCTGGCGGCCGGTCAGGTCGGGCTCGACCCCGGTGCCAATCCCGGCCTCGTCGCGGTCGATTTCGTGCCCCACCTCGTCCCGATGACCCGCGGCATCCTGTCGACCGCCCACGTCCGACCGACCCGCCCCGTCAGCCAGGCCGAGCTCGACGGGCTGTACGAGGCGGCGTACGCGGACGAGCCGTTCGTCCGGGTCGTCCCGGTGCCACCCGCCACGAGCCACACGACCGGCAGCAACCACGTCCTCGTCCATATCCGTCTCGACGAGCGGACCGGCCGGATCATCGCCATCGGCGTCGAGGACAACCTCGTGAAGGGCGCCGCCGGCCAGGCCATCCAGGCGTTCAACCTCGTTCACGGGCTGCCCGAGACGACCGGGCTCGAGGCCCTGGCGCTGGCGCCCTAGATGGCGACGACGCTGCCGCCGCGCACGCCGGCCGCCGCAGCCTCTCCTGCGGTCACGGGCTTGCCGGCCGTCGAACGCCGCCCCGTCCTGCCTGCCGGCTTCCGCGTCGGTGGCATGGCCGCGGGCATCAAGGCGTCCGGTCGCCCCGACCTCGCGCTGGTCGCGACGATCGATGGTTCCGCGGCCGTGGCCGCCGTCTTCACCCCGAACGCGTTCGCGGCCGCGCCCGTGCGCCGGTCGCGGGCCAACCTTGCGGCCACGTCGGGCGATCCCCGCGGCGGCTACGGCTGGGCGCGCGCCGTGATATCGACCAGCGGCAGCGCCAACGCCGCGACCGGCGCTGCCGGCGACGCCGACCAGGTCGCGATCGGACGGCTCGCGGCCACGCGCCTGACGATCGACGAATCGGACGTGCTCCACCTTTCGACCGGGGTCATCGGCACGCGGTTACCGCTCGTCACGATCGCGACCGGGCTCGACACACTCATCCCCCGACTCGACGCGAGCGACGTCGCCTTCGAGGCGGTGGCCACGGCCCTGCGCACGACCGACTCGGTCACCAAGGCCGCGACGACGACGATCGACATCGACGGCACCGCCGTGACCGTCAGCGGCATCGCCAAGGGCGTCGGGATGATCCACCCGAACATGGCCACGATGCTGTCGGTCGTGCTGACCGACGCGAGCATCGAGCCGGCCGTGCTGTACGACCTGCTCCGACCGGCTGCGGCGAGGACTTGGAACCAGCTGTCGGTCGACGGCGACACCAGCACCAACGACACGGTCTTCGTCCTCGCATCGGGTGCCGCCGGGAACCCGTCGATCCAGCGTGGCACCGAGGCCGCCGCCGCCCTGGGAACAGCCATCGAGGCAGTCGCCCGCGACCTCGCTCGTCAGCAGGCAGCCGACGGCGAGGGCGCCACGACGCTCGTCACGACCGTCGTGTCCGGAGCGGCCGACGATGCCGACGCCCGGGCGATCGCCCGGGCGGTCGTGTCGAGCAGCCTGGTCAAGGCGGCAGCGCACGGCAAGGACCCCAACTGGGGTCGGGTCGCGGGCGCCGCCGGCAATGCCCGAACGGCGAGCGCGCCCGTGCTCGAGGCAGCCGGTCTCGACCCGGCGGAGGCCGCCACACGGGCCGGCCAGCCGGCACGCCTGGATCCCGACCGGCTGCGCATCCGGATCGCCGGCCACCTCGTGTTCGACGGCAGCCAGGGCGGTCCGGTCGCGTTCGACCGGGGCGCCGCGCGGTTGGCGATGGACGCCCCGGAGCTGCGCATCGAGCTCGACCTCGGCCTCGGTGAGGGCACCGGGGAAGCGTTCGGCTGCGACCTCAGCGAGGCCTACGTCATCGAGAACAGCGAGTACACGACGTGAGCGAGATCCTCGTCGTCAAGCTGGGCGGGACGACGATCGCGGAGCAGCGCCACGTGCTGGCGGATGTCGCCGCGGTCGCCCGTCGGCGGCCGGTGATCCTCGTCCATGGCGGCGGCAAGCGCATCACCGAGTGGCTCGAGCGTCTCGGCGTGCCCAGCCGGTTCGAGGGCGGCCTGCGGGTGACCGATGCCCAGTCGCTGGAGGTCGCCGCGGCGGTCCTGCGCGGGGTCGTCAACAGCGAGCTGGTGGCCGGCCTGCGCGACCTCGGCGTCGACGCCGTCGGGCTGTCGGGGGTCGACGGTGGCCTCCTCGTTGCGGAGCGGATCCCGCACCTCGGCCTTGTCGCCAGCGTCGTCGGGCTGCGCCGCGACCTGCTCGATGCCGTGCTGGTCGGCGGCCAGGTGCCGGTGGTGGCGCCGTTGGCCCGTGATGCCGAGGGCATCGTCTGCAACGTCAATGCCGATGATGCCGCGGCCGGCATCGCCGTCGGGCTCGGCGCGCGTCAGCTCGTGCTGCTGACCGACGTCGACGGCGTGCGCGACGGCGAAGGCCGCAAGCTCGATACGCTCACCGTCGCCGAGGCCGAGCACCTCATCGATCACGGCGTCATCGCCGGCGGGATGGTGCCCAAGGTTCGGGCCGCCCTCTCAGCGCTGGGCTGGGATGGTGCCGAGGCGATCATCGCCGACGCAAGCGCCGATCGCGCGCTGGAGCGAGCCCTCGACGACCCCGCGTTCGGGACCCGCATCACCGCCGTCCGGGCCGCCCGGGTCGGTGCCGCCTGAGGCCCGCGATGACGCCCAGCCAGGAGCTCAAGCGCCTCCGCCAGCGGGCGATCCGCCAGCTCATCACGTCGCGGCCGGTCGCGACCCAGGGTGAGCTCGTCGACGAGCTGATCGAACAGGGCTTCGCCGTGACCCAGGCGACCGTCAGTCGCGACATCACGGAGCTCGGGCTGCTCAAGGCGCCGCGCGGCGGTGGATACGCGTACGTGTCGCCCGAGGACCTGGCCCAGACCGCCACCGGCCCGGGCGCCGCTGGCGGCTCGGATGAGCGCCTGCGCCGGATCCTGTTCGACGTGCCGGTCACGATCGGCCGGAGCGGTCTCATCCTCGTGCTGACCGGCACGCCCGGGACGGCCAGCGTCGTCGCCCAGGCGATCGACGAGTCCACCCTGCGAGAGCAGGAAGGCACGCTGGCAGGCGACAATACGGTCCTCGTGCTGTTCGCCGACGACGATCGGCTGGAGGGCTGGCTGGCCCGGTTCCGGTCGATCCAGGCGTCGATCGCGAACCCCGTTCCCGTCTGAGTCGGAGGATCCCACACCGCATGAACAAGGTCGTCCTCGCCTATTCGGGCGGACTCGATACGTCCGTCGCCGTCGCCTGGCTCAAGGAGCAGTACGGGGTCGACGTCGTCACCCTGACCGTCGACGTGGGCGGCGGCTCGCTCCGACCCGGCGTCGAGGAACGGGCGATGGCGGCCGGCGCGTCGCGGGCCTACGTGGTCGATGCTCGCGAGCGGTTCGTGACCGACTTCGTGTGGCCGCACCTCCAGGCGAACGCGCTGTACCAGGGCACCTATCCGCTGGCCACCGCGCTCGCCCGACCGCTCATCGCCCAGCTGCTGGTCGAGGTCGCGGCACGCGAGCGTGCGGACGCGGTCGCGCACGGCTGCACCGGCAAGGGCAACGACCAGGTCCGCTTCGACGTCGCGACCCATGCGCTCGATCCGGGGCTCGAGGTCGTCGCCCCGATGCGGGTCGGAATGGGCCTGACCCGCGACCAGGAGATCGACTATGCCGCCGAGCGCGGGATCGAGATCCCCATCACCAAGGCATCGCCCTACTCGATCGACGTCAACCTGTGGGGACGGTCGTGCGAGACGGGCGTGCTCGAGGACCCGTGGGTCACACCGCCGGCCGACGCCTACGAATGGACGGTGGCGCCATCGGATGCCCCCGATCCGGTCGAGCTGACCATCGAGTTCGAGGGCGGCGTGCCGGTCGCGCTCGATGGCGACCGAACGTCGCCGGTCGAACTCGTCGAGCGCCTGCACACGCTCGGCGGCGCGCACGGCGTCGGTCGCATCGACCACGTCGAGGACCGCCTTGTCGGCATCAAGAGCCGCGAGATCTACGAGACGCCGGCGGCGACGATCCTGCACACCGCCCATCGCGCCCTCGAGGGGCTGACGCTGTCCCGCGACACGCTGCGGTTCGATCGGCTCATCGCCGATGAGCTCGCCCGGCTCATCTACGACGGCCTGTGGTTCAGCGCGCTGTCGCGCGACCTGCGCACATATGTGGCCTCGTCACAGCGGGTGGTATCGGGCGAGGTCCGGCTGCGCCTCGACCATGGGCAGGCGGTCGTCGTCGGCCGACGCTCCCCGCTGTCGCTGTACGACAAGAGCCTCGCCACGTACGACGCAGGCGATGCGTTCGACCACGCGTCGGCGGTCGGGTTCATCGAGATCTTCGGCCTGCCGCTGCGGGTCGAGGCGGCCCGGCACGGGGCGGTCGGGGCGCGCCACGGCGCCGCCTGGACGTGGACCGAGCCGCTCCTGGCGGACCTGCCGATGAGCGTGACCGATCCGGAGGGCGCCGCGGTCTGATCCAGGGTGCCGGGGCGTCAGGTTCGCGGCCACCGGGCCGGCTTTCTCCGATCCAGCAGTCACGCTGCTATCACGGACATCCGCAGCCGCCTGTGGCCCTGAACACCGCCCGAATCGTCCCCGATCCGGTCCATACAGTGATGCTGCATGGCGAGGATACCGGGGAGGATCCGTCGTACGACCAGCGTGCCTGCTGTATGGGAAGTATCGCGACCGACAAGCGCCTGCCGCCTAGACAGCACCCACCGCACGCCCACGTTGACACCAGGCATATGGTGCTGACGTGGGAACTGCGTTCGATGGCGTCGGCGAGCGGTACCGCGGGCCATCCTGGCGGGGACCGATCATCGTCCTGATCGTGTCCGTCCTGGTGATCGCGGGCCTATGGCTCGCCTACTCGCAGGTCATGAGCGATGGCGGGACGCTCATTCCGATGATTCCGATCGAGAGCCCGGCTCCCAGCGGTTGACCGCTCCCCGCCGAAGCCGCCCCCTACCCAGCCCCCGGCGCCCACAACCCGCCGGTGGCGGCCATCCAGTCGGCGACCGCCGCACAGGCCCCCTCGATGTCGCCCTGACTCAGGTCCAGCTCGAGCACCGGCAGCCGCGAGGCCGCGGCCAGTTCGCGCAGCGAGTCCTGTTCGCGCCGGAAGACGTCGAGATCGTCGTACTGATCGGGCTTGCCGGACACGGTCAGGCGCTCGGCACGGGCCACCTCGAACGTGTCCGACCGGCGGGTGCACAGCACGACGTGGAACCCGAGCGGCTCGAGTCGCTCCTCGAGCCAGGCGAAGTCCTCGACCATGCCACGCTGGATCGACTGCCACGCGATCGTCGACAGGTGGAACCGATCGACGATCCACGAGTAATGGCGCTGGAGCTCGAACATGTGCGCCCACGTCGCGTACGTCTCCATCGCCCGCTCGCGATCGTCGGGGCCGTAGTCGACCAGGCCGGGACTCCACGGGTACGGATGGAACGAGCCCCACTCCCCGCTGATGAGCGGCGAGTGATAGCGATACCGCCGCGGCCCGACGATGCGGGGATGATCGTTGAGGGCCAATGCCAGATCGGTCTTGTGGGTGAGGCGGGTCCCCTCGAGGATGATCTTCGGCGTGAGCCTCGGGCCGGGCGGCCAGCGCGGGGTCACCCGAGGACGACCCGCGACTCCTCCGAACGCAGCCGCGCGTAGCCGGGCTTGACGACCTCGTTGATGAGGCGCAGCCGCTCGTCGAACGGCGCGAACGCCGACTTGAGCGCGTTGATCGTCAGCCACTCCATCTCGCCCAGACCGAGCCCGAATGCGGCGTCCAGGACGCCGAACTCGCTCGACAGCGAGACCCCGCTCATGAGCCGGTTGTCGGTGTTGACCGTGACCCGGAAGCGCAGGCGCCGGAGCAGGTCGATCGGGTGCTCGGCGATCGAGGGGGCGGCCCCGGTGTCGACGTTCGAGGTCGGACACATCTCGAGCGGGACCCGCCGATCGCGGACGAAGGTTGCCAGCCGGCCGAGCTCGACCGATCCGTCATCGCGAACGGTGATGTCGTCGACGATCCGGACGCCGTGCCCGAGTCGCTCGGCACCGCACCACTGGAGCGCCTCCCAGATCGACGGCAGCCCGAACGATTCGCCGGCGTGGATCGTGATGTGGAAGTTCTCGCGGCGGACGTACTCGAATGCGTCGAGATGGCGGGTCGGGCGGTAGCCCGCCTCCGGACCGGCGATATCGAACCCGACCACGCCCGCGTCACGCCAGCGCACGGCGCATTCGGCGACCTCGACCGAGCGGGCCGCCTGGCGCATGGCGGTGACCAGCATCTTCATGACGATCGGCCGTCCGGCGGCGGCCGCCCGCTCAGCGCCGACCTTGAAGCCCTCGAGGTTCGCGGCGACGACCTCGTCGAGGGTCAGGCCACGTTCGGTCGACAGCTCCGGCGCGTAGCGCACCTCGGCGTAGGCGACGCCGTCGGCGGCCAGATCCTCGGCACACTCCGCGGCGACGCGCACGATCGCGTCGCGGTCCTGCATGACGCCGACCGTGTGCTCGAACGTCTCGAGGTACAGCTCGAGCGACTTGCGCTCGGCGCCGTGACGGATGATGGCCGCCAGCGCGTCCGGATCGGTCGTGGGCAGCCCGGCGTAGCCGTATTCGGCCGCCAGGTCGACGATCGTGGCCGGCCGCAGGCCCCCGTCGAGGTGGTCGTGCAGCAGCGCCTTGGGGGCCTGCCGGATCGTCTCGGGCCGCAGCATCGTCGACCGATGGTACAGGGCCCGCGATGGCATCATGGCCGCGCGATGACAGTCACTGCGAGCGGTTCGGGCGGCGGGTTCGAGATGACCCTCGAGCTGGCGACCGACCAGCTCATGCCGGGCCGGCTGGTGGACGGCCGGCTGGTCATCACCTCGCGCGATGGCGGCTCGATGCGGGGAGCGCGAGTCACCCTCGTGGGGACCGAGACCTGGCGCTACGACACGACCTCGACCGATGCCCAGGGGCACACGCGGACCGAGACCCACACGGCACACCAGGACCTGCCGAGGATCCCGGTGGCGGTCGTCGGGCCGACGACCATCGCGGCCGGAGCCGCCGAGGACGTGCCGTTCCAGCTGCCAGTCCCTGGCCTCGGGCCGGCGACCTTCGAGGGCACCGAGCTGCGGGTCGACTGGGAGGTGCGGGTCAACCTCGATGTCGGCGGGCTCGACCCCAAGCTCGAGGTACCGGTCCGCGTCCTCCAGCCGACCGCCCTGCTGCGCGCCGGCGTGGTCGACGTCGCCCAGTACGCGCTGTGGGATTCGGCCGACGCGGAGGCGGACGGGATGGCCGGCTCCATCGCCCTCGATCCGGTGCCGTTGTGCATCGGCCAGCCGTTCCGCGGGACGCTGACGCTCGACGGCGGCGCGCCGCGCCAGGTCCAGGAGGTCCGGCTCGAACTCCGGGTCAAGGCCGAGGCGACCGTCAGCGGTGGACGCGACGAGACCATCACGATGTGGTCCGGGCGCCTCGCCGAGGGCGGGGACTTCGGTGGTGAGGGCGGCGTCTACCCGTTCGGTGGCACGCTCGACGGTGCGTGCCTGCCCACGGTCCGCACCCCGCATGGCCGGTCCGCTGCGACGTTCCACGTGGTGGTGGCGGTCGCCTGGGCACGCGATCCGCATCTCGTCCGCGATGTGGCGATCGCGTCGACGACCGAGGTCTGAGCCTCAGCCGCGGTCCGGACCGCGGCCGCGGTCGAGCCGCTCGCGCGCCGCGCGGAGGGCATCGGCGACGCGCGTCGGGGCCGTGCCGCCGATGACGTCGCACGATGCCAGCGCCCCGTCCACCGACGCGGCCGCGCGCAGGGTGTCGCCGATCCCCGGGTCCGCGGCGAGCGCCTGGGCACCCGAGTCCCCGCTCGCCCCGAGAGCCAGACCGATCATCGCGTCCGGCACGGCGTCCAGCGCCACGCCGGCCTCCTCGGCCTGGGCGACGAGCGAGCCCACGACGTGGTGGGCGGTCCGGAACGGGATCCCGACTCGGACCAGCGCATCGGCGACGGCGGTCGCGGTCGTGTAGCCCTCGTCGGTCGCCGCGCGCATCCGGTCGTGATCGACGGTCAGCGTGTCGAGCATGCCGGCGAGCACCGCGAGCGAACCCGCGTAGACCGCGACGGCATCGAACAGCGGGGCCTTGTCCTCCTGGAGGTCGCGCTGGTACGCGAGGGGCAGGCCCTTCACGAGGGTGAGCGTCCCGGTCAACGCCCCGATGACGCGGGCGGCGCGACCCCGCACGAGCTCGGCCGGATCGGGGTTCTTCTTGTTGGGCATGATCGACGAACCGGTCGAGAACGCGTCCGACGCCCGCACGAATCCGAAGCGCGGGTTCGACCACCACGTGAGCTCCTCGGCCAGCCGGCTGAGATGGACCATGCCGAGGGCGATGGCGCCCAGCGTCTCGATGACGAAGTCGCGGTCGCTCACGGCATCGAGCGAGTTGGCGGTGACGCCGTCGAACCCGAGCTCGGCGGCGGTCGCTTCGCGGTCGAGCGGGTAGCCCGCGCCGGCCAATGCGCCCGACCCGAGCGGCGAGACGTTGGTCCGCCGGCGCGCGTCGGCCAGGCGCGCGCGGTCGCGCTCGACCATCTCGACGTAGGCCAACAGGTGATGCCCCAAAGTGACGGGCTGGGCGCGCTGCGTGT
>DAIUES010000046.1:12506-14567 GCA_036844985.1 Candidatus Limnocylindrales bacterium
CGCGCCGGGCAGGACGGCGGTCCCCTCGCGCTCGGCCAGCCCGACGAGCGCCGATTCGAAGGCGACCAGGCCGTCGTCCAGCCGGTCGATCGCCCGACGCAGCCACAGCCGCAGGTCCGTCGCCACCTGGTCGTTGCGGGACCGGCCGGTATGGAGCTTACCGGCGACCGGTCCGATCCGGTCCGCCAGGGCCGATTCGAGATTGAGATGGACGTCCTCGAGGGCCGGGTCCCAGGTGATCGTGCCGGCCTCGACCTCGCTCGCCAGCCCTTCGAGTCCGGCCACCAGCTCGGTGACCTCGTCGTCGGTCAGCAAGCCCGCCCGGCCCAGGCCGTGGACGTGCGCGATCGAGCCCGCCAGGTCGTCGGCAGCAAGCTCCCGGTCAAGGTCGATCGAGCGCGTGAAATCGGCGACCCGCTGGTCGTTGTCCTCGCTGAACCGCCCGCCCCACAGCCGCATGCACCCTCCCTGTCGTGTGCCGTCATGCTAGCGGTCATGCACGCTCCCGGTCCGGGCCATGGCTGGTGGCGCGACGCCGTTACCTACCAGCTCTACATCCGCAGCTTCAGCGATGCCGACGGCGATGGCATCGGCGACATCGCCGGCATGCGCCAGCGGTTGCCCGACATCCGCGAGCTCGGCGTCGATGCCGTGTGGGTCAACCCGTGGTTCCCCTCGCCGATGGCCGACGGCGGCTACGACGTCGCGGACTATCGGGCGATCGACCCATTGTTCGGCACGCTCGACGACGCGGACACGTTCATCGCCGAGGCGCACGGGCTCGGCCTGCGGGTGCTGCTCGACATCGTGCCCAATCACACCTCCGACCGGCACCGCTGGTTCGAGGCCGCCCTGGCGGCCGGGCCAGGCAGCACCGAGCGCCTGCGCTACCTGTTTCGCGACGGCCGCGGCGCGACCGGGAGCGAGCCGCCGACCGACTGGTTGAGCGTGTTCGGGGGACCGGCCTGGACGCGCGTCACCGAAGCCGACGGGTCGGCCGGCCAGTGGTACCTCCACCTGTTCGCACCCGAACAGCCCGACCTCGACTGGAGCCACCCCGAGGTGCGCGCGGAGTTCGAGTCGATCCTGCGCTTCTGGTTCGATCGCGGCGCCGACGGGTTCCGGATCGACGTCGCCCACGGCCTGGTCAAGGACCCGTCGTTTCCCGACCTGGGGGCGCGGCGGGCCGGACCGCTGGCTCCCCACGAGCGGCGCGAGCACCCGTACTGGGATCTCGACGGCGTCCACGACATCTATCGGTCGTGGCGGGCCATCGCCGACAGCTACGGCGACCGCGTCTTCGTGGCCGAGGTGTTCGTGGCTGACGCCGAGCGACTGGCCCGGTTCGTGCGCGGCGACGAGCTCCACACCGCGTTCGACTTCCGGTTTCTCCAGGCGGGCTGGAACCCCGACGCGCTCCGCGCCGCCATCGACGACAGCCTGAGCGCGCTGGCCGAGGTCGGCGCACCGGCCACCTGGGTGCTGTCGAACCACGACCAGGTCCGCCACGTGACACGGCTCGGACGTGCCTCGGCGGCGCTGCCACCGAGGGTCGGGGCGGCCGGCGACGGTCGCGAGGAGCGCGAGCCGACCGACCTGGCTCTGGGCCGACGGCGCGCCCGGGCGGCCCTGCTGCTCATGCTCGCGCTGCCCGGCTGCGTGTACCTCTACCAGGGCGAGGAGCTCGGCCTCGAGGAGGTCGAGGATCTGCCCGAGGAGCTCCTCGAGGACCCGGTCTGGCGCCGCTCCGGGCACACGGTCCGTGGCCGCGACGGCTGTCGCGTGCCACTCCCCTGGTCGGGGGCCGCGCCGCCGTTCGGGTTCGGACCGGCGGGCAGTGACCCGTGGCTGCCCCAGCCCGCGGCGTGGCGCGAGCGGACGGCCGAGGTCGAGGGGCGCGACCCGACCTCGTTCCTGGCGCTGTATCGGGCAGCGCTGCGGCTGCGGCGCGAGCATCCGGGGTTCCGCGGCGACGGCCTCGCCTGGCTGCCGGCGCCACCGGCCGTGCTCCGGTTCGATCGTCCCGGCGGGCTCGAGACGATCGTGAACCTGGGACCCGAC
>DAIUES010000047.1:0-14545 GCA_036844985.1 Candidatus Limnocylindrales bacterium
CGATGCGGGTGCCCATCCGTCGCGGATGGCAAGCGCGCAGATGGCCGCCTCGATCGCGCCCGACGCGCCCAGCGGGTGACCGTACAGCGCCTTCGTGCCACTCACCGGCACGCTCGCAGCGCGCTCGCCGAGCGCCGTCGCGATGGCGCGTGCCTCGGCGACGTCGCCGATCGGGGTCGACGAGGCGTGGGCGTTGACGTAGTCGATGGCCTCGGGCTCGACCCCGCCGTCGGCCAGCGCGATCGATGCGGCTCGGGCAGCCTCGCGTCCGTCGGACCGTGGCTGGACCATGTGGAACGCGTCCGACGTGGCACCGTAGCCGCGCAGCTCCGCGTACGGCACGGCGCCGCGCCGCTGGGCGATATCGGCCGCCTCGAGGACCAGCAGGGCAGCGGCCTCCCCCATGACGAACCCGTCGCGATCGCGGTCGAACGGTCGGGCGGCATGGGCCGCGTCGTCGTTGTGTCCGGCGGACAGCGCCCGGATGATGTCGAACGCGCCGAACGCGAGCGGCGACAGCGGGATCTCGCAGCCTCCGGCGATGGCCGCATCGATCCGACCCTCGCGAAGATCGCCCAGCGCCTCGCCGAGGGCGACCGCTCCGGACGCGCACGAGTTGGCCGTCGACAGGATCGGGCCACGCACGTCGAGGGCGATGCCGAGGTTGGCCGGCGCCGCTCCGCCGAACACGGCGAGCGCGAGGTTCGGCGCGACCTGGCGGATGCCCTTCTCGAGATAACGTTCGTGCTGCGATTCCGCATAGGCGATGCCACCGAGCGCGGAGCCGAGGTAGATGCCGATCCGCTCCGGCTCGGCCGCGTCGGCTGCCCCCGGCGTCAGGGCCGCATCGTCGAGGGCGAGCCGGCCGGCCACCATCGCGAACTGGCTGAACCGGTCGAGCTGTCGGGCGGTCTTGGGCGCCATCCAGGCCACGGGATCGAAGTCGTCGACCTGGGCAGCGACCTGCGAGCGGAACGGCGAGGGATCGAACCGGTCGATCGGCTGGACCGGCGACCGTCCAGCGCGAAGGCCCGCCCGGAACGCATCGACCCCGGTGCCGATCGGCGTCACCACGCCGATGCCGGTGATCCACACGGTCCGTCGGTCGGGGTTCATGTCCGGGTCTTCGTCGCGCGGGCGCGGCCGGACTTCGGGGCGGCCTCGACGACCGAGTGGCCGCTGCCGGTCGTGGCCATCGCCTCGGCCAGGGCACAGAACGTCGCCAGCGTCCGACCGGCGATCGGGCGAGTGAACCAGCGGTCGACGAATCGCGCGACACCCGGCAGGCGCGGCCGAAAGTCGTGCTCGATGGTCACCGTCGCACTGGCGCCGTCATCGGCCGGCTCGATGCGCCACGTGACGTCCATGCCGCGTGTCGCACCGCCCGTGTGGCGGAACCGCAGGCGCCGCTCGGCCGGCTCGTTCCACGTCCGCGCACGCCACGCGACCGGCAGCCCGAGCCCGAGCACGCCGATCAGCGGTCGACGTGCCACGAACGACATCAGCAATCGCCCGTCGGGGTCCCGGGCCACTGCCACCGAGCGACT
This sequence comes from Candidatus Limnocylindrales bacterium, assembly GCA_036844985.1. Lineage (GTDB taxonomy): Bacteria > Chloroflexota > Limnocylindria > Limnocylindrales > CSP1-4 > SPCO01. The sequence continues at coordinate 1,548 of DAIUES010000047.1, forward strand.
GTAGTGCGGCAGCAGCGCCGCCCAGCGTTCGACGTCGTGGGCCAGCGCGAACACCAGCTCGGGTGGTGCCGCGATCCGGATCGAGACGGCGCTGCGCATCACGGCGCCAGCAGCGCGGCCAGGAACCGCGGATCGAGTCCGCGTCGGGCCGGGAGCAGGTCGCCGATCACGAGGCCCATCGTCGCACGGACATCGGGCCGCTGGGCGAGGCGCCGCGCGGTGTACTCGAACAGCCACGGGCGGGCGAGGAACGACTGGACCAGCCACGACACGACGTCCTTGGTCGCGAACCGCCGGCGCATCCCGCGCTCGTACGCACGCAAGGCTCGATGGCGGCTTCGACCACCGCGCAGCTCGGCCACGATCGCCGCGCCGGCCAGCCCAGCCGACACGAGCGCCCGGTGGATGCCCTCGCCGGTGAACGGATCGAGGAAGCCGACGGCGTCACCGACCAGCAGCCAGTCGGGACCGGCGCAGCGCGTCGTCCGGCCACCGATCGGCCACGACCCGACGACGCGATCGGTCCGACTCGCGAAGGCAACCCGCGACGGATCGTCGGGGGCGACCGGGATGCTGGCCTGGACCGCCTCGGCCGTCGCCACGGCTCCGTCGCGGGCGAGCTGTGCCCGCCACGATGGCCCGAGCACGATGCCCACGTTGACCCGGCCCCGCGGCACCGGGGCGATCCCGATGTACCCGTCGTGGAAGACGACCAGGCGAGCATCCGCGGCCAGGTCGACGGGCCGGTCATCGACCGTGTGGTAGGTGAGCCCGACCCGGACCGGCAGGCGTGACGGGCGTGCGACGCCGGCCGCACGGGCCACGATCGAGGCCGCGCCATCGGCCCCGATCACGAGGCGGCTGCCGATCGTCGACGGTCCGTCGTCGGTACGGACGTGGACGACCGGCCCACGACGCTGCCCCAGCTCCACGGCGGTCACCGTCACGCCGCGCCGGACCGTGGCCCCGGCGGCCGTCGCCAGCGCCTCGAGCGCCGGGTCGAGGGCGGATCGATCAAAGCCGACGGCCGGCGGGCCGCCGACGTCGCTGCCATAGGTCAACCGGACCGTCACCCCGGCCGGGGTCTCGAGTCGCATCGCCGGGATGGGCCGGGCCACCCGGTCGATCACCGCCTGATCGAGCCCGGCGTCGGCGAGGGCCGTGACTGCTGCGGGGGAGGCGAACACGCCGCCGGCACGCCAGCGCCACACCGGTGTCTGCTCGAGGACGAGCGTCTCGATCGCGTTCCGGGCGAGCGCCGCCGCCAGCGCCGTGCCCGCCGGTCCCGCACCGACGATGACGACATCGGCCCGATCGGGCAGGGGCGTCGTCATGTGGCCGCCTTCCCGGTCCGTCGGGCCGCCAGCATCACCCGATGTCGGAGCGGATCGGTCATGGTCCGCTCCACCCGTAGCCCGGCAGCGGTCACCAGCTTGGTCAGCTCGGTGACGGCATAGGCGCGGCGCACCGACAACGGAGCGTCGTGGCGGGTGTACGGGTTGCGGGTCAGGGTGTGGCCCAGCAGCCACGCTCCGAGCCAGTTGCGGCGGCCCCGGACGAGGTCGTTGACGACGACTCCCAGGCGGGCCACCCGTCGCATCTCCCCGAGGACGAGGCGCGCCTCGCCGGGCTCGAGGTGGTGGAGCAGCAGCGAGCAGTGGGCGATGTCGAACGCGTCGTCGGGGTAGGGCAGCGCCCGGCCGTCGCCGACGTGGAGGGTCAGTTCCCCGGTCGTGGCCAGGCGGGGCGTGGACCGGACGGCCGCGGTGAGCACCTCGGGTCGCTCGTCGATCGCCGCGACGGTGATGTGTCGGCCCGTGGCCCGGCCGTGATCGATGAGCGCCAGCGGGATGTCACCCCCGCCCGTGCCGATGTCGAGGATCGTGAGGGGGTCATTGCCGGGCGCCAGTCGCTCGATGCCCGTGACCGACAGCCGGATGCCGCCGAGCCAGCGGTTCACCCGGGCCAGGTCGCGCAGGTTGCCGGCGAGGGCGCCCGGGTCGTCCAGCGAGCCGTCGAGCCGTTCCTCGACGCCGGACAGTCGGTCCATCCGCGCAGGCTACACGCCGTGCGATATGGTTCGCGCCGATGATCAGGGTCGGTGGACACGCCATGCTGCTCGCCATCGGGCTGGTGGTCTGGTCGCTGCTCGGCGCAGCGACCGTGGCCGCCGCGATCTCGCCGCGGTTCCCCGACCAGGGCCCCGGCAATCGGGGAGCCGACGTGCGCGCCGCGCAGGGTCTGCTGCGACAACAGGGCGCCACGATCGCGGTCGACGGCATCGTCGGCCCCGCGATGGTCGCCGCGGTCAAGGCGTTCCAGGTGGCAAGCGCGCTGCCCGTCAGCGGGCGGGTCGACGACGCGACGTGGCGGCGGCTGGTCGTCCGGCTGGGACCAGGCGACAGCGGTGAGGCGGTGCGCGCCCTGCAACGGCAGCTCAACGAGAAGCGTCGCGCCGGGATCCTGCTCGACAACGTCTTCGGCCCGACGACCAGCGCGGCTGTCATCGCCTTCCAGCGCCACATGGGGTTGCCACCGTCGGGCATCGTCGGGGCGCTGACGTGGCGCTACCTGCTGTGGCACTTCGAGCGACCGGTCTTTCGCGACCTGTGCGATTACCAGGTCGGCAATGGACCGGCCGATTGGGGAACGAGCGCCGCCATCGGCCAGCTCGAGGCCGCCGCGGCGCGCTTCGCGACCCTCGGTCGCGGTCGGGTCGCGCTCGGCGACATCGGTCACGAACACGGGGGCGACATCGCCGGCCACCAGACCCACGAGCAGGGCCTGGATGTCGATATCCGGCCGATCCGTCGCAGGAGCGACCAGTGCCGCTGGGGTGTGAGCTGGCGGATGGCGGCGTACGACCGCAACGCGACCCGGGCGCTCGTCCGAGCGATCCGTGCGACGGCGATCGGGCACGTCAAGGTGATCTATTTCAACGATCCGGTCCTGATCCGCGAAGGGCTGACGCGTGCCTACGTCGGGCACGACGACCACATCCACGTGCGGTACTGCGAGAAGGTCCACCGCCTGGCCGCCTACGACTGCTGAACGGGGTCGTTCGCGGCGCCGGTGCCATAATGCGGTCATGGCCGATCGTGCACGCACAACGAGCGTGATCCCCGCTCCCGACTCGTCGCCCAGCAGCTGGGGGTTCGGCGACGGGCAGGCGATCCCGTGGGAGTACGCCCCGGCGCCCGAAGCGCGTGACATCGTCACCCTCCGCGAGCGCTACGGCCTGTTCATCAACGGACGGTCCGTGCCGGCTACCGGCGGCGCGACGTTCACGTCGATCGATCCCTCGACCGAACGACCCCTGGCCGAGGTCGCTCGCGCGACTCCGGCCGATGTCGACAGGGCGGTCCGCGCCGCGCGTCGCGCCGAACGCCGGTCGTGGGGCCAGCTCCCGGGCAAGGAACGGGCCAAGTACCTGTTCCGCATCGCGCGCATCCTCCAGGAGCGGAGCCGCGAGTTCGCGGTCCTCGAATCGATGGATTCGGGCAAGCCGATCAAGGAGAGCCGCGACGTCGACATCCCGCTCGCGGCGAACCACTTCTGGTATTACGCCGGTTGGGCGGACAAGCTCGACTACGCATTCCCGGGCCGGGTCGCCCGACCGCTTGGCGTCGCCGCTCAGATCATCCCTTGGAACTTCCCGCTGCTGATGCTGTCGTGGAAGATCGCGCCGGCGCTCGCCGCCGGCAACACGGTCGTGCTCAAGCCCGCGTCGACCACCCCGTTGTCGGCCCTGTTGTTCGCCGACGTGTGCGTGCAGGCCGACCTGCCGCCCGGGACCGTCAACATCATCACCGGTCCCGGCGAGATCGGGATGCACATGGTCACCCACCCCGACGTCGACAAGGTCGCGTTCACCGGCTCGACCGAGGTCGGCAAGAAGATCGGCCGCGGCGTGGCCGGCTCCGACAAGGCGCTCACCCTCGAGCTCGGCGGCAAGGCCGCCAACATCGTGTTCGACGATGCGCCGCTCGACCAGGCGATCGAAGGCATCGTCAACGGCATCTACTTCAACCAGGGCGAGGTGTGCTGCGCCGGATCGCGCCTGCTGGTCCAGGAATCGATCGTCGACACCGTCATCGACAAGCTCAAGGACCGGCTGTCGACGATCCGGGTGGGCGATCCGCTCGACAAGAACACCGACGTCGGGGCCATCAACTCGAAGGCCCAGCTCGACAAGATCACCGAGCTCGTCGCGTCCGGGGTCGCCGAGGGCGCCGACCTGTACCAGCCCGCCTGCGACCTGCCCGAGCGGGGCTACTTCTTCCGCCCGACGCTGTTCACCAACGTGGCCCAGAGCCACCGCATCGCGCGCGAGGAGATCTTCGGGCCGGTCCTGTCGGTGCTGACCTTCCGGACGCCCGACGAGGCGGTCGAGAAGGCCAACAACACAGCCTACGGGCTGTCGGCCGGCATCTGGACCGACAAGGGATCGCGCATCCTCGCCATGGCCGCAAAGATGAAGGCCGGGGTCGTGTGGGCGAACACGTTCAACAAGTTCGACCCGACCTCGCCGTTCGGGGGCTACAAGGAATCGGGCTTCGGTCGTGAGGGCGGCATGCAGGGTCTGCACGCCTACGTGCGACTCGAGGATCGCTGAGATGGCTGAACGGGTCGGACGAGCCGGACGAGCCGGACGGGCCGGACGTCGGGCGCTGGCAACGGCTCCCGACGAAGCGCCGCGGATCGACGTCCGCAAGACGTACAAGCTGTACATCGGCGGCGCGTTCCCGCGCACCGAGAGCGGTCGCTCGTATCTCGTGTCGGGCGCCGACGGGGCGCCGCTGGCCAATGCGTGTCGGGCGTCCCGCAAGGACCTCCGTGACGCGGTCCGCGCCGCGCGCAAGGCGCAGCCGGGCTGGGTGGGCAAGACCGCGATGAACCGTGGCCAGGTCCTGTACCGCGTCGCCGAGCTGATGGAGGGTCGGCGCGACCAGTTCATCGCCGAGGTGGCCGCGGCCGAGGGGCTGCGCGGTCCGCGTGCCGCGGCCGTCGTCGATCGGGCCATCGACCGCTGGGTGTGGTACGCCGGCTGGGCCGACAAGATCGCCCAGGTCCTCGGCTCGTCCAACCCGGTGGCGGCGCCGTACTTCAACTTCACCATCCCCGAGGCGAGCGGGGTCGTCGGCGTCGTCGCGCCCGAGACCAGCTCCCTGCTCGGGCTGGTGAGCCGGCTCGCCCCGCCGCTGGTGAGCGGCAACGCGGTCGTCCTCATCACCTCGGAGACGCGGCCGTTGCCGGCCGTGACCCTGAGCGAAGTGCTGGCCACGTCCGACGTGCCGGGCGGGGTCGTCAACGTCCTCACCGGCCGCAAGGCCGAGCTCATCCCCGTGCTCGCCGCCCACGTCGACGTCGACGCGCTGGACACGTGGGGCGTGCCCGAGAATCTGCGGCTCGAGACGGAACAGCTCGCCGCCGACGACGTGAAGCGTTTGTCGCGCCGGCCAAGGTCGGTCGACGACGCGCGGTTCGACTGGCTCGACGACCGGGCGTCCGAGCGCCCCGAGTGGATCGCCGCCTTCCTGGAGATGAAGACGGTCTGGCACCCGATCGGCGTCTGATGGCGGTCCGTCCCGATCCCGAGGTCGGCTACCGGCGCCCGGGCGACCACCTGCGCGGCGACCGCGTCGTCGAGCGTCGCGTGTTCATGCAGGCATCGCCGCGGACGGTCTGGGCGGTGCTCCACGATCCGGCCGCATCGGGCGCGCTGTTCCCGGAGCTGCGGCTCGGGCCGGCGGCGCCATCGTGGCCGGCAGCGGCGACCACCCGGACGGCGTCGACCAGACTCGGGTTGCTGCGCGAGGCGGCCCGGGTCGAGAGCCTCGAGGCCCGGCCCGAGTCGGTGTTCCGGCTGCGCGTCACGGGATCCGGGTTCGAGAGCGAGTGGTCGTGGCGTCTCGAGCCGGTCGCGGGCGGGACCCGGGTGATCCACGCCGCGAGCTTCGAGCCCGTCGACCGCTGGACGGTCATCCTCGTGCGGCTCGGACGACGCACGCTCGAGGCCCGCGTCGAGGCGCATCTGCGCGCGCTCAAGGAGCGCTCCGAGCGCTCGGCGTCATCAGCCGCCTGACGCCGGCGCGGCGTCCATGACCGCCCCCGAGATCGTCGACGTCCCGTTCGCGGGACTGCGCCGCAACGCGCGCGCCCTGGCCTTCGGGTTCGCGATCCTTGCCGTCGTCCTGGCGCTGCCCGATCTCGCTCCGGTCCCGACCTCGCCGTCACCGATCGAGCTGGTTCACGGTCGGGTCGTCGCGCTGGCGCCGTCGGCGGACGATCCGAGTCAGTCGGTCGTGACGGTCGAGGCCATCGACGGACCGCGGGCCGGCGAGCGGCTCGAGGGCCAGCCCCAGGGCCCGTCCGGTGCGGGCGACGTGCCCGACTACCAGATCGGCGACGAGGTGGTCGTGAGCGTGTCGACCGACCCCGAGGCGCCGTTCACCGCCATCAGCGACCGCTATCGACTGCCGACGCTGAGCGTCCTGCTCGGCCTGTTCGCGGTCGCGGTGACGGTCGTCGGCGGCTGGCGGGGCGTGCGGGCGCTCATCGCCCTGAGCCTGACCCTCGCGGTCGTCGTCAAGGTCGTCGTGCCGCTGATCCTGGGCGGCTGGGACCCGGCATGGGTCGCCATCCTGACCGCGAGCGGGGTCACCGCGGTGACGTTCCTGCTGACCGAGGGAGCGCGCCGGACGACCCTGGCCGCCGCGGTCGGCACCTTCGCCTCGCTCACCCTCGTCGCCGTGCTGGCCATCGCCTTCGATGCGCTCGCCCGGTTCACCGCGCTGCGTGGATCGGAGGATGCCGGCTACCTCGTGTCGCTCGGGATCGGGACGGTGGATCTCGGGGGCCTGGTCCTGGCGGCCATCATCTTCGGTGCGCTGGGCATCCTCGACGACGTGACGGTCACCCAGGCGGCGACCGTCGGGGAGCTCGCCGCGGCGGACCCGGGGATGGGTCGCTGGCAGCTTGCTCGGCGGGCGATGAACGTGGGCCGGTCCCACATCGCCGCCACGGTCAACACGCTCGTGCTGGCCTACGTCGGCGCGTCGCTGCCGCTGATCGTGCTGTTCGCTGCGGGTCGTCAGGACCCGACCTTGATCGTGTCCGGCGAGGTCGTGGCGGTCGAGGTGGTGCGTGCGCTGGTGGGCAGCATCGGCATCGTCGCGGCCGTGCCGATCACGACGGCCGTGGCCGTCGGGCTGCTCCGCCGGGCGGCCCCGGTGACGGCCGCAGCCCCGATCTCCTGACCGGCCCAGCGGGCGAAGCCGCCATACTGGCGGGCGATCGGATCCGACCCCGAAAGGACGTTACGCATGACGACGGTCATCCAGACCGAGCGGTTGACCAAGACCTACGGCATCCATCGCGGCATCGTCGAGGTCGACCTGGTCGTCGACGAGGGTGAGATCTTCGGCTTCCTCGGGCCGAACGGGGCGGGCAAGACGACGACGATGCGGGTCCTGCTCGACCTCATCCGCCCGACGTCGGGACGGGCCGAGGTGTTCGGCATCGAGACGAGGTCGGACCCGGTCGCGATCCATCGACGGCTGGGCTATCTGCCGGGCGAGTTCGACCTGTACGACCGGCTGACCGGGGAGGAGACGATCGCCTACTTCGCGAACCTCCGGGGCGGGGTCGACGCCGGCTACGTCGCCTCCCTCGTCGAGCGCCTCGATCTCGACCCGTCGCGACGGTTCCGCGAGTACTCCAAGGGCAACAAGCAGAAGGTCGGGTTGGTCATCGCCCTGCAGCACCAGCCGGACCTGCTCATCCTCGACGAGCCGACGGCCGGGCTCGATCCGCTCATCCAGCAGACGTTCTTCGAGATCGTGCGCGAGGCCAAGGCCGACGGACGCTCGGTGTTCCTGTCGTCGCACATCATCGACGAGGTGGATCGCACCTGCGATCGGGTCGCCATCATCCGCGACGGTCGCCTCGTCCAGGTCGACACCATCGAGGCCATCCGCCGCCTCGCCTTCCACCATGTCGAGCTGTCGTTCCACCAGCCGGTGGCGAGTTCGATCTTCTCGGGGCTCGCGGGCGTGTCGGACGTGCAGGTCGACGGCTCGGTCGTTCGGATGCGGGTCGCCGGGCCGATCGGCGGGGTCCTGGCTGCCGCGGCACCCCACGGCATCATCGACGTCGTGAGCCGCGAGCCCAACCTCGAGGATGTGTTCCTGGCCCAGTACGGACGCGGTGGCGACGGCGTCGGACCAGTCAGCGCGGGCGATGGCCGCTGAGCGCGGGGTCGGCAGCGGCCGCCTGACCCGCCCCTCCCCGTTGGCCCGCGTCGTGGGCCTCGGGACGATCTACGGCAAGACGCTGCGAGACAGCCGCCGGGCGATCCTGCTGGTCGGGCTGCTGGGCGGCGGGTTCATGCTGCTCACCGCGGCGCCGTACGGCGTCGAGTTCACCACGGCGACCTCCCGACAGGCCCTCGTGGCCCAGATGACCGCCCTGCCGGCGGTCTTTCGGGGCCTGCTCGGCGAGCCCATCAACATCGACACCCTTGGCGGCTTCCTGTCCTGGCGGACCGGCAACGTCCTGCCCGTGATGCTCGGCATGTGGTCTGTCGTCGCGTTGTCGGGCACGCTCGCCGGCGAGGCGGCGCGGGGCAGCCTCGACCTGCTGGCGTCGACGCCCCAGGGTCGGCGGTCGATCGCGCTCCAGAAGCTGGCTGCGCATCTGACCGGTGTCGTCATCGCGATGGCCCTCACCGCGCTGCTCACGTGGATCGGTGGTCGGGCGTTCGCGGTGCTGCCGGGCGACGAGATCCCGGTCGCCGCCGCCATCGGTTTCGCGCTGCTGGCCGGCCTGCTGATGCTGGCCAGTGGCGCCGTGGCCTTCGCGCTCGGACCGTTCGTCGGTCGGACGCGCGCGCTGGGGCTGGGGCTGGTGACGTTGTTCGGCGGCTATCTCATCGCCTCGTACGCGGCCCTCGCCCCCCAGCTCGATGCGCTCTCGCCGCTGTCCTGGTACGCCTGGACCGAGCATCACCGGCCCTTGGCCGGCGTGACCGACTGGCCGCCGGTCGCCCTCCTGGCGGTGACGACCGTCGTGCTGGTGGCCATCGGCGTGGTCGGGTTCGAGCGGGTCGACGTTGGTCAGGCTGGACGCCTGAGCTGGCTTCGACTGCCTGGCCTGCCTGCCGGCATCCGTGGTCCATTCATGCGCCAGTTCAGCGATCGGCTCGCCGCGGCGCTCGCGTGGGGCGTCGGGATCGGTGTCTACGGTGCGCTCATCGCCGGCTCCGCGAAGCAGTTCGCGGAGAGCATCGGCTCGCTGCCCCAGATGGCCGACCTCATCCGGTTGGTGTACCCCGACATCGATATCAACCAGCCGTCCGGCCTGCTGCAGCTCGCGTTCTATGCGTTCGGCTCGCTGATGGTCGGCCTGGCCGGCGTGACCTTCCTGGCGGGCTGGGCCACCGATGAGCGCAACCGTCGCCTCGACGTCGTGCTGTCGACGCCGCTGAGTCGGGCCGGCTGGGCGCTTCGAAGCGGGCTCGGGGTGATGGCCGCCATCGTCCTGACGACGGTGGTGCTGGCGGCCCTGCTGTCGGTCGGCATCGTGGCGGCTGGGGGCTCGATCGTGGAGCCGGTGCTCGGATCGGGCGTGCTCGGCTTGGCGGCTGCCGGGTTCGTGGGGGTCGGGTTGGCGGTCGGCGGTCTGGTTCGCTCCTCGCTCGCCGCGCGGGTGGCGGCTGCGCTGGTGATCGGCACGTTCCTGCTCGACACGCTCGGGGCCGCGCTCGACCTGCCCGATGCGGTCCTCGACCTGAGCATCTTCCGCCATCTCGGGCAGCCGATCGCCGGCAGCTACGATCCGGTCGGACTCGTCGTCGCCGGCGTCCTGGCCGTGGGCGGCGTCCTGCTCGGTGCGTGGGGCATGCAGCGGCGCGACATCGGCGAGTAACGTCCGGCGGTGGATCCCCTCGTCATCGGCCTCGTCGTGGTCAGCGCCATGCTGCACGTGGCCTGGAACATCCGACTCAAGACGGCCGGCGATCCACTTCGGGCGGCGACCATCGGGATGCTCGCCGCGTCCGTCGGCATCATCCCGGCCGGGCTCATCGCCTGGTGGCTCGGGGGCGGGGCGCCGCCGCCGATGGAGGGGGTCGCCCTGGGGATCTTGTCGGGGACGATCGAGGCCGGCTACTTCGTGCTCCTGTCCGCCGCCTACCGTCGGGGTGACCTGTCGGTCGTCTACCCCATCGCCCGGGGGACCGCGCCGCTGCTGGCGGTCGCGATCGGGGTCGTCCTGCTGGGTGAGCGGCTCGGGCTGGCTGGGTCGATCGGCGTCATGGGGTTGCTGCTCGGGTTCGCAATACTCCAGCGGCCGTGGCGGGTGCTGCGCGGGCACGGCCACGACCCGGCCGTCGCGTTCGCGTTCGCGGCGGGGGTCACGATCGCCACCTACACCGCGATCGATCGGATCGGCACGCGCCTGATCGGCCCATTGCCGTACGCCGCGATCCTGTGGGTCACGACGTCGGTGGTGCTGGTCGTATGGGTTCGCCTGGTGTCAGGCGGGGACCTGTTCGCGGGCGGTCGCGAGCAGGTCCGCCGGGCGGCCGTGGGCGGCTGGCTGACGCTCGGGGCCTACGTGCTCGTGCTGTGGGCGCTGAGCGTGGCGCCACTGTCGGGCGTGGCGCCCCTGCGCGAGTCGGCGACGGTCGTCGCTGCGGCGTGGGGATCGGTGCGGATGGGCGAGGCGGTCGGACGGCGCGAGATCGGCCGTCGGATCGGTGCGTCCGTGCTGATCGTGGGGGGCGCGCTGCTGTTGGCGGTCGGGTAGGGCGGGACGGGGCGCGGCGATGGCGTGGCGTGCGGGCGTGGCGTGGAGTGGCGTGGTGGGGCGGGCCGGGTGGGGCGGGCCGGGTGGGGCACGCGGGCCGGTGACCCGGGTCCGGGATGACCCATCGGGCGCCGAGCGCGCGGCCCTGGTCCCGGGATGGCCGATCGGCGCCCGATCTTTCCCATCCAGCAGCCGTGGCACTGGTATCTCCTGATTCGCGACCCTGGAGTCGCTGACAGGCCCGCAATTCGGCGAAATCAGGCCCACCTACTATCACCAGCACTGGGTGACGGAGATTCGGTGGTCGCCGCCCGTTTCGGCTCGCGTAATACCTGCGTGGCGAGTTGATGGAAGAAATCGACCCGCTAATGCCGTCCCGCGGCCGCGACGACCCACCGCGAACGGCACGGATCGCAGGCCCCGACCGCCCCGCGCCCTGAGACCCGGACCGCGCCGCCGCGCCGGACACGGAGCGCCGCGCCACGCCGCGCCGGACCGCGCGAGCCCGCCCGTGCGCCGCCCGGAACCGCGCCGCGCCGCCCCGCTACGCCGACTCGACCGGGGCGTTCCGCGCGAACAAGCGCCGCCGACCCCACCGACCGTTGACCAGGCCGACCCCGCCGATGACGAATGCGGTCCCGATCAACAGCCGCGCGTCGACCGGTTCATCGAGCACGATGTAGCCGAGCACGATCCCGACGATCGGGATGACGTACGCCACGAGGGTCGTGCGGGTCGCCCCCCACGCGGCGAGCAGTCGGAAGTTCACGAGGTACGCCAGCCCGGAGCCGAGGATGCCGAGCCACACCATCGACAGGATCGCCTCCAGATCGGGGCGCGCCTCCCACGGCCGCTCGAGGAACAACGCGATCGTGCCGGCGATGATCATCGCGAAGGTCACCTGGAACACGGCCGGGACCATCGGTGGCACGCCGCGCATGTGGCGTCGCGAGTAGACCGCCCCAACGGCGTAGCTGAGCGACGCCCCGAGCAGTGCGATCTCGCCCGTGATGTCCGAGCTCCGGCCGGTCTCGAGACCACGGCTCGTGAGCACGATCACCCCGAAGAACCCCACCGCGAGCCCGAGCAGCCCGTTCACCCGGATCGGCTCATCGTGGAGCACGAACGGGGCGATGACGATCGCCCACAACGGCACCGCGGCGGTCAGGATCGCCGCGATCGACGAGTCGACCGACTGCTCCGCCCAGGTGATGAGCGCGAACGGGATGACGATGTTGATGACGGCCATGACGATCAGGTGGCCGTACAGCCGACGTTCGCGCGGCAGCGGTTGTCCGACCGCCCGAACGACCAGCCACAGGAACGCCGCACCGATCGCCAGGCGAACCGCGACGAGCGTGAACGTCCCGAAGTCGTCGACGGCGAGCTTGATGAACAGGTAGCTCGAGCCCCACATGAACCCGAGGGCGAGGAACAGCAACCAGTTCAGGCGCGAGGTGGTCATCGGGGCATCATAGGGGCTTGGCCTACGCAGATATGTCAAGAGTTCGGGCCCGGAACACGAGCACGGCTGCCCGGTAAACGCCGGTCAGCGCCAGCGCGTGAGGATCGCCTCCCGATCGAACAGCTTGACGCCGAGCCGCAGGCCAGCGAGCGAGATCACCAGGATCACCGCCGCCACCAGCACGTAGCCGGTCGCCCCGACGAGCACGGTCCCGCTCGCCTGGACGAGCACGAGGCCGACGACCGGCACGATGATGACCCCGCCGATCTGCTGCGCGACGCGCGGATCGTTCACCCGCGAGCTGACGATGACGCCGGCGACGACCGATGACAGGCCGACCGCGGGGCCGAGGAGGAACACGCCCGCCAGCCATGATGGGTCGGTCACGACCCCGAACAGGTTGGGGCCGTACACGACCGACGCCAGGGCCACGAACACCACGTACGTGATCCAGCCCGCGAGCACGCCCGGAACGAGGGCTGCGATGGCCTTGCCGGCCAGCAGCTCGATCGTCCGGATCGGTGTCGCGAGGACCGCCTCAAGGGAGCGCGCCTGCTTCTCGCCGATGATCGAGAACGTCGCGATGGACAGCGGGATGTAGGCGGGCATCAGCAGGAAGAAGACGAGGAATTGCTGGACCGCGAACGCGCCCGCCAGCTCGCCCGGGGTGAAGCCCGCCCACTCCGGTCGCTGGGCGAGGATCTGGGTCGCGAGCTCCGGCGGA
>DAIUES010000048.1:0-14532 GCA_036844985.1 Candidatus Limnocylindrales bacterium
CCAGTGACCTCTTGCATGTCAAGCAAGTGCTCTAACCAGCTGAGCTAGCCGCCCGAGTCGCTGGTCCCTCGCCCGACGTGACCCGATGACCGTTGGCTCACGGGGTGTTCCACGTCCCGCGACAGTCGCCGAGCCCCAGCGGTCGAGTCGCCAGCGGCCCGGGAATGCTACCAGAGGGCGCGTCCGAGCGACAACGGCCGTGCTCGTCAGTAGCCGTACTTGCCGCCCGAATCCATCGGCGCCGCGCTCGGCGGGGCCGCACTGGCTCCCGGAGCGTTCGTCGACGCGCCACCGGCGGGTTGGGTGCAGCCGGTGACCCACATCCCGACGACGACGAGCACGAACGCGATGATGGAACGACGCACGATGACCTCCGATGTTCGTTGATTCCCCCCGCCGGCCGATACGCCCGCCGAGCGCGACCGGATTTCGGCCATGATGGGTCGGTGGATGACTACGAGCTGCTCGACGCGGGGAGTGGCGGCCGTCTCGAGCGGTTCGGGTCGCAGCTGACCGACCGTCCCGCGGTTGGCGCCCTGGCCGATCGACGCGATCCCGGTCGCTGGTCCAGTGCCGACCTCCGCTTCGACCGCGAGCGTGGCTGGAGCGGGCCCGGGCTCGCGGCAGCGCGATCGGGCTGGGCCGTTCGCCTCCACGACCTCGTCCTCCAGCTGCGCCCGACCGATGCCGGCCAGGTCGGCTGCTTCCCGGAGCATGCGGCGCACCTGTCGTGGCTGGAGGAGCAGGTCGCCGCCCGTCCGTCGCCGAGCGTCCTGCACCTGTTCGCCTACACCGGGCTCGCGACCCTCGCCCTTGCCCGCGCCGGGGCGGCGGTCGCCCATGTCGACGCAGCCAAGCCGGCCGTGGCGTGGGCTCGCCGGAACGCCGCCGCCAACGACCTGCAGGACCACCCGATCCGCTGGCTCGTCGACGACGCCCGCGCCTTCGTGGCCAGGGAGCTGCGCCGTTCGCGCTCGTATGCCGGGATCGTCCTCGATCCGCCGACGTACGGCCACGGGGCCGGCCCGAACCGACCGTGGCGCCTCGAGCAGGACCTGCCGGACCTGATCGACGCGGTCGCGCGGCTGCTGACCCCCGGCGGCTTCGTGCTCCTCACCGCCCACACCCCGTCGATCGACCCCGACGACCTGCGCCGCGCTCTCGCACCGTTCGGGGGTCGGGTCGAAGCAGGCGACCTGCACATCCAGGCGGTGTCGGGCGTCGACCTGGCCCTCGGTTCGTTCGCTCGCACCAGCGGCGCATGATGGACCGGATGCGGCCCCCCACCCTCGCCAGCCCGTCGAACCCGCGGGTCAAGGCGGTCGCCCGCCTGCGCGAGCGGCGGACGCGCGAATCGGCCGGTCTGACCGTGGTCGACGGCGCCCGCGAGGTCCGCCGCGCGATCGAAGCCGGCGCCGAGGTGGTCGAGGCGTTCCTGTGCGAGTCCCTGCTCGGCGGCAGCGACGCGCGGGCCGCCCTCGACGCGCTGCTCCAGCGCGGCACCCCGTTGACATCGACCACCGAGGCCGCCTTCGCCAAGATCGCATTCGGTGAACGGGTGGAGGGGATCGTGGCCGTCGTCCGTGCGCCATCGACGGACCTCGCGGCATTGGCCGTGCTCGCCGATCCGTTGATCGTCGTCGTCGAGGACGTCGAGAAGCCCGGCAATCTCGGGGCGATCCTGCGCAGCGCCGATGGCGCCGGCGCCGACGCGCTCATCGCCGCGTCTCCCCGCACCGACCTCGCCAACCCCAACGTCATCCGCGCCAGCGCCGGGACGGTCTTCACGGTGCCGCTCGCCGCGGCACCGACCCCGGACGTGCTGGCGTGGCTCCGGGCGCGCCAGGTCCGCATCGTCGCGGCCAGGGTCGGTGGCGGCCGGACCTACACGGACGCCGACATGCGCGGACCGCTGGCCATCGCGTTGGGTAGCGAAGCGGACGGTCTGAGCGAGGCATGGCAGGGAGCCGATATCGAGCCCATCCACCTGCCGATGCACGGCATCGCCGACTCGCTCAACGTGTCGGTCACCGCGGCGGTGTTGCTGTACGAGGCCCGGCGGCAACGCGATCGTCACGCGACGGACGGAGACATGAGCCGATGACCACGACCTTCGACTTCATCGTCATCGGCGCCGGTCCGGGTGGCGAAGCCGCGGCCCACAAGGCTCGCGAGCTCGGCGCCTCGGTCGCGGTCATCGATCGTCGCTGGTTCGGCGGCAGCTGCCCGCACATCGGCTGCCTGCCCTCGAAGGCCCTCCTGCACAGCGCCGCGGAGCACAGGGCGAACCCAGCTCGCTACACGTGGCCGCGCGCGTCGGCGCATCGCGACTTCATGATCGAGCGCGCCGCCGACGCATCCGAACCCGACGACGGGAGCCACGTTCGTGCCCTCGAGGGGGCGGGGGCGGTCGTCTACCGCGGAGAGGCACGGATCATCGGCCGGGGCGCAGTACGGCTCAGCCACGGCGACGTGCGACACGAGCTCCACGGCGCCGACGTCATCGTCGCCATCGGATCGCGCTCGCGCCGCCTGGATATCCCCGGGATCGACACCATCGACGCGTGGACCAACGAGCAGGCGACGCTGACCCGGGAGCTGCCACGCAGCCTGGTGGTCCTCGGCGGCGGCCCGACCGGGTGCGAGCTCGCCCAGGTCTACGCCCGGTTCGGGGTGCCGGTCACCGTGATCCAGTCCGGGCCGCGGCTCGCACCGACCGACCATCCGCGCAATTCGGCGGTGATCCGGGCGACGCTCGAGGCGGACGGCGTCACCGTGCGGACCGGTGTACGGGCGGTGGCGGCGCACGCGGGTGGCGGAACCGACGGCGCCCACCGGGTCGAGCTCGACGACGGCACGACCGTTGACGGCCACGTCGTCATGGGGGCCGTCGGTCGCGAGGTGCCACTCGACGACCTGGGCCTCGAGCACTACGGCCTCGACACCACCGGGCGGACGCCGCCCTACCCGCGCGACGGGCGGTTGCGCATCGCCGACGGCCTGTACGCGGTCGGCGATGCGGCCGGGCCCGAGTTGCACACCCACCAGGCGCACTACCAGGGCGAACTGGCGGTCCGGATGGCCCTCGGCGAGGCGGTCACGCCCGACTATCGGGCCCTGCCGCGCGCCACCTACACCGACCCCGAGGCCGCGTTCGTCGGGCTGAGCCTCGATGGCGCGCGTGACGCCGGCCTCGACGCGTTCGAGCTGGTCGCCGACTTCACCAAGACCAGCCGCGGGTACGCGATCGAGGCGACGCTCGGTCACCTGACGATCGTCGTCGATCGGGGGACCTGTCAGCTGGTGGGCGCGGCGATGGCGTGTCCCGATGCCACGGCCGCGATCCACGAGTGCGTGCTCGCGATCCAGGCCGGGGTCCCGGTCGAGATGCTGGCCGCCACGATCCACGCCTTCCCCTCGACGTCACGCATCCTCAACGGCCTGTTCGCCGATGCGCTGCGCGAGCTCGACCGGCCGGGCTCGGCCGGGAGGCCCTGACCTACCGCTCGACGACCACCCGACCGTCGAGGAAGACGAGGTCGGGGCGCGCGGCCTTCAGGGGGCCGCCCGGCGTGACCGGCTCGTCGATGGCCGCCGACGGGATGACGACCACGTCGGCGCGCTGCCCCACGATGAGGCGACCGCGGTCGGTCTCGCGGGCGGACAGCGGCCCATCGATGCAGTTGGCACGCAGTGCGCGGTCGAGCGTCAGTGACTCCGCGGGGGCGTACGGCGCCGTGCCGGCCGGCCAGGCGGCGTCTTCGCGGCGGACCGCGAGGGCGAGTCCGGGCCACGGGTCGTATGGCTCGACCGGCGCGTCCGTGCCGAACGGCATGACCGCCCCCGTGTCCGCGATCGACCGCCACGTGTAGCCCTCGACCTCGGCCCGTTCGCCCCACAACCGCCGGGCCTGCACGGCATCGGTACCGAGGTGCACGGGCTGGACGCTCGCCGCGATCCCGGCGGCGGCGAACCGTGGCCGATCGGTCGGGTGCACCATCTGGGCGTGCTCGATGCGCGGCATCAGCGGGGAGCCGGTTGCCAGCGGTGTGAGGACGTCGAGGGCAGCCCGGACCGCCGCATCGCCGATGGCGTGGATGGTCGTCGTGATGCCACCCGCGGCGGCCCGCGCGGCCCGCTCGCGGAGGCCGTCCGGGTCGGTCATCCACACCCCGCGACGGCGGTCGGGCGCCAGCGGCCGGTCCGGCTCGGGTTCGATGTCGTCGAGCAACGCGGCGGTGCGCGAGCCCAGCGAGCCGTCGGCGAAACACTTCTGCCAGCCGACGATCGCCCGGCCGAGCGGGTCGGCACCGAGATGCTGGCCGCTCCTGAGACCCCGCGCCATGGCCGTTTCGACGGCGTCGTCGCGGATGCAGGCGTGGACCCGCACGGGCAGCCGTCCGGCATCGGCCAGCCGGGCGTAGACCGGATACGAGTAGGTGAGATCGGGGTCGGGCGCCACCCCGCCTGGATCGTGGCAGGCGACGACACCGAGCGACAACAGGTCGCCGGCGACAGCGATGAGGGCCGCCTCGAGGTCGTCTGCCGACAGCGCCGGGACGTGGACCGTCACCAGACGCGTGGCGGCCTCGTACAGCACGCCCGCCGCCGATCCATCGGCGGCCCGGGCGATGACCCCGCCGGACGGGTCGCCCGACGGCAGGTTCGCCTCGCGCAGAGCCGTGTGGCTGGCCCACATCGCGTGGTGGTCGTGGGCCCAGACGGCGGCCCGCCGGCCCGGGGCGACGGTCTCGAGCTGATCGGCCGTCGGCCAGCCGCCCCACCGGTCGCTGTCCCAGCCGTGACCCTCCAGCCAGGCGCCCGCGGGCAACGCCTCGTGGGCCGACCGGAGGCGGGCCAGCCCGTCGTCGAGCGTGGGCGACATCGCGAGATCGACCTGGCGCGACGCCATCGCGGCCTGGACGAGGTGGAGATGCGCGTCGGTCAGGCCGGGGATGGCCACCTGGTCGGGCTCGAGGCGGAACCGCTCCGTGAACGGGTCGGCGCGTGTCTCGAGATCGACCTCGGAACCGGCGAACGCGATCCGTCCATCGCGGATGCCGATCGCCTCGACCCAGCCGAAGCCGGTGTCGCCCGCGAGGGTCGCGATCCGGCCGGTGATGAGGGCGTCGAGCGGCATGGTGTCAGCCTACCGGGTCGGCGAGGAGCACCGCGATATCGTCGCGCGCCTGGCCGGCCCCGAGGGCGAGCGCGAGGGCGACGCGCGCCTTGATCGCGCACAGCGTGCCGGTGGCGATGGCGCCGGCGCGGATCCACGTCGCGCCGCCGCCGGGGAACGCGTACGCGGTCGACACCGCGCCGGCCACGCAGCGTGACGCGAGCGCCACGACCACGCCGTCGGCGATCGCCCGTTCCGCGGCGGCCAGCAACCCAGGGTGGGTGTTGCCCGCCCCGGTCGCGGCGACGACGATGCCCCGGGCACCCGCCACGACCGCCGCATCGAGCAGGGCGCCATCTGTCCCGATGCCAGCCTGCACGTGATGGACCACGGCGCCGTCCGCCGGCACGGGGCTGATCGAGCGCCGCGAGCCGCGCGTCCGGCCGATGGTGACCGTGCCGTCGTCGCCGACCGACCCCAGTCGCCCATTGTTCGGCGAACCGAACGTGTCGAGGGCCGTGCTGTGGAGCTTCGTCACATCGTCGGCCGCCTCGAGGCTGCCGGCCAGGCACACGACCACCCCGGCGCCGCGCAACACCGGCGCCGCGGCCGCCGCGACGGCCCGCCGCAGGTTGGCCGGACCGTCATAGCCGTCCGCATGCGCCGCCCGCATCGCTCCGGTCACGACGACCGGTTTGGGCGAAGCCACGGTGAGGTCCCAGGCGAAGCTGGTCTCCTCGATCGTGTCGGTGCCCTGGACGACGACCGCGCCAGCGATCGCCGGGTCGTCGAGGGCCTGCTGCACCCGCGTCCCGATGCCGAGGATGTCGGCGAACGAGAAGTGGCTGGCGGGCGTCAGCCCGCGGTCGATGGCGACCACATCGGCGATGGCGTCGAGGCCAGGGGTGCGAGCGAGGATGGCCGCGCCATCGAGCGACGGGACGTTGCCGCCCGCGGCGGCGTCGAACGACATGCTGATCGTGCCGCCGGTGAACACGACCGCGACGCGTGCCACTCGACGGTCCTCCTCAGTCGCGGTCGGCCGGATCGGCCGGCCCGACGATCCCGGGCGACACCGG
This sequence comes from Candidatus Limnocylindrales bacterium, assembly GCA_036844985.1. Taxonomy (GTDB): domain Bacteria; phylum Chloroflexota; class Limnocylindria; order Limnocylindrales; family CSP1-4; genus SPCO01. The sequence goes on from DAIUES010000048.1 coordinate 6,199, forward strand.
GCTCGACGGCGCATCGGCCTCCGGTCGCCAGCGTGGCCGGTCGGCACCGAGCGCGGCAGCCAGCGGGTCCTCGACATGGGGGTCGGCGGTGGCGCCGGCGATGCCAAGGTTCGGGTCGCGCCCGAGGACGCTGGCGACCCCGGCCGCCAGGACGCCGATGGCGACGACCAGCAGCACGGTCGCCGTTCCGATCAGGTCGGAGATCGGACCGACGATGATGATGGGCAGGAAGCTCGACACCGACACGAGCATGTTCAGCACGCCGAAGACCCGACCGCGGACGTCCTCGGGCAGGTCCTCCTGGAGCTGGGTCTGCGACGGGATGGCGACCGCCCCGTAGGCCACGCCGGCGATGAACGCGATGAACACGACGATGGCCAGCAGCGACGTCAGCGCCGAGAGGTCGATCAGCTCGCTGCCGCGGTCGGCGTTCTGGAGCAGCATGCTCAGCGGCCCCGCGACCGACAGCAGCGCGAGCATGATCCCGAGCACGATCAGGCCGCCCTCGATGACCCGTCGGCGGGGCAGGAACTTGCCATACGAGTTGAGCAGCAGGATCCCCATCACGATGCCGCCACCGAGGGGCAGCACGATGATGGCGAAGTCCTTGGGCTTGAGCCCGAGCGCCGACTGGGCGAAGTCCGGCCCGAGCACGCCGAGCACGCCCACCAGCGACGCGGTGATCCCGAGATACAGCAGCGACCAGCCGATCGATCGATTGTCGCGGATGAAGCTCAGCCCTTCGCGCAGCTGGGCGATCGTCGAGGCGACCGCCTTCTGGGTCTCGCCCATCGCGTGCTGCGCGGCGGGGGCCTCCTGGGCAGCCGGCGGCGGCGACGGCGGCAGCGTCCAGCAGAAGACCGCGGCCAGCAGGTACAGCGCGGCCACCACGAGGATGACCGCCTGCGGGCCGGCGATGTTGATCACGAGTGGCCCGAGCAGGGCGAACCCGATGGCGAAGGCCGCGTTCAACGTCAGCGTGAACACGCCGTTGGCCGCGAGGAGCTGGTCGCGCGGCACGACCTCGGGGATCATCGCGGCCTCTGCCGGGGCGAAGAACACGGTCACGGTCGAGACGAAGATGTTGAGCAGCAGCAGGAACAGGAAGTTGTCGCCGACCAGGAACAGCCCGATGATCGCGACGCCGCGCAGGACGTTGGTCGTGACGAGCACGAGCCGTCGATCGACCCGGTCGACGTACACGCCGGCCACCGCCGAGAACAGGACGGCCGGCACCAGGAACGACAGGATCAACAGGCTGACCGCCGTGTTCGGCTGCGTCTCGGATACGATGACGGTCAGCCCGAACAGGACCATGTTGCCGCCGATCTGGGTCGCGGCCTGGGACAGCCACAGGCGCAGGAACGACGGGTTGCGGAAGACGCCCAGCGCGCCCTCGGCTGCGGTCGCGGCCGGCGGTGCGGCGTCCGCCTCGCGCTCGGTCATCGACCTCGGTCCGACCCGTGGCCATCCACCACGGCGTCGGTCACGGCCGGATCACCGCGTTCGATGAACTCCACCAGGCGGCGCTCGAGGGTGGGCCGTTCTATGAGGACGTGGCGGCCACACGACTGACAGCGGAGACCGATGTCGGCGCCCAGCCGGTCGACCATCCAGCTGTCGCCACCGCATGGATGGCGCCGTCGAAGGCGGACGACATCGCCGAGCAGCAGCTTGAGGACAGGTCGGTCCGCCACGGCGGGCAGGGTATCAGAGCAGTGGTCGTCCATGATCGGGTCGGACATCGCGGGTCGTCGCCGGAACGCTCACGCGATCGAGCGGGGTGACCTCGACCACGACGTCGGGCTGGGTCGCCGATAGCTGGGCGATGATTCCGCCAGGGCGGGTCAACGAGCCGGTCAGCTTCTCGGGCGCGCCGATCACCGACACCGTGAACGGATCGGCCAATGGCGCCCCGTCGAGCAGGACCGCGCCGGGCGGCCCGACGGCCACCACGCCCGGCACCAGTCGGACCGCCTCGATCGCGATCGCCTCGGCGCCGGCGTTGCGCAGTTCGTTGATGAGGTCCTCGACGCCGCTGCCGTCGATCGGTCCGTCGATCGAGATCGACACGCCCGCTCCGACCGCCGGGTCGATCCCGGCGTACAGCCGGACGCGGCGCAGATCGGCACGCAGTTCGTCGACCGACGCGTCGCCCCGCTCGGCGTTGCGATCGAGGACCTCGAGCTCGCGTTCGAGCGTCGCCAGTTCGGCCCGGAGCTGGTCGTTGCGGTCGTCGAGGTTGGCGACGAGCACCGTCAGGTCCTGCGACGACAGGCCGGCGAACGCCGCGCCGCTCGCCTGGGTCCGGAGCTGGACGACGACGAGCAGCCCCAGCACGAGCGCCACGGCGGCGATCGTCAGCTGATTGCGCAGGCCCCGCATGGAGCTCACCCGGCGGGACTCGCGGCGGGGCTTGCGACCGGCGTCGCCGACGGTTCGGGCCGTGCGTAGCGCAGCGTGACCGTGCCCGCGAACGCCGGCACCTCGACCGCGGCCGGTTCGGCGACCGACACGCGGATCCCGAACGCCTCGGCCCGGGCCCGGATGAAGTCGACGAAGCCCGCTGACTCGCCGAGCCGCGGGTAGAGATCTGCCGGACCGATAGCCGCGACCTGGTACGGCGGCGCCAGGTAGGCGGCGTTGACGAGGATCGACGACCCGATGTCGATGATCGCGCTGGTCGGCGTCAGCCGTTCCCCGTTGATGGCGATGGCCTCCGCCCCGGCGGCCCACAACTCCTCCACGACCGCCCGCAGGTCGCGCGCGACGACCAGGTAGTCGGCGGCGTTGCCATCGGGCGCGGTCGGCTCCTTCGAGTCCTCCAGCTGGAGCACGATGCCGGTCCCCGTGAGCGGGACCAGCCCGGCCGCGATCCGCGCTTCGCGGAGGGCGTCGTTGAGATCACCCACGAGCGTCGCCGAACCCTGACTGGCTCCCTCCGCCTGCTCGATCCGGCGCCTCGTGTCGAGGATCGACGTCTTGAGCGCCTCCTGGCGCGCCTGCAGACGGCTGGCGGTCTCGACCAGCGGCGATCGCTCCTGGGTCGTGTAGCGGACCCGTGGCCCCTCTGCCGCGAGCTGGGCGGCCACGAGGAAACCAAGCCCCAGCAATGCCACGCCGAGCGTGATCTGCCAGCTCGGGATGGTCCGCAGCCGACCGACGAGGCTCATGGACCCGGGACGGGCGGCGGCGCATCAGCGGACCGCGGGCGGCGCGAGCGACGGACGAGGACGAGCCCGACCACCGCGAGGATGACCACGACCAGCCCGATCGCGAGCGGGAGCAACGGACCGGCACCGTCCGCCGCGCTGGTCGGACCGGCCGGGGCCGCCGGGGCACCGGACGACACGGCGCCGGAACCACCGGGAGCCGCGGATGCGCCGGTCCCGGGCCCTCCCCCGCTGCTCGTCCAGGCCGACGGCAACGGGCCGGCGGGCGCCGGCTGGGGGCCGTGCCGCACCGGCTTCTGGGCACCGAGCTCGGCCAGCCACGCGTCGTTGAGGCCGGTGACATCGGTGCCGATGGCCGCCCGGAAGGCCTCATCGTCGGTCCGCCCGTCGGCGTACGAGCGGATCAATGCCACGAGGGCATCCTGACCATGCGCCCGGATCAGGAAGTCGACCGCGCTCAGGCTCTCCGCGTACGCCAGCCCGAAACGATCCGCGGACGTCGGGAACTGACCAGTCAGCCCATCGAGCGGGATGAGATCGCCGGTCCGCGCCCCCGATTCGACGGCCCGCCGGCTGTCGGCGTCGTAGCCCTGGCTGAGGTACTGGGCGAGGCCCTCGTTCAGCCAGCGGGACACGAAGTGATACGGGTTGCGGGCGGCCGTGTCGACGACGAGATGGACGAGCTCGTGGGGGACCACGATGCCGACCCACGGATCGTCGATGTCGGACGGCCGGATGAGCGCGAACAGCGTCCGGATCTCGGAATTCGCCTGACCGCCGACGTTCTCGCGGGTACCGGGCCCGAGGGCGTCGTAGAAAGCCTGCTGGTCGGCGTACACGAAGAAGTCGACTGGCTTGTCCTCGGTGACGCCGAGCAGCGACGACGTCGTCTCGATCGCGTCCTCGCCGATGCGCAGCGCCCGCTCCGCGAACGCCCGGCTGCCCTCGTACCAGTGCACCCGGATCAGGTCGCCCTTGACCGTCTGCCAGTCGAACCGCTCGTCCGCGAAAACCATCCTGACCTCGGGGCCCACGGCGACCTGGCCGTCGGTCGTGATCCGCCAGCGGGCGGAGATCGGCGTGTTCGGGTAGATGTGCGACGCGTCCGCGGCCTCGCTGTGGCGCAGGGTCGTGGCGCCTGTCACCGTCGGCGGTCGAACCTCGACCACCAGCGGGCCACTCGCCTGGGGGAAGGTGAGCAGCAGCTCGACCCGGTCCGGCACGGCGTCGAGGGTGACCGGCTGGGTGAGCTCGAGGCCCTTGCCCAGCGACCCGGACATCGTCGGCGTGCCGAAGGTCGGCCCGGCGGCTCGGACGCCCGGAGCCAGCCCGACCGACAGGAGGACCGTGAGGACGGCGGCCGTGACAAGGGTGGCGCGAGCGGGCCCGCGGCGCGGCCCGGTGCGTCGGCGGCCTGTCACGGTGTCGACCACGCGAGACCGGCGAACCGCATCGCTCCGAGACCGTTCTGGCCGGCGCCAAGCAGTCCGTCCCGGGCGAGTGCCCAGCCCGTGCCGTAGCTGACCGGGATGACCGGCGCGTCGCGCCCGACGATCGCCTCCGCCTTGTCATAGGCCGCGGTCGCGGCCGCCTCGAACGGTGCGGCGCCGGCTTCGGCGATCGCCGCATCGAACTCGGGCGAGCTCCAGCGACCGTAGTTGTTCGACGCGCCGCTGCCCAGCAGGATGCCCAGGAAATCGTTGCGCCCCGGGTAGTCCGCCACCCACGACAGGAACCACATCGCCGGCGGGTCCTCGTCGAGCCGGGTGAAGTACGTCTCGAAGTCCATCGTCTCGGCCTGGAGCGTGATCCCGAGCTCGCGTTTGATCTCGGCGATGACCGCGGCGTCGTACGGCGAACCGCCGGTCACCAGGGAGACATCGGGGAACCCGTTGCCGTCGGGGAACCCGGCCTCGGCCAGCAACGCGCGAGCGGCGTCGGGGTCATGGGCCGGGACGACGTCCGTGTCGCTGCGACCGGGAATGCCGGGCGGGACCATCGACGTCGCCACGCCGGCCGGGTCGGTCAGCGACAGGGTCGCGATGCGCCGCCAGTCGACCGCCGCCGCGAAGGCCTGGCGGACGCGCACGTCGTCGAACGGCGGTCCCGACGCATCGAACCCGTAGTAGTCGGTCGACAGCGACGGCACCGACCGAAGTTGTGGGCCGAGCGTCGCATCGTAGGCGATCCACGACGCATCGAACTCGGCGATGGGGGCGTAGTCGAGCTCGCCTCGCTCGAACGCCTCGACCTGGCTGCGACCACCGAGGTCGTTCACGATGTCGATCGTGGCGAGGGCGGGTGGACCGGCCCAGTAGTTCGGGTTGGCGACCAGGGTCATGGTCGAGGCGCCGGTCGCTGCCAGGCGATAGCCGCCACTCACGATGAAGCCGTCGCCAGGCTGGAGGGCCGCGGCATCCCGACCGACTCCTGGCGGCACGACCCCGAAGGTGGGGCTGGCGACGATCGTCGGGAACTCCGCGGCCGGCCGCATCAGGTCGACGATGACGTCGTTCGCCGCGTCGTCGGCGTGCAGCCCGACCGCGTCGACCGCCCCCTGCCCGCTGACGTACTCGGTGGCCCCCTGGACATCGAGCAGGAGGGTCGCCAGCGGTGACGGGTGGGCGGGGTCGATCACCCGCAACCAGCTCCGCACGACGTCCGCCGCACGCAACGGAGAGCCGTCACTGAACCGGAGGTCCGGTCGCATGTGGAACACGACCCGCCGGCCACCCTGTTCGATCCGCCACGATTCGGCGAGGGCCGGGCGCAGCTCGAGTGACGTGTCGAACGTCGTGAGGGACTCGAAGAACTGGGCCGTGAACGCGGCGCTGCCGGCATCGCCGGTGGCGGCCGGGTCGAGCGATGTCGGTGCACCGAGCAAGATCGTCGCCTGGTCCTTGGTGGCACCGGTCGTCGGGCTGGCGCAGGCGCCGCCGAGCAGGCAGACGGCGGCGAGCAGCAGGGTCCGGCGGCGCATCGGGCGGAGTATACGGGCGACGCCCGATGCGGCCCGCCGGGGTCCGCCGCGCCGCGGACGTGATGAGGCCCCGCAGGACCACACCGCCGGGGGAACGATGTCTGTACCGCGAGGCCTCTGCTGCGATAACGAGGCAGGCGTCGTTCCGTTAGGGGCCGCCGTCCCCCCGACCGGTCAGGACGCTGCCCTCGTCTACGATGGGCGGCGATGACGCTGCACATCCGCAACACTCTCACCCGGGCGGTCGAACCGGTCGTCCCGACGGGCCCCGGGCCGATCCGCATGTACACCTGCGGCCCGACCGTCTACCGCTACGCCCACGTCGGGAACCTCCGCTCGAATCTCCTGGCCGACCTCATCCGGCGCGTGCTGCTGTACCACGGTCACGATGTCTTCCAGGTCAAGAACATCACCGACGTGGGCCACCTGCGCGACGACCAGTTCGACCGCGGCGAGGACCGGATGCTCGTGCAGGCCGGCCTGGAACATCGCTCGACCCAGGACATCGCCGATGCCTACGAGGCCGCGTTCCACGCTGACGAAGCGCTCGTCAACATCCTGCCGGCCCACGTCTTCCCGCGCGCCACCGAGCACATCCCGGACATGGTCGCCCTGGCCGAGGCGCTCCAAGATCTCGGTCACGCCTACGCGTCACCGCTGGGCAACGTCTACTACGCGGTGAACTCCTACCCCTCGTACGGGCAGCTGTCGCGCAACACGCTGGACGAGCTGCGGGCAGGCCATCGCGGAGACGTCGAGCCCGACAAGCGCGATCCGGCCGACTTCGCGCTGTGGAAGGCCGCCGGGCCGCAGCGCGACGTCAAGTGGCCGACGACCCGCTGGGGCGAGGGCTTCCCGGGCTGGCATCTCGAATGCTCGGCGATGGCCCGTCGCTATCTCGGTGACCGGTTCGACCTGCACACCGGCGGCATCGACAACATCTTCCCCCACCACGAGGACGAGATCGCCCAATCGGCGCCACTCGTCGGAGGCCCGCCGGCCGCCATCTGGGTACACGGAGAGCACCTGCTCATGGCCGGCCGCAAGATGGCCAAGTCGGCCGGCAACTTCCAGCGCGTCACCGAGCTCGTCGACGAGGGCGTCGATCCGCTGGCGTTCCGCTATCTCGTTCTGACCTCGCGCTACGGGCACAAGCTGAACTACTCGGACACGTCGATCGGCGCCGCGGCGGCCGCACTTCGGTCGTTGCGCTCGCGCCTGCTGGCGCTCGGGGCCCCAGCGGACAGTGGTCCGTGGTCCGCCCCTCCTCCCCTCGTCGCTGGTGCCGCCGGAGATCGCCCACCCGGGATCGCGACCGGTGTAGCTGGGTTCGGTGATGGCACCGACCACGACATCCGCGATCGCGCCCACGCCCCGCTCGCACCGCTGTCACCCGGCGGTGCCGCGCTCCACGATCGGTTCGTCGCCGCGCTCGACGACGACCTCGACCTGCCGGCCGCGCTGGTGACCGTTCGCGAGATGCTCCGGGCCGAGCTGCCGGCCGACGAACGACGGTGGCTCGTGCTCGACGCCGACGCGGTCCTCGGCCTCGACCTCCATCGGGTCTGGGCCGATGGCACCGCCACCGCCGATGCCGGGCGGAGCGACCGCCCCGTGCCGTCAGGCGTCGTCGACCTCCTGGAGCAACGCTCGGCAGCCCGGGCTGCCCGCGACTTCGGGCGTGCCGACGTGCTTCGCGAGCGGCTCTCCGCGATGGGCTGGGACGTGGTCGACGGGCCCGACGGCTCGTCGCTCAAGCCGCGCTGAGGTCAGCCCTCGACACCACCGCCGCGTCCCGCGACGAGCAGATCCCGGCGGGACCCGAACCGGTCGATGATGCGGTAGAAGTTGCGCTTCGACTGGCGCGCTCGCTCGTCCTCGGGCAGGCTCGACCAACCGCGGTGCTCGTGGCGGTCGAGAGGCAAGCCGTCGAGTCGGACCGCGCGGCGCGGCGCATCGTCCTCGGCCCCGTCGCGCAGGACGAGGCTCCACCAGATGTCGAGGTTGCGGTAGAAGCGGAACCGCTCGTCGAGCGGGCCCAGTCGCGCGAAGTCGTCACGCCGGAAGGCCTGGCAGTAGCCCTCGATCGCATCGACCTCGCCGGCCGGCGCATCGCTGAACGTGCGGAGGTCGGTCGAGGTGATGCCCCATCCGCCGACGACTGCGACCGATGGGTCGTCG
>DAIUES010000049.1:0-14430 GCA_036844985.1 Candidatus Limnocylindrales bacterium
CGGGCGCCTTGACCGGACCGACCGGACCGACCGACCGGACCGGGCTGACGACCGCGGTCATCGTCGACCCGCCCCGATGCCGGCCATGGCGAAGAACTCCGCGCGGAGGGCCGCGTCCGACACGTACGCGCCGCGATAGGCGGTCGTGCGGGTCGTCGGCTCGTGCTCGCGCACGCCACGCATCTGGGTGCACAGGTGGGTGGCATCGAGGAAGACGGCCGTGCCGTGTGCTTCGAGCATCGTCTCGAGCGCGTCGGCGATCTCGTGGGTCATCCGCTCCTGGACGCCGAACCGCCGGGTCAGCACGCGGACCAGCCGGGTCATCTTGCTGATGCCGATGATCTGCTCGTGGGCGACATAGCCGATATAGGCCTTCCCGACGAACGGGAGCACGTGGTGTTCGCACAGGCCCGCGAACGGGATCGGCCCCTCGACGACCTGCGCCAGCTCGCAGTTGGCACCACCACGGCACTCGGTGGGGAATGCGGTCAGCAACTTCGGGTCGCCGTCGTAGCCGTCGGTCGCGTCCCAGATCGCGCGCAGGAAGCGGCGCGGGGTGGCCTCGGTGCTCGGCGATCCGAGATCGAGCCCGAAGGCTCCGAAGATCTCGGACATATAGCCTTCGTAGCGCGCCCAGTCGGCGTCGGCGACGTGGCGAGTCGCAGGCGCGAGGAATGGCTCGAGCGTGGCACCGTCGGCGAGGATCTCGGATGCGCTGGCGTGGACATGGCCGTTGGTGGCGCTGGTCATCGTGGTCCCTCGTGGTGTCGGGCGGTCTTCTGTATCACAAGCATATGTTAGTGATACACGCCGGCGGCGGCCTCGTCAAGCGCGTTCTGTCGGGCGGTTCCCGGTCGCACCGGTTTCGCCGACGGCCGGTTGTCGCGCGGATGACCCGGAAGTACTATCGCCGCCCTGTTCCGGGGTAGGTCCGATGTACCGATCCAGCCTGGAAGAACGACCACATGCGGAGGCCGCGCTCCCGCCCGAGCGCGGGGAGCCGGCCTCCACACTCCTCGCCCAGCTGCGGGCGGCCATGCTCGAAGTGGCCGAGCGCGAGCGCCAGCGTCGATACGCCGCTGCCGAGGACGAAGGCACGGTCCAGACCCGCAGGGTCCGCCTTCGCGCGACCGTCGAAGCAGCCGAGTTCCGCCGCCTCGCGGACGCCGACATCGAGGACATCGAGCGCCGCTCCGCGGCGGAGATCGAGCGGATCCGTACCCGCACCGAGCGGCGCATCGCTGTCCGACGCGAACGGCTGTCGCGGCACCTCGTCGGTCACGCCACGATCATCGACCGCGAGATCGGCTGCGTCGACGACGGCGTCGAGGCCTTCGACCGCGAGCTCGACGCCTACCTCGTTCGTCTGCGCGCCCAGCGGGACCCGGCGGCCATCGCCCGGCTCGCCACCGAATTGCCGCCGCTGCCCGACTTCGACGCCCTGCGCGCCGATGCCCGAGCGGCGGCCGTGGCCTTCCTCGGTGGCGCCACGGCTCGCAGCGAAGCCCAACCGGACGAGCTCGGAACGTCGGGGGACGGCCGAGCCCGCCGAACTGGCGCGGTCGAGCCCCCGCTCGACGTCGAGCCGGCCCTCGTCGGCGTGATGGACGCGGACGCCCGGACGCGGCGACACGATGCCGGCACCATCGCCTGGGTCATGCGCACCCTGAGTGCGTTGACCTCATCGATCGATCGGAGCGCCTGAGTCAGGGCTCTGCCTGCCGAGCTTCAGCGGGCCAGGTAGCCGCCGTCGACGTACAGCTCCGCGCCGGTGATGAACGAGGCGGCCGGGCTGGCCAGGAAGGCGATCGCCGCGGCCACCTCGGTCGGGTCACCGAGCCGCCCCATCGGCGTGACCTCCTCGAGCATCTTCCGATCGGTCGACCCAAGGATCGGGGTCTCGATGAACCCGGGATGGATCGAGTTGACACGGACGCCCTGTTGCGCCCAGAGCAGCGCGACGTTCTTGGTCAGGTTGCGGACGGCTCCCTTGGCCGCGGCGTAGGCCGGGGAGACGCCGAACCCGCCCACGATGCCGAAGATGGAGCTCACGTTCACCACGGATCCGGAGCCCGACGCCTTGAGCGCTTCGGCGGTCGCCTTCATGCCCAGGAACACGCTCGTCTGGGTGATGGCGACCACTCGCTTGTAGGTGTCGAAGGGCGTCTGCTCGAGTGGATCGATGTCGCCGATCCCGGCGTTGTTGACGAGGACGTCGAGGCGACCCTGGTCGCGCAGGGTCGCCGCCACGACCGCGTCCCACGCGGCTTCGTCGGCCACGTCGAGATGGCGATAGACGGCGTCCCCGCCAGCGTCACGCACCGCGGCGGCGGCCGCTTCGCCGGCCTCGTCCTGGATGTCGGCGACGACGATGGTCATCCCGTCCTCGGCGAGTCGGTCGACGGTCGCGCGCCCGATGCCGCTGGCGCCGCCGGTCACCAGCGCCACGCGCCGCTCGTTGGTCGTCATGGTTGGTGCCTCCAGATCCCGCCGGTCAGTGGCGGTCGGGTCCACGGTACGCGCTCGCCGTGATTCGGGCGTGATTCGGGTTGCGCAGGCGGGCGGGCGTCGGCGGGCGTGGGTCGCCGGGCGTGCGTCGCGCGTCATCCGGCCCGCGGTCGGAGATCGCTGTGTCCTCGTGGCCGGGCCGAAGCGTCCGTCCGGTTCGGGCGGACCGGCACTGGGCGATCGACCCAGCGGCTCCAGCATCCGGTCCGGGCGAGCCGCCCGTCAGGGTGGAGGAGGTTCGACCGATGCTCAAGATCGTCATCGCCCTCGTGCTGCTGGGTCATGGGATCGGCCACAGTCTCGGGCTGTTGCAGACATTCCGGATCGCCAGCGTGAACCCGACCTGGGACGGCCAGTCGTGGATCCTCAGCGGCGTCGCCGGGCCGACCGTCACCCAGCTCGTCGGGATCGTCGTGTGGTCGGTGGCCTTGATCGGGTTCGTGACGCTGGCCGGCGTGGTCATGGTTTGGCTGCCCGTGGCCTGGTGGGCCCCGCTCGCGATCCTGTCGTCGATCGCATCCCTCATCGGGGTCGTGCTATTCCCGACCGCGTTTCCGACCTTCAGCACGATCGGCGCGGTCGCGATCGACGTGGCCGTGCTGGTCGCCGTGATGTGGGCCGACTGGTCGCCGACGGACCTGCCGGCCTGACCAGTTAAGCGGCGGCCGCCGCGGCTGCTCGGCCGGGGGGCGGCTGCTCGGCCGGGGGGCGGCTGCTCGGCCGGGGGGCGGCTGCCTCGGGCACGGGGCGGCACCTCGGGCACGAGCCGGCCGCCGGTGCACAAGCCGGCACAATGCCGATCAGGGCGACCGTATGTCGAGCCGCCAGGCCTTGTCGAAGCGCCGGGGCGGTCGCGCGGCGTCGGCCACGCACGGGTCGGCGGCTCGAACGGCCGATCGACCGTCGCTCACGGTGCGGGAGTTGTCATACGGTCCCCCTGGTTGACGTTCGGCCGGGTCGAGGCCGGGTGGCGGGCCGGTTACGCGAGGGGACGCAAGGCCGTGTCACGCTCAGCCGGGTCGCGGTCCGCGGCCACCGACCTATTACGAACCACCAGCACCCTCCCGGATCGCACCGATCACGGCGTCCGACAGCGCCGGCCACGCCTCGAGTGCCCACGGTCCGAACTCCCGATCGGTCAGGCACACCAGCGCGTGGTCGAGCTCCGGATCGACCCACAGGAACGAGCCGCTGCCCCCGAAGTGACCGAACGTCGACGACGCGTTCAGCGCACCGGTCCAGTGTGGCACCTTGCGGTCCCGAAGCTCGAAGCCGAGACCCCAGTCGAGCGGATCGAAGCGGCCGACCCCCGGCAGGACACCACGCAGGCCCGGGAATACGACCCGCGTCGCACCGTCGAGCGTCGTCGCGCTGATGGTCGTCGGGCGCAGCAGCTCACGGGCCAGTCCGGCCATGGCGCTGAGCGGCCCGACCAGCCCATGCGACGGTCGGCCGACGACCGATATCCCGGTCATCCCGAGCGGGTCCAGGATGCGGCCGCGGACGACCGACTCGAACGACATCCCGAGGCGCGTCGCGGCCAGCTCCCCGAGGCGGTCGAAGCCAGGATTGGAGTAGATCCGCATGGTGCCCGGCGCGGCGAGGATCGCGTCGCCCTCGAAGCCGAGCCCCGACGCGTGCGCCAGGAGGTGTCGAACGGTCGAGCCCGGCGGCCCGGCCGGCTCGTCGAGATAGATGACCCCCGCCTCGACCGTCGACAGGACGGCAAGCGCCGTGACGAGCTTCGTGACCGACGCCCAGCGAAGGACGCGCTCCATGTCGCCGTGGCTCGCCAGGACGCCGGCGGGCCCGACGACCGCGGCCGCGGCGTGTTCCGTGCCCCATCGGTCGATGGTCGCCAGGACGGAACCGAAGGAAGGCGCCACGGCCCGATGCTACGCGCCGTCAAGGGGCGGCGTCACCGGATCGACGCACTCGCGGACTAGACTTCGACCATGCAGTTCTTCCGCTCCCGCCCCGATACGATCCCCTCCCCCAGCGACGCCCTCCCCGGACGGCCCGACGCCATCGCCCGACCCGGCACGCACACGATCCTCGGCACCCCGATCGCCGGGCCGTGGCCGGAGGGGACCCAGACTGCCATCTTCGCGCTCGGGTGTTTCTGGGGCGCCGAGAAGGCGTTCTGGCAGACGCCCGGCGTCGTCAGCACAGCCGTCGGCTACACGGGCGGCCATACCCCGAACCCGACCTACGAGGAGGCCTGCACCGGACGCACCGGCCACGCTGAGGCCGTCCTCGTGGCGTTCGATCCGTCGCGTGTGTCGTACGAGCAGCTGCTCAAGGTCTTCTGGGAGTACCACGACCCGACCCAGGGGATGCGCCAGGGCAACGACATGGGGACGCAGTATCGCTCGCTGATCGCGGTCGCGAACGACGAACAGCGGCGCATCGCCGAAGCCTCCCGAGACGCATACCAGGAGGGCTTGTCGGCCAACGGGTACGGACCGATCACGACGGACATCATCGAAGCCGGTCCGTTCTACTACGCCGAGGACTATCACCAGCAGTACCTCGACAAGGTCCCCAACGGCTACTGCCCGAACCACGCCACCGGCGTGAAGCTGCCGAACGATTTCGTCGTGGCACCGCTGCAGTACGTGGACTGATCCAGCCATACGGCATCGGTCGTTCGACCGATGACAACCCGCCGCACGATGTCGAGTCTTCCTCCCGAGGCGGCGCTGTCGCTGCCAGCCAGGGAGGACTCGAAACGTGACGAACCTGAAGCGGACGGCGCGTGGCGTGGTGATCGCCGTGGTCCTCGCGCTCACGGTGGCCGCGCCCGCTACTGCGGCCCAACCGAGCCGGACCGTGTCCCATCTCCTGTCAACGTGGGTGCTTCCGGCCGGCACAGCGTGCGCGTTCGACGTCGAAGGCCAACCGTCCAGCGGTTTCCGTACGTCCACCAGCTTCAGCGACGGCCGGGAGATGTATTCGGTCCACGCCAAGGGCGCCTACGTGAACATGGCGACCGGCGCCCGTTTCGAAACCCGCGACATCTTCACGGAAGTCGACCGGTTCGACCCCGTGACGGGTATCCTCACGGGCCTGAACGACGGTGCGACCACAAGTTCGTTCAGCCCAGGAGACATGGGCCCATTCGGCGTCGTCGGCAGCAACGGCGCGCTCTACCACTTCGTCGGCACGATCCATTACACCTATGACACGAACACCAATGCCTTCGACATCGTGTCGTACTCGGGCACCGTCACCGACGTCTGCGCCGCGCTTTCGTAGCCGAGAGGGCACGCTCGAGAGCGCGGGTGGATGACGAGCCGCAGCCGATCTTCCTCCCCCGGGCTCCGGCCGATGCCGTGGCGGCCGCGATGGACGCTGAGGACATCGACGACGCCTTGCATCGAGCGCTCTCGAACGAATACGGGGATCGATTGGCTGGAGTAGACCCGAGTTCTAGGACTTCGTCGGCCCTCGATCTCGAACCCCAGCCCGACGAAGAACGCCCTACCGTGTCGAGATCGGCGACCGTGATGCCGACGTGATCGAAGCGCGTGATCCGTGCCATGGGGTGCATCCTCCTGCGCGGGTTCGGGTCCCGTCCTGACCGACGGTATGATGTCGAAACGTGCATCAGGACCGACGACGATGAGCCACCAGCATCCGCGCACGCTCGGACCCAGGATCGCGGCCGACTTCCGGCTGCTCAATCACCTGCGCTCCCGGCCCGCCGGGACGGTCGCGGACATCGAGCCGACCAGCGCGCGCATCGAGGTCGATGGCGGCGCGATCGCCAGCCGGTGCGAGGAGGACCACGAGGAGGTCCTCACCTGCTGGGCCTTCTATCGAGCGGCACGTCCGCCCGACTGACGGCGCTGGCCGACAGCCAGATCCAAGGGCCCCGTCACCTCGGCCCGCCCCGTCGCGTCTCGTCATTCCCCGACTTGCGCCATCCTTGTCGACCGACACCGACCCGATCCCACCGCTGCGGAGACCTGCGTGTCAGCCAACTACCGTTCGCACGCCTACCCGATCGAACCGCCCGCCCCAGCCTCCGGTCGCCGCTCGACCCTCGGCTGGATCGCCATCATCGTGTTCGCGTTCCTCGCCGGCCTCGGCATCATCGCCGCGATCGCGGCGGTCAGCGTCTACGCGGCGCTGGCGAACGGCCTGCCCGATCCCCAGGGCCTGACCCAGTACAAGCTTCCCGAGGAGACGGTCCTCTACGACCGGACCGGCAAGATCGAGCTGGCGCGATTCGGCGAATTCAAGCGCGACGTCGTGACCTTCGACGAGATCCCGCCGCTCGTCCTCGATGCGACGACCGCGATCGAGGACAAGACGTTCTGGGAGAACGCCGGGTTCGACCCGGTGGCGATCGTCGCGGCCGGACTCGACTCGCTTCGAGGCAACAGCCGTGGCGCATCGACCATCACCCAGCAGCTGGTGCGCGCCCGGCTGCTCGACCCCGACCTCGTGCAGGATCCCGAGCGGACGGCCGAACGGAAGCTCAAGGAGATCATCCAGTCGATCCGGGTGACCCAGGCGTTCCAGGGCGAGGCGGGCAAGCAGGCCATCCTCACCGCCTACCTCAACCAGAACTACTACGGCAACCAGAGCTACGGCATCAAGGCCGCAGCGCGGTCGTACTTCAACAAGGCCCTCGCCGATCTGACCCCCGGCGAGGCCGCCATCCTGGCGGCGCTCCCCCAGTCACCGTCGAACTACGATCTCGTGCGCAACGCCGTCGAGCAATGCGATGAGACGCCGGCCGAGGGCGATCCCTGCCCGCCGGCCGCGACCCACCTGATCCTCGAGCCCGACACGAAGATCGCCCAGCGGCGGGACATGGTGCTCGCGCTGCTGGCCGAGGGTCGGACGCCGATGTCCGGCGATATGTACAGCGCGTCCGACTTCGAGGCTGCCCAGGGCCAGCCGCTCGAGCTCGCCCGTCAGTCGACGCCGCGCTGGCGGGCGCCCCATTTCGTGTGGGCCGTCCGCGACGAGCTCGCCGCCAAGCTGTGCGGCGGTGAACCGACCTGCGAGAAGCTCGACAACGGCGGGCTGCGGGTCACCACCACCATCGATCTCGACCTCCAGAAGATCGCCGAGAAGTGGGTCAAGGCATCGACCATCGTGCCCCATCGGGCGAGTCCCGCGGCGGCCGCCAAGGCGCTCGGGTTCAAGAGCTACGAGCCGTGGATGCGCAACCTGGAGGACAAGAACGTCCGAAACGGAGCGCTGGTGGCGGTCGACTACCAGACCGGCGAGCTGGTCGCATACGTCGGCTCGGCCGACTACTACGCGTCGCGCAGTCGACCCCAGTTCCAGCCCCAGTTCGATGTCGTCGGCCAGGGCTTCCGCCAGCCCGGGTCGGCCTTCAAGCCGTTCAACTACGCGGTCGGCCTCGACGATCGGGTCATCACCCCGGGGGACGTGTTCATGGACGTGGGCACCGATTTCGGCGGGAACTACTCGCCGACGAACGCCGACAACCTCGAGCGCGGTCCGGTGCGGATGCGGACCGCCCTGCAGTTCTCGCTGAACATCCCGTCGGTCAAGGCGATGGCGCTCAACACCCCCGAGCACGTCTACGCCCGAGCCAAGGACTTCGGGATGACCTTCCAGGAGGGATCCGCCGGCGCCGGCCTGTCCCTTGCCCTGGGCGTGGCCGAGACGCGCCCGGTGGACCTCGTGACCGCCTTCGGCACGCTCGCCAACGGCGGCCGCCGCATCGATCACACCACGATCCTCACGATCAAGGACCGCAACGGCGACGACGTGGCGCCGCCGTATCAGGTCCCCGACGGCACCCAGGTCGTGAGCCCCCAGGCCGCCTGGCTCGTGACCGACATCCTCAACGGCAACACCATCCGCCGGGTCAACCCGTACTGGGGCGCGTTCGCGCTGACCGGGCCCGGTGGCGATCGTCGTCCGGCCACGCTCAAGACCGGCACCAACAACGACGCCAAGGACCTCAACGCCTACGGCTACATCGCGCCGCCGACCAAGGAGGGCCGGGCGGCCGGTGCGTATGCGCTGGCGGCAGGCGCCTGGAACGGCAACAGCGACAACACGCCGGTGTCGACCCCGGCCCGTCCGGTCTTCTCGATCGACGTCTCGACCTATGTCTGGCAGGGCTTCATGCAGGAAGCGTCGGCGAAGTGGGAGATCACCCGATTCACGCGTCCGGCCGACGGCCTGACCCAGGTCGCCATCGACCCGCATACGGGCCTGCTGCCCCAGGCCGGCGTCGACAGCATCGACGAGTGGTACATCAGCGGCACGCAGCCGACAGCGGCGCTGCCAGCGAACACGTGTGGCGAGCAGGTCCTCGGGGCCTGGCACGAGCGCGACTTCCCGGGCTGGCTCGCGGCCGATCGCGACTGGATCAGCCGCGCCGAGCGCGGCCCCGGACGGGTCGGTGGCCCGGACCGGACCCGGACCGCGTACTTCTACAACAACAGCTTCAACCCGTTCGGGCGCACCTGGGGCCCGGTCGTGGCCGGGGAAGGATGCGGCGAGCCGAGCCCATCGCCCAGCTGCTACGTGGTCCCGACGCCGGATCCCAGCGGGGTCATCCCGTCGTTCGAGATCCCGCAACCGACCGAATCGGGGCAAGCCGTCGCGGAGCCTTGCCCGACGTCGTCGCCATCGCCCTCGCTCGAGCCGAGCCAGCGCGGCGAGCGCTCCGTCGAACGGGCCGCCAAACCGAACCTCGCTCCGACTCCGGAACCGACCCCGACCCCGACACCCACGCCGACCCCGACGCCGACACCCCAGCCGCCAGCCTCGGAGCCGCCGCCGGCGCCGTGACCCACCGTGCGATGACACGCGAACGTCATCGGCCGGCCTCACGATGATCACGTGAGCACCCATACCGCCGCCCTGCAGCCGCCACGCCCGGACAGCCCTGCCACGTCAGGCCACCGCCAGGTGGCGCTGCCGGCGCTGGCCGGCGCGGTATCGGCCGGCCTCGCCCTCGGGCTGTCCGAGCTCATCTCGGCGTTCCTGCCCGGGGCAACGTCGCTCGTCGCCGCGGTCGGCCAGCGGGTCATCGATCTCCAGCCGCCCGGTGCCAAGGACCTCGTGGTCGCCTGGTTCGGGACGAACGACAAGCTCGCGCTGGAGGTCGTCGTCACCGTCGCGGCGCTGCTGATCGGCGCGCTCCTCGGGGTCGTCGCGGTCCGTCGATTCGCGGTCGCGGCGGCCGGCTTCGTCGTCTTCGGGGCCGTTGGTGGCGTGGCGGCCCTGGCCATCCCCACGGCGAGTGCCCCGATCGTCGCGCTCGAGGCGATCGCCGCGGTCGCGGCCGGGCTGCAGGCCCTCACCTCGCTCCTCGCCCGTCTACCTGTCGGCGGGACCGTCGATCGCCGGCGTCCGCCGCCCGACCCCGCGCGGCGATCGTTCCTGCTGCGGAGCGCGGCGGTCGGAGCCGGCGCCGTCGTGACCGGGCTGCTCGGTCGGACGCTCATCGACCGCGGGCGGACCGCTCCGTCTGAGGTCGGATCGTTGCCACCACCGTCGGTCGTGGTGCCGCCCCTTGCCGCCGGCGCCGACCTGGCCCCCAGCACGCCCGGGCTCACCCCCATCGTGGTGCCCAATGACGACTTCTATCGGATCGACACCGCCCTGCTCGTGCCATCGGTCGACGTCGCGACGTGGACGCTGCGGATCCACGGGCTGGTCGAACGCGAGACGGTGCTGACCTGGACCGAGCTGCTGGCCCTGCCCCAGTTCGAGCAGTACGTGACGATCTCGTGCGTCAGCAACGTCGTCGGTGGCCACCTCGTCGGCAACACCAAGTGGACCGGCATCCGACTGCGCGACGTGCTCGAGCTCGCGGGGGTGCGGCCCGAGGCCACCCAGCTCGTCGGTCGGTCGGTCGACGGCTGGACCGCCGGGATGCCGACGGCTTGGATCATGGACCCGGCCCGCGAACCGATGGTCGCGGTGCAGATGAACGATGCCCCGTTGCCGCGCGCCCACGGCTTCCCGGCCCGCCTCATCGTCCCGGGCCTGTACGGCTACGTGTCGGCGACCAAGTGGCTGGCCGAGCTCGAACTGACGACGTGGGAAGCGTTCGACGGCTACTGGGTGCCGCTCGGCTGGGCCAAGGAGGGGCCGATCCTGACCCAGTCGCGGATCGACACCCCGAACGGCTCGACCGGCGCCGGCCGGGTCGCCGTGGCGGGCGTCGCGTGGGCACCCGATCGGGGGATCGCCAAGGTCGAGGTGTCCATCGATGGGACGTGGTACGACGCCACCCTGTCGACGCCCATCTCCGACGCCACGTGGGTCCAGTGGGTGCTGCCGTGGCAGGCAGTACCCGGCGACCACGTGCTCAGCGTGCGGGCCACCGACGGCCACGGCGTGCTCCAGGAACAGCACCCGTCACCCCCCGCGCCGGACGGTGCACGGGGCTGGCATACCGTCTCGGTCCACGTGGCCTGACGCCCGTTTCGGTATAGAGTCCGGGCATGCCCCGACGTCGCTACATCTTCGATCCACCCGAGCGCTTCGTGGCCGGCACCGTCGGCGAACCGGGTGATCGGACGTTCTTCCTGCAGGCGCGCGAGGGCGGTCGCGTCGTGTCGGTCGCGCTCGAAAAGGTCCAGGTGGCGGTCCTCGCCGAACGGCTCGGCGACCTCCTCGAGGAGCTCGATCGGCGCGGTGTCAGCGATGCCGGCCGACCGGATAGCGAGGCCCTGGCCGACCTCGCCGCCGCGGACGGCGGACCGCTGGACGAGCCCATCAACGAGGCGTTTCGGGCGGGTTCGCTGACGCTCGGCTGGGATGGCGGCGCGGAGCGCATCCTGGTCGAGGCCCGGGCCCAGGGCGAGGACGGCGAGCCGATCGACCCGGACGAGGACGAGGATGACGACGAGGACGGGCCCGATCTGTTGAGCGTCCGCATCAGCGCGACCGATGCTCGCGCGTTCGTCGCCCGGGCCGCGCACGTCGTGGCCGCCGGCCGACCGCCCTGTCCGCTGTGCGGCGCACCGCTCGATCCGCAGGGCCACATCTGCCCGCGCCGCAACGGCCACTACGTCAACTAGCCGGGGGCGGACCGTGCTCGATCCGGCCACGACGCTCGAGGTCCTGCGCGACGGTTCGATCGACATCGTCGGACGCATCGTCGGCTCGAGCAACAACGCCCTGTTCGTCACCGTCACGCTGCCCTGTGGCGACCCCGTCAGCCAGCCGCCGAGGGTGATCGAAGCCGTCCACAAGCCGACCCGCGGGGAGCGCCCGCTCGACGACTTCCCGATCGGCACCCTCACCCGCCGCGAGGTCGCGGCCTATCTCGTGTCCGAGGCCAGCGGCTGGGGCGTCGTCCCGCCGACGACGATGCGCGTCGGTCCGTTCGGCGAGGGGATGATGCAGGCATTCGTCGAGCAGGACCCCGACGTCGACGTCGTGGCCTGGATCAACGACGACGACCCGCGGCTGCGCCGGATGGCGGCGTTCGATGCGGCGGTCAACAACACCGACCGCAAGGGTGGCCACATCCTGCCGATCGACGGCGGGCGGCATGTCTACGGGGTCGATCACGGCGTCACGTTCTCGGCGGTGCCCAAGCTGCGGACCGTGCTGTGGGGCTGGCGCGGACAGCCCCTCGACGAGGATGAACTGGCCGGCATCGCCCGCATCCGGACCGCGCTCGACGGGGATCTCGGCTCCGCCCTTGGAGCGCTCCTCAGCCGGGTCGAGGTGCGGGCTACCGTAGGCCGGGTCGACGCGCTCCTCGAGCAGCGCCGGTTCCCGATGCCCTCGCCGACCTGGCCGGCGATCCCGTGGCCCCCGTTCTGACGGTCAGCCGACGTTCCGCGCGGCCTTCACGACCATCGTGTGGGCGAAGACGTCGTGGAAGCCCTGCTTGGTCGGGCTCTGGTACGTGGTGTACAGCAGATAGATGACCCATGCCAGCGACACCAGGCCGAGCAGCCAGCCGATGACCGGCAGACCCGACAGGGCACTGCCGACGATGCCGGGCGCCGCCAGCGCCAGATAGCGTCGGATGGCCTGGTCCTGGGTGAGGGTTGCCCCATCCGCCGCGTTGCCGATCTGCATCCCGAGCGCCCGCATCCCGACCGTGGCGCGCATCGACGTCCACGTGTAGATGAAGTAGGCGGCCCCGATCAGCGTGCTCACGACCGCGTACACGATGGAGCCGATGTACGTGCCGCTGGTCGATCCGAACATGCCCGCGGCAAGGCCGATGGTGCCGAGGATGATGGTGACGAAGAACATGATCACGGCGATCACGATCGCGTCGATGATGAACGCGATCACGCGGTTGGGCACGTCGGCGTAGACGAGGCCCGATGCGGGCGCGGTCGGGGTCGGATCCATCATGACGGCGTGGTGCCTCCCGTTCGGTGGACGACGGCCGTGCGGCCGGATCGGCACATCCTAGTCCCTCGGACCAGCGGCCGACGACCGATTCAGCGACCGAACGTGGCCTTGATGCTGGCCTTCTGGAGGTACCACAGCAGGCCTGCGTCGATGACCATGCCGATCAGGTGCTGCCCGAGGTCGGCCCCCGCGGCGACCCGGATGGCTGCCAGCCCGAGGCCGACGACCGCGAGCGCGACCCCCAGCGGCCACGCCCAGGCCGTCCGACGCCAGACGCCGTACACGAACGCGACGACCATCGCCGCGTAGGCCACGAACGCGACCGCGAGCCCGACGTCGAGCAGCCTGCCGCTCGATGCGCTGGGCAGGATCTCGAGACCGGCATACACGACCTGGATCACGAACAGGGCGGCGATGAAGCCGCGGATGGCGCGCGGATCGCGCTCGGTCGGAGTGCTGGGCTGGCGCATGCCGGTAGCGTATCGGGCGAGCGGCGCGTACGTGCGCGGTGAGCGCGGCACGCTACGATCGAGCCGATGCTCGGACCTGACCCGGATGCCCTCCTGACCGATCTCGATCCGGCGCAGCGTACGGCCGTGACCACGGTCCGCGGCCCGCTGTGCATCCTTGCCGGTGCCGGCACCGGCAAGACGCGGGTGCTCACCCGTCGCGTCGCGTATGCGCTGGCGACCGGCGCCGTCCGGCCGGTCGACGTCCTGGTCGTGA
Source organism: Candidatus Limnocylindrales bacterium (assembly GCA_036844985.1). Lineage (GTDB taxonomy): Bacteria > Chloroflexota > Limnocylindria > Limnocylindrales > CSP1-4 > SPCO01. Next base: position 13,570 of record DAIUES010000049.1, read on the forward strand.
CCTTCACGGACAAGGCGGCCGGCGAGATGCGCGAGCGATTGGCCGCCCTCGGTCGTCGCGGGGTCGCCGCATCGACCTTCCATGCCGCCGCGCTCCGCCAGCTCCGGCACTTCTGGCCGAGGATCCACGGCCACGAGCTGCCCGCCATCCTGGCATCGAAGGCATCGGTGCTGGCGCCGATGACCGCCACCCTGCCGGGCGGCTATCGCTACCTCGCGGTCCGCGACCTGGCAGCCGAGATCGAGTGGGCCAAGGCTCGCCGGATCGCGCCGCCCGAGTACGTCGCCCAGGTCGCGGCGGAGCAGCACGATGGGCCGCTGCCCGCGGACCTCATGGCCGGCCTGTACCGACGCTATGAGCGGGCCAAGGATGGCGCCCGGCTGATCGACTTCGAGGACATGCTGGCGCACACGGTCGAGCTGCTCGAGACGGACCATCAGGTCGCCGCGGAGGTCCGCGAACGCTACCGCTGGTTCTCGGTCGATGAGTACCAGGACACGAACCCGCTCCAGCATGCCCTGCTCGATGCGTGGCTCGGTGGCCGCGACGATCTGGCCGTCGTCGGCGACGAGGACCAGACGATCTACACGTTCACCGGGGCGACGAGCGAGTACCTGACCTCGTTCACCCAACGCTATCCGGGCGCGACCGTCGTGCGGATCGAGGCGAACTTCCGGTCGAGCCCGCAGATCCTCGACCTCGCCAACCGTGTCCTCGCAGCGGGACGGGAGGCCGTCGACGAGCGGCTGCCGGGCACGCCACCGGGCGACCCGAAACGGCTCGTCCCGACCATGGCGGACGGGCCCGCGCCGTCGATCGCGGGGTTCGCGACCGACGATCTCGAACTGGCCGCGTTGACGG
>DAIUES010000050.1:0-14241 GCA_036844985.1 Candidatus Limnocylindrales bacterium
GCCGACATAGCTCAGCGGTAGAGCAGCTGTTTCGTAAACAGCAGGTCCTCGGTTCAAATCCGAGTGTCGGCTCCACTCCCCCCAGATTCGTGCGTGGGACGCCCCCTGTCCACCTGATCGCGCGGCCGGACGCCGGTCGCTGGCCTTGGGCCGCGGGAACGCGTTGCATGGGACGGGCGAACGGTCGAACGAACTCCGGGCTCAGGGATCAGAGCAGTGGATTCGGCTCCTCCACCCGCTGGACGCTGCACGAGTCGGCACGTCCGACGAACGACCGGGGTCGGGTCGGTTGTCGTTCGTCCGTTCGCCCGTTGGATGCAACGCGGACTGCCGGGCGGACCGGGGGACCGGCGGACGGGCGGACCGCCGGACGGGCGGACCGGGCGGACCGGGCGGACCGGGCGGACCCAGATCGGGCCACGGGCTGGTGGCGAGTAACAGGCGGCTGGACGAGGTCAGGTTCCGTCCCCACCCGGGAACCGCGACTCCTGACCGCGCGGCCGAACGACATGGCGGTACTGGAGCGATGCCAGCAGTCCGATCGTCACGACGCCGACGACAGCGACCAGGACAAGGATGGATTCGGCACTCGCCTCGAGGCGCAGCCCGACCACGGCCGCCAGCGCCCCGGCAAGGACGCCGTTGACGACCATGATCAGCCCGGGCGTGGTGACGAACTCGTGGACGAAGCTCCCTGGCCCGGGCTTCGCGCCGAACGTGCGCATGATGCCGGCCTCGTCGTCGGTCGAGCCGCTCACGAAGTAGGGACGAAGGCCAGGCGCGGCCTCGAGATAGGCGTGTCGGAGCCGGTTCATCCCGATCACCCAGCCGACGTCCTCGTGGTTGATCTCGACGAGACGCCAAAAGGTCGCGATGCCCGCGAACAACACCATGGGCAGGAGCACCAACGCGAACGTGATGAAGCCGCTGTCGAAGCTCGTCGCCCCTGCGACCAGCGCCAGGGCGACGACGGCGCCGGAGACCGCCGACAGGAACATCGTCGATCGACTGAACGCTTCATTCCAGGTCAGCGCCCGAGTCGACAGCAGGCTCCAATGCTCGGTCGTGAGGATCTGCAGCCGAAGGGCCGCCGGCAGCTCGTCGGGTCCGGCGCCGTCGAGCAGCGGGTTCCCCGATCCGGATGGGTGACTCGCGCCGTGATCGTCACTTGCCATTCGGGCCTCCTCGTGCACCGACTCGATCGAAGCGTCGGCTCCTGCCGGACGTGCGTCCATCGTAGGCCGGTCCGGCTTACCGTCGTCGTGGTCCAGCCGACTGGCATGATTGACCGGTGACCGAGGACCCGCGAACCGCGACCCAGCGTCGGCTGCCCGGGGGCTCCGCCGGATGGCTGGCGACCGCGATCGCCGCCGCGGCAGTGGTCCTGACGGCGGCTGCCTGGCTGGCCGGCGACTGGGCGATCGATGCCGCGTGGGCGCCCACCCTTGGGATCCGCTTCCACCTTGCCTTCGACGGGCTCGCGGTCTTGTATGCCTTCCTGGCGACCGGGATCGGCCTGCTCGTGTTCATCTACGCCACGGCCTACATGCCCCACCATCTCGCCGCCGAGGGCCGCCGCCAGACCGAGGCACGCCGGTTCTGGGCATGGATGGTCGTGTTCATGGCGTCGATGGTCGGGCTCAGTGCCAGCCAGGACCTGGTGCTGATGTTCGTGTTCTTCGACCTGACAGCCGTCGCTTCGTACTTCCTGATCGGCTTCGATCGACACCGGACCGATGCCCGTGGCGCCGCCCTCGTCGCGCTCGTCGTGACGGCCGGGAGCGCGGTCGCGATGCTCATCGGCGCGGTCGTGCTCGAGGCCGAATACGGCACGTTCTCCGTGCCGGCGATCATCGCCGCCGGCTCCGCGACCCCGGCGACGACCATCGGGTGCGTCCTCATCGCGGTCGCCGCCCTGGCCAAGAGTGCCCAGGTCCCGCTCCACTTCTGGTTGCCACGGGCGATGGCGGCGCCGACGCCGGTGTCGGCCTATCTCCACTCAGCGGCGATGGTGGCGGCCGGCGTCCTGGTCCTCGGACGCATCCACCCGCTGCTGGCGCTCGACCAGCGAGTGCTCGACGCGCTCGTCGTCGCCGGCTTCACGTCGGTCGTCGTCGGTGGCGTCCTCGCCCTCGCCCAGGACGAGCTGAAGCAGATCCTCGCCCATTCGACGATCTCGCAGTACGGCTACGTCGTCGCCCTCTACGGCATGGGCGGCGAGGCGGGCGCGGCCGGCGCGGCGCTGTACGTCATCGCCCACGCCATCGCCAAGAGCGCGCTGTTCCTGTCGGCCGGCGTCGTCACCGAAGCGACCGGCGAGTCCCGTCTGTCGATGCTCGGCGGTCTGGGCCGCCAGATGCCGGTGGTCGCCGCCGCCACCGGCATCGCGGCTGCCTCGCTCGCCGCCCTCCCCCTCAGCCTCGGGTTCTTCAAGGACGAGCTGTTCTTCGCCGCGGCCATCGAGTCGGGGCCGGCCGTCACGGTCCTCGCCGTGCTCGCAGCCGCGCTGACGGTGGCCTATATCGGGCGCTTCTGGCTGGGTGTCTTCTGGGGGCCCGTGCGTGCGCGGGCCCATGGGACAGCAGCGGCCATGGTCGTCCCGATCGTCGCGCTGGCCGGCCTCACCCTCGTCGGCGGGATCTTCGTCGCACCCTTCGCCGCGCTGGCCGGAGACGCCGCCCTGGTCATCCACGGCGGTCCTGTCGCCGTCGCGCCGGCGTACCACCTCGACGCTCGCCCCGAGAACCTCATGGCGGTCAGTGCCTGGATGCTGGGGACCGTCCTCCTGGCGGCGGCCAGCGTACGCGACCCGATCGCGCGGCTGGTCGCACGAGCCGGCGACCGGCTCGGCCCGCGCCGGCTGTACGGCCTCACCCTCGACGCGGTCGATCGCCTGTCGGAGACGGTCCATCGGGCCGAGGTCCGCGACCTGCGCACGAGTCTCGCCGCCATCCTCGTGCCGACCGGCATCCTCACCGCGCTCGGGTTTGCGGTGACGCCGACCGACGGGTCGTATGTCGTCGGTCCTCTCGGTCTGGGCGACGTGCCGCTCATCGTCCTGCTCGTGCTCGCGGTCGCCGCCGGCCTCACGGTCATCCGCGACACGGGGCGGCTTCGCCCGGTCCTCGCGCTGTCGGTGCTCGGCTTCGCCCTGGCCGGTGTCTACGCCGTGGTCGGCGCGCCCGAAGTGGCGCTCGTCGCGGTCGTCATCGAGACCGTCCTGACGATCGTGTTCGTGGCCGTCTTCGCGCGCCTGCCCGCGACCGCGGTGGCCGAACCACAGCATGCGCAGCGGTCCATCGCCCGCTACCGCAGAGCAGTCGCCGGGATCGTCGCCGGACTCAGCGCGTTCGCCGTGATCTGGACCGCGTTGTCGCGGCCCCCGCTCGGGGATGCGGCCTCCGCCGCCCACATCGCCCTGACACCGGAGGCCCACGGCGGCGACGTCGTGACGGTCATCCTGACCGACTTCCGAGGGCTCGACACGATGGTCGAGATCACCGTCCTCGCGGTCGCCGTCGTCGGGGTCATGAGCCTGCTCGGGCGCGAGCGTCCGCGATGACGCCGATCGTCCAGATCGTCGCGCCGCGCCTGTTGCCGGTCGCCGTCATGGTGGCCGCGGCGTTGATCGTCAAGGGCTACGCCGATGTCGGGGAGGCGTTCGGTGCCGGCGTCATCGTGGCCCTCGCGATCGGCCTGCGCTACGTGGTCCTCGGCCCGGAGCGGGCGGACCGCACGATGCCGATCGTGCGCAAGGCCGACATCGTGGCGGCGACCGGGCTGCTCGTCGCGCTGGCGTTCGGGTTCGTCGGGGTGCTCTTCGGCGAGGCCCCCTTCACCCACTATCCGCGCCCCGGACAGCCGGTCGCCCGGATCGGCACGCTGGAACTGACGACGGCGGTCGGGTTCGACATCGGTCTGTTCCTGCTGGTCATCGGAACGGTCGTCCTGCTCATCCGGCGGCTGAGCTGGCTGGTCGCCGAGACCGACCAGTGAACCTGTTGTTCGCGCTCGCCGCGGCCACGCTGTTCGGTGCGGGCGCCTACCTCCTGTTGAGCCGCGACCTCGTCCGTGTCGTCCTCGGCGTGGTGGTCATCTCGCAGGCTGCGGTGCTGACCCTCATCGCGTCGGCCATCGTCCGCGGAGACGCACCGGTCTACCCGCTGTCCGATGGGCCGGTCAGCGATCCGCTCAGCCAGGCGATGGCCCTGACCGCGATCGTGATCGGCATGGCGGTGACCGCCCTCCTGCTGGTGTTGGTGCTACGGGTCACCCTGGCCTTCCGATCGCGAGCCCTCGACGAGCTGGCCGAGGAGGAGACGGAGCGCGACGATCGACTCGAACGACGCCACGCCCCCGACCAGGAGAGCGAGGAGGCGTCGGCCCGATGACGGCGCTCGCGCTATCCCTGCTCGTGCCCTGGGCGGCGGGGGTCGTCCTGGTCATCCTCGACGGCCGACGCGCCGTCGTCGGGTGGCTCGCGGTGGCCGCCCTGGTCGGCACCTTCGCAAGCCTGGTCGCGGTCGCCCTCGCGGCGCCGCCGGGCGGCAGCGTGACGTTCACGACGGGCGGCTGGCCGGTCGGTGTCGGGATCACGTTCCGGGCCGATGCGTTCGGGCTGCTGTTCGCCCTGCTGTCGGTCGCGACGCTCACCGCGGCGACGGTCCACGAGGTGCTCGATGGGGTCCGCGAGCGGGAGTTCCCCGGCGTCGTGGTGCTGCTCGCGGCCGGACTGAGCGGTGTGTTCCTGACTGCCGACCTGTTCAACTTCTACGTCTTCTTCGAGCTCGCGCTGGGCGCCGCCTACGTCCTGTCGGTCTACGGCCGGACGGCGCGGGCGATCGGCGCCGGGCTCGTGTTCACCGCCGTCAACGTCGTGGGCACGTTCGTGTTCCTGTTGTCGGTGGCGAGCGTGTACCGCGTGACCGGAACGCTGGACATGGCCGAGATCGGCACCCGCATGGTCCGGGCCGACCCCAACGCAGCCATCCTCATCGCGGTCGGGTTCTTCGTGGCGTTCGGCGTGAAGCTCGGGCTGTTCCCGTTCCACTTCTGGTTGCCGACCGTGTACACCGGCTCCCGGCCGGCCGTCGCGGCCATCCTCAGTGGCAGCCTCGCCAACATCGGGGCGTACGGCATCCTCCGCTTCGGGGCACAACTCCTGCCGCGCGAGCTCGAGCTCGCGGCCGGCGCCCTCATCGTCATCGGCAGCGCCTCGATCCTGTACGGCGGGGTGCTCGCGGTGTCGCGCCGGACGGCAAGCGAGATGCTCGCCTACTCGGCCATCGGCCAGGTCGGCTACGTGCTGGTTGCGATCGGGATCGGTGGTCCGGTCGGCTTCGCGGCAGCCATCCTGTACACCACGATCAACGCGCTCAACAAGACCATGCTGTTCCTGACGACACGGATCCGGGGGCCGCTCGTCGGGGCGGTCTTCGTGATCGGCGCGTTGAGCGTCGCGGGCGTCCCGCCGGCGGCCGGATTCGTCGGCAAGCTCGAGCTCTTCCAGGCCGTCCACGACCGTCCGGCCCTGGTCGTCCTGCTGATCGTCGGCGCCATCCTGTCACTGGTCTATACGTTCCAGATCTACCAGTACGACCATTGGTTCGGCACCCGCGATGACGATCCGGTGCGATGGCGGGCACGCGCCGTCCCCGTCCTTCTCGGCGTCGTCGTCCTGGGCGCCGGTCTGTTCCCCGAGCCACTGGTGGCCCTCAGCCAGGCCGCGGCAGCGGTGCTGACCCGATGATCGTCGGCTTCGTGGCGAGGGTCGTCGGGCTGGTTGCGGTCTACCTGTTGGTCCTGACCAGCCTTGCACCGGGCGACATCCTGGTCGGGACGCTGCTCGCGACGGTCATCGTCGGGGCGTCGCGGCCACACGACCCCCGACCGCGGGTCGGCTGGCTGGGCTGGCTGCGTGCCCTGCTGGCCACCCTGCTGGCGACCGGGGCAGAGATGGCCATCGGGACGGTCCGCACGGTCCGGTTCGCCCTGGGCGGCCGGGCGCGGCCGGGGTTCGTCGAGATCGAGCGGGGCGAGCGGTCGCGCCGCGCGGTCGCGTTGTGGGGCGTGCTGACCGGCGAGGCGCCCGACGAGTATCCGGTCGATGTCGACGCCGCCCGCGATGTGCTCATCGTGCACGTGCTCGACGCGAGGGACCCGGACGGGATCCGCGCACGGCACGACCGGGCCCGGCAGCGCTGGCAGCGTCATGTGGTGGACTGACCATGCCTGAGGTCGTCGTCCTCGTCGCGTTCGGCTGGTCCACGATCCTGCTCGGAGTCGGGGGCATGGTCCTGTTGCGCGCTCCGGACACGCTGCACCGACTGTTGGCCCTCGATGTGCTCGCGTCGATCGCGATCCTCATCCTGACCACCCTGTCGTACGTGGACGGGGTGTCCTACTACGTCGACGCGGCGCTCGGACTGGCGCTGCTCTCGTTCGCGGCGACGCTGGTCGCGGCGCCCTACATCGTCCGACGACGGCGACGGCGACCCTGATGCTGGAAGCGCTCGCGTCCGGGACCGGCGTCGTGTTGCTGCTCGCTGGCTGTGCCCTGGCGACGGTCGGCCTGATCGGGATGATCCTCAAGCCGGACCTGTTCGAGCAGCTGCACGTGGCGGGGTTGGTGACGGGGCCGGGCGTGATCCTGGTGCTGCTGGCGTCGATCGGCACCCGCAACGCCGACATCATCACGAGCGCGATCCTGGTCATGGTCTTCGTGCTCGTCACTTCGTCGGTCTCGACCCACGTGATCGCGCGGGCGGGCATTCGCCGCTATGCGCCGACGCAGGAAGCCGCGACCACGGGCCTGGGCATGGATGTGGTCGCGCCCGTGCCCACCAGCGAGCCGGCAACGGCGCCGCTCGACGTGACCGGCGGGGATGACACCCAACGACCTCGACCGCTGGCGAGCGGGATGCGGGTCGTGGTCGCCCATGACGGCTCGCCGGCGGCGCATGTCGCCGCGGACCTGGTGGCGGCGATCGACTGGCCGGCCGGCACGGTGATCCGGCTGGTCGAGGCCGCACCCGGCGAGATCCGACCGCTGGATCCGTCGTCGAGCGGTGGGTCCGGGACGGGGGAGCCAGGCGCCGCCACGCGAGGCTCGGCGAAGCTCGAATCGGTTGCGCAGCGCATCGGCCGTCCGACCATCCACGTCGAACCGGTGGTGCTCCACGGTGATGCCGCCGACGTCATCATCGACGAGACCGCATCCTTCGCTGCGGACCTGCTGGTGACGGGCAGCCGTCGTCGAGGCCTGGTCCCGTCCCTGCTTGGGCTGTCAGCCGCGGGAGAGATCGTCGATCGGGCGCCGTGCCCGGTGCTCGTCGCGCGCTCGACGTCGCTGCGGAGCGTGATGCTGACCACCGACGGCTCCGACCAGAGCGCCGCCGCCATCGAGCTTGTCGCCCGCTGGCCGATCTTCGATCTCGCCCGGATCCACGTCGTGGCCGTGTCGGCGGACGCTCCACAGACCGGTCGCAGGCGTCTGGCGACGGCGTCGATCACGGGCGAGCATCAACGCAACGTGGACGCGGCCGCGGCCCCGCTGATGGATGCGGGACGCGACGTCGTGACCGAGGTCCTGCATGGCCGTCCCGGCACCGAGATCGTCGAAGCTGCCATGTGTCGCTCCGACGACGTGATCGTGATAGGCTCGCGCGGGCGGACCGGTCTCGGCCGGACGCTGCTCGGAAGCGTGGCCGGCGAGGTGCTCGCCTCGGCCGGCTGCTCGGTGCTCATCGTGGCACCGCCGGCTCGTCGTCCGATCAGGGGGACGTAGCCGGGCGGATGGCCGTCCGACCTGTCGGGAGTACGATGCCGATGGAGCCGCTCCGGTCGCCGGTTCGACGCTGCACGGCTGGTCCCCGACGTCCGCGCGGGCGCTCCGAAGGAGGTCCCCATGGCATCGCACTCGGATCCCGAACAGACCGGTCAGGTCGACATCCTCGCCGCCGCGCGCTCGAATGACGCCTTTCGACGGGTCCTCATCACCGGCGAGCACGAGCAGGTGGTGGTCATGACCATCCCACCCGGCGGGGAGATCGGCGATGAGGTCCACACCGACACCGATCAGGTGCTGGTGTTCGTCGAAGGCCGCGGTGAGGCGCAGATCGACGGACGATCCAGTGATGTCGGGGTCAACGATCTCGTCTTCGTGCGTGCCGGTACCCGCCACAACTTCCTCAACCGGGGCGACGGCCCGCTGCGGGTCGTCACGACCTACGCCCCGGCCCACCATGCGCCGGGCACCGTCCATCAGACGAAGGCCGACGCGGACGCCGCCGAGCACTGACCCCTCGGCCCGTCGCGCGGCCACGTCGTCGGCGTGGAGTCGGTGACACGATGGTGCAACGGGAGCCCACGATCGCTTGACTCGGATCCCCATCACCTCCAGGGCATGCTAGGGAGCCCGACCCCAGCACCCTGGAGGACCCTCATGTCCCGAGTCGAAAAGACCATCGAGATCGACGTGCCCGCGCGGGTCGCATACGACCAGTGGACCCAGTTCGAATCGTTCCCGGAGTTCATGGACGGCGTCGAGAGCGTCACCCAGCGCGACGACAAGCGCCTCGACTGGACCGCCACGATCGGCGGGCAGACGCGCTCCTGGACGGCGGAGATCGTCGATCAGACGCCCGACCGACGGATCGCCTGGAAGAGCACAAGCGGGACCGAAAATGCCGGAGCCGTCCTGTTCGAGCCCGTCGATGCTGACCGGACCCGGATCACACTGACGATCGATGCCGAGCCGGAAGGCGTCGTCGAACGCGTCGGCGACGCCGCCGGCTTTCTCGACCGACGCGTCCAGGGCGATCTCGAGCGGTTCAAGACGTTCATCGAGCGGCGCGACACCCCGACGGGGGCTTGGCGAGGCGAGATCCATGGCGACGCGGTCGTCGATGACGTGACCGCTGATCCGTCGTCGATCCGCCGCTGATCAGGAGCGCAACGGGCGGACCGGCTCCCCACGCGCGATTCCCTGAGCCCTGGCGTACTCCGCCAGGGCTTCCCTGCCCCGAACGCCGATCTTCACCGCGCAGCTGGCGAGGTGGCGGCGGACCGTGTGGACGCTGATCCCGAGCATCTCCCCGATGCGGGCTGGCGTCCGACCGCCGCCCAGCAGGCTGAGGACCTCGTGCTCGCGACGACTGAGCCGCGAGCCATCGCGCGTCCAGCGCAGGCTGTCCTCGATCACCGTCGCCGCAACCGAGCTGTGGACATAGCCGTCACCCCGCCCGACGGCCCGGATGGCGTCGACCAGGTCGCTCGAGTTGGCACCCTTGACCACGAACCCGGTCGCGCCCGCGGCCAGGCACTGGCGGACCGTCTCGGGGTCATGGAACATCGTCAGGACGACGACCCTGGCGTCGGGGGCGCGGGCTCGGATGACCTCGATCGTGGCGACGCCGTCGTCGATGCCGAGGGCGAGATCCATCAGCACGACGTCGGGTTGGTGGGCGTCCGCGAGCGCGACGGCCACCTTGGGGTCGCCCGTTTCGGCGACGACCACCAGATCCGCCTGTCGACCGAGCACGAGCTTGACCCCCTCCCGAACGACCGGGTGGTCGTCGACGACGATGATCCGGAGGGGATCGGTCACCGGCCTTGAGCCTCGGTCGCGTGGGTCGGCAGGGTGACGGCGACCGACGTGCCAGCGCCGGGCGCCGACGACAGCCGGAACTGCGCACCGATGGACACCGCCCGCTCCTGCATCCCGATGATCCCGAGCCGGCGGGGGTCGGCGAGCGGCTCCGTGCAGCCGATCCCGTCATCGGCGATCTCGAGTCGGAGCGCGTTCCGGGTCGATCGCAGCGAGACGCCGATCCACGACGCCTGAGCGTGGCGGATCGCGTTGCGCACGGCCTCCTGGGCGATGCGGAACATCTCCAATTCGGCCTCGACCGTCGTCAGTCGGGCGTCGGCGCCGGGCGCGATCGCGACGACGACGGGCCCCGGCGGCTCCGATGCGAGGGCACGCAGGGCGCTCCCGAGCCCGCGCTGTTCGAGTCGCGGCGGGCGGATCCCGTCCGCCACCCGCGCCGTGTCCTCGATGGCATCGCGGGCGAGGTCGCGCGCACGCTCGATGTCGGTGTCGCGCTCGACGCCGGTCGTCGTCACCGCGTCATCGAGTGTCAGGCGGAGGGCCGTCAGCGTCTGACCGATGCCGTCGTGCAGGTCGCGCGCGAGCCGGCCGCGCTCCTCCTCCTGCGCGCGGACCAGTCGATCGCGGGTGGCCCGATAGAGCCCGGCATAGCGACGCGCGACCGATTGCTCACGGTCGGCCATCCAGGCCACGAGCACGGCGATGGTGAACATCAGTGGCCATTCGGTGAGCTCGAGCGGGGCCACCGCGACGCCGAGCGCCGGGAGGCTCGCGTAGACGACGAGCGCGATCGACAGCGCCGCGACGCGCTGGAGGCAGATCCGACGCCCGAAGGCGAACGCCTCGGCGGTGAGGATCACGAAGACGACGTGGAACAACAGCTCGGGTGGTCCGAGCTGGGCGAAGGTGGCCGCCACGACCAGCACGGCCGCGACATCGAGGGCCGCGAGCAGTCGCGCCCGTCCAGCGCGCTCGAGCGCCGCCCGCGCCGACCGGACAAGGGATCGCTCCTCGATGACGTGGGGCCCGCCGGGGCCGAGCAGTTCGATCGCGTGGTCGGGATTGGTCACGACGGACACCCCGTATTGATTGATCGCGACTATACCGCTGGGGTATCCGGCCGCGCGACGATCCGGAGGTCGTAGGAACGTCTACATCGCGAGGTGATCGATGCATGCCCATGGAACCCACCCGACCGGCCGGCTGATGCGGCTCGGCGCGTCACTTGCAGTGCTGGTCGTGCTGGCCGGCTGCAATGCCGCGGCGACGCCGTCGAGCGCGCCGTCCGCAGCGGCGTCGGCGGCCGGAGGAGGGTCGGTGACGGCCGCCCTGTCCGAGTTCAAGATCGAGCTCGGCGCGTCGAGCGCTGCCGCCGGACCGGTCACCTTCGCGGTGTCGAACAAGGGCACCACGGTCCACGAGTTCGTGATCTTCAAGACCGACCTGGCCATCGACAAGCTGCCGCTCGGTGACGACGGCACGGAGGTCGACGAGGAAGGCGAGGGCCTGACCGCCATCGACGAGGTCGAGGATGTCGCGGTCGGTGCCGACGAGTCGCTGCCGGTCACGCTGGCGGCGGGGCGGTACGTGATGATCTGCAACCTGCCCGCCCACTACACGTCCGGGATGCGGGCCGAGTTCACAGCCAGCTGACGGGCGAAGGCAGTACCAGCGGCGTCCTAGTCGAGGGCGCCGCTGACCAGGGCGATGACGAAGACGAGGTAGCCGAGGTAGAACAACCCGCCGACGAGCAGGTGGCGTGCGTCGAGGCGGCCACGTCGGCGGGCCGGCACGAAGATCACCGCCGTCGCGATCATGGCGATGGCTGCCGACGCGAAGGCGGTGTAATTGCCCGGCGCGATCGTCCAGGTCGCCGAGGCGAGGACGAGCCCGACGGTCGTCGGGATCATCGACTGGAACACCATCGCGCCGGTGATGTTCCCGAGCGCGAGCGTGTCCTTGCCCTGACGGACCCAGATGATCGAGTTGAACTTCTCCGGCAGCTCGGTCGCGATCGGTGCGATGACCAGGGCGAGGAGGACCTCGCTGACCCCGAGGCTGTCGGCCACGTGGGTGACCGCGTCGATGAAGAAGACCGCGCCCACGATGATGAACCCGATCGCGGCGATGACCTGCAGGGCGATGACGCGCAGCCGGGGGTCATCGGGATCGGCGCGATGGGCGGCAGCGTCGATCTTGTGGAACCGCAGCGGCGGGAGGGGCTCGCCCTCCTCGGCGTCGGCGTCAAGGTGGCCCTTCACGTACCAGGCGTAGATCGCGACGAGGACGACGGCGACCACCCAGCGGCCCGGCGCCAGCCCCTCGGGCAGGAATGCCGCCGCGACCGCGAGTCCGTAGCCGATGAAGAAGTAGCGCAGGTCGTGGGCCAGGACCCGGGTGTCGACCGCGACCTCGCTGCCCGTGGCGCGGCGGCCGCGAAAGGCGATGATGCCGATGCCGGTCACGAACATGGCCAGCGTCGAGAGCATGAACGGGGCCCCCAGGATGGCCCCCACGCCGACCTCATCCGAGTGGTCGCCCGGGGTGAACGCGATGGCGATGATCGGGATGAGCGTCTCGGGCAGCGCGGTCCCGACCGCCGCGAGCACGGACCCGACCGCGCCCTCCCCGAGTCCGAGCTTGCGACCCAGCCACTCGATGCCGTTGGTGAACAGCTCCGCCCCGACGAGGATGACGAGGAGGCTGCCGAGGAGGAGGAGGGCGTCGGTCATCGTCTCCCGAGGATGGCATATCCGGCCCGGCCGCGACCGGGCCGCGTCCGACCGAGCCAGGCGACGAGCGGGATCGCCAGCATCGGCGCCTCGAGGGCCGAGTACAGCAGCCCGCCGCCGCGCGAGTTGACCACGGTCGTCAGCCAATCCAGCCACATCGACCCGAACGGCAGGCACAGCACGACGAACAGCACCAGCCCGAGCCACCACGATCGCTCGCGGATGCCGAACAGCGCGAACGGGAAGAGACTCGGCTTGAGCAGGGCGAACGGCGCGCCGCCCCGCCACACGATCGCGACCGCCATGGCCGCAACGCTCCAGATCACGGGGTTGCCGGTCCAGATCTTCAGTGGCGTCGTCGGCCACGCGATGCACAGCGCGATGAGCGGCCAGACCGCGGGGCGCGGCCGGACGGCGCGGATCGCCCCGACGGTGGTGATCGCCGGGATGGCCCACCACAGCACGAGCGCCGGGAGGTCGGGCAGCAGCGCGAACGGCACGAACAGCCACAGCCCGACCGGGGGGTACAGGATGTCGCCGTGCGCGACCGTGTACGGGCCGACCAGCTGGCGCGGTTCGTAGAACGGCCCGCCGGCGAACCAGCGCGCTGCGGCGTCTCGATACAGGGCCACGTCCACGCCGGGAGGCTGCTCGAGCGGATCGGGGATGGCGAGCACGAAGAGGACCGGCAGCAGGAATACCGCCGCCGACAGCAGCAGCGCGACCCGGGGACGGTCCAGCCGCTCGACCAGTCGGTCCAGGCGGGCAGGGGCGGGCGCGCGATCCGGGGCACGGTCCATCGCGGGATGGTACGACCCGTCAGACTGGGTTCGATGCCGCCGCTGCCGCCCGATGCTTCCGCCGCACCATTCGGGCCGATGTCCGATGCGGATCGCCGGGCGTTCATCCTCGAGCACACCGCCCCCGAGACTCCGCCGATCGTGCCCGAGATCGTACTCCGGACCGGCGGCCTGTCGATGCCGTTATGGGAGGCGGCGGCGTTGCGCGACCCTCGTCCGGCCGTGCCGCCGCCGTACTGGGCGTGGGCGTGGGCCGGCGGTCAGGGCCTGGCCCGCTACGTCCTCGATCATCCGGGGCTGGTCCGCGGCCGGACCGTCGTCGACATCGGTTGCGGCGGAGGCATCGTGGCCATCGCCGCGGCCCGGTCCGGTGCGAGCCGGGTGACCGCGATCGATATCGAGCCGTTCGCGATCGAGGCGACGCGACTCAACGCCAGTGCGAACGACGTGACGGTCGAGGCCCTCGAGCTGGATCCGATCGGCACGGACGAGGGCTGGGAGGTGGTCCTCGTCGGCGACCTGTGGTACGAGCAGGAGCTCGCCGAGCGGATGGCACCCTGGCTGCGGTCCCTCGCTCGCCGTGGCGCGACGGTCATCACCGGCGACCTCGGACGAGCCCACTTGCCGGCCGACGGACTGGTCGAGTTGGCACGCTCCGTCGTCGTCACGCCGGTCGATCTCGAGGACGTCACGGAAAAGACCGTGCGCGTCCTGCGGTTCGAGCCAGCGTCGATCTACGGCGGCGGGAGGTCCTCGAACACGTAGATCAGGCGGCGCCGTCGACCGCCGTTGCCTTCCACGATCCGGGTCGGGACCACCGGCGCGAACCACGACAGCACACGCTCCTCCGAGATCCGATGGTGACAGTTGGTCGGGTCCGGCATCTCCCATTCGATCGGCAGAGAGATGATCGCGTTCCTGGCCACCCGCCGGACTTCGCGAAACACCTCGCTCTGGCCGTCCCCCAAGTGCTCGAACACCTGGAGGGCGATGAACAGGTCGTAGGCTCGATCGGCATACGGCCACGGAAACTGACGTGCATCGTGGATCGTCGCCGACACACTGGCGTCCAGCTCGGGACGTGCCTTATGGTCCATGA
>DAIUES010000051.1:0-13994 GCA_036844985.1 Candidatus Limnocylindrales bacterium
ACCAGTCGGTGCCACAACGAGGTTGCGGAAATGACCGCGCTGCCGCTCAGCGCTCAAGGCTTCCAGCATCTCGGTTTGGAATGGCTTCGGCGAGACATCCACTTGGAGGCGTGGCCAAGCGATAGATTTGTTCAGACCTGAGCCACTCTGGGCGTCGAGGGCGTCCTGGAGGCGTTGACCGTCGACACGTGGGTCGTACGACTGGAACTCGGGCTCATTCCAATACTGCTCAAACGTCGACGAGATCCGCTCGATGATCCGCGGGTTATCGACCTGCGTCGCTCGGACATTCCATTCGAGGCCGTCGAGGAGAGCCGAGTGGGTGAGGTTCGACGACCCCACATATGCGGTGTGAAACCCGGACCGTCGTTCGAACAGCCACGCCTTCGCGTGAAGCCGAGTCTGCGACGTCTCGTACGAAACCTTGACTTTTGCCCCAAGCCCGACGAGTTCGTCCAAAGCGCGCTTCTCGGTCGAACCCGTATACACGCTCGCGATGACGCGCATTTCTCCACCCCGCAGGAGGAACTCCTGGAGCTGCGAACGCATGAGTCGGACGCCTGCGAAGCGAACAAACGCGCACAGAAGGTCGATCCGGTCGGCGCTCTGAATTTCGAGTCCGACCTGGTGGCCGATCTGGAGGTCACGGTGTCCGTTGACGAGCAACACGGAGTCGCGTAGCGATATCCCTGGACGCTCCATGACGCGGTGCATGCCTGTGGAGCTCAGCGGGGCTTTGACCTCGAGCAACAGCCGGCCCTGGTTATCGACGGGCGAAAGTCCATCGGCTAGAGCCGCCACGACCCGATTGACGAGCGCAACCTGCTGATCTCGACGGTCGGTCGCCGATGCGGGTACACCTGATACGGCACGGTGGACCTGCTCGTATGCATGCCGGGCAAGGATCTCTGGAAGGTTCTCGTCGTCAGCGGACTTCCACTCCAGGAGCCAACCTCGTTCGCGCAGCGCTTCGACTTGTTCGAGGAGGTCCGCGGTCAGCAAGGACTCGTGGAGTCCAGGAGCAAGGTCGTCAGCCATTCACGCCAGGATAGCCGCGTGCGCGGCCGGAACGGGCCCCATTCGGTGGATTTGGTCACCAGAACCGCCCGTTCCCGGATCGCTCGCGTCCGCGTCAATCGAGCGCGATTAAGCCCAACAGTGACTCCCCGGTGGACTGGCCCATCGCGCCGGCCGACACGGTCACCGCCACATCATCCCGATCCGGCCAGTTCGGGTCGTAGAGGCGGAGCGTGGTGTCGCCGCTCCCCGGGTCGGTCTCGTACCCGTAGGCGAGCACCTGGTGGTCCTTCGAGAGGTCGAACGGGCTCCAGCCGTGGTGGCGGATCAGGCCGACGAGGGGTAGTCGACCGGCGTCGATCGAGGCGCGGATCTTCGGCAGCTCGATCTCGCGGGTGCGGCGGGCGAGGGCGTCTGGCGACATCGTGGCCGCGCGCCAGAACCGGAGCGGGCCGCGCAGCCAGTCGAGCGACATGACCTGGCGCCGCACGATGGCACGGAACAGCGGCGAGCCGTTGTCGGGCGCGGCGGTGTCGGCCGGGATGGGCAGGCCGGCCTCGAAGCGTTCGCGCACGTACCAGCTCATCCCGCCGCACAGGCCGGCCTCGGCGTCACCGATGCCGACGAGGCGCGGGTCGATGAACCCGATCCGCAGCGTCGGCCCAGGCGGGTAGCGGTTCGAGAAATGGAAGCCGTGGACGCTCGGCCGGAATCCAGGCACGGCATTCGATTCGACCATCGCAGACCGCATCCTACGCCTTGACAGGCCATGATGGCCGACTATCATGATCGACTATGAGAACCGTGACGGCGATGGACCTGCGCAAGCGGCTGGGCGAGATCCTCGACGCCGCATCCGCCGGCGAGCAGATCCTGATCGAGCGTGACCACAAGCCGCTGGCGTACCTGGTCTCGTTCGAGGACGGCGAGCGGCTCGTCGGCCGCGATGAGCGGATCGCTCGTCGGCTCAAGGCGCTCGACGAACTCGAGGCGATGGCAGAGGACTACCGTCGGGAGCATCCCTGGCAGCCGGGCGAGATGTCGGCCGTCGAGTCGGTCCGTTGGGACCGCGACCATCGGGACGAGGAGAAATACCAGCGGATCTTTGGCCACAGCATCAGTGAGGCTCCCGGCAGGGACGACGACCCGTGACCGCTAGAGCCCGCCCCGTCGTCATCGACGCCTCGGCCGCAACGGCCTATCTCCTCAAGGAGCCTCGTTGGCCGCTGATCGCTGGCGCCCTCCGAGCTTGGTCGGCGCAGGACCGAACCATCGCCGTCCCGGCGCATTTCTGGCTGGAGGTGGTGAACACGCTCGGCCGGCGCCCGGAATGGACCGGTCAACGAACGATCGCTGCGCTCCATCGGCTCGACTTGTTCGGGGTCCAAACGATCGAACTCGACCGTCCGCTGCTGCTCCGTTCGATGGACTTGGTCGAGCGCCATCGACTGACGTCGTACGACGCCGCCTATCTCGCGGCCGCTGAGTCGATCGACGGAGACCTGGCCTCGCTCGATCGAGCGCTGCTGGCCGCGGCGGGCACGCGCGCGATCGCGTTCGACGACGAGCACCGGATCAACGAAGCCCCAGCCACGTACGAACACGACGTCACGTGGCCGAACTACAAGGAAGCGTCCGCGTACCTGGCGCACCTCCGTTCGGAGGCGCTCGCCGAACGGGGTTGACTACGACGCGGGGGTCGGCGCCGGAGTCGCCGGTGGAGTCTCGGCCGGCGCACTCGATGCCGCAGCCCGCTCCCCGACGTGGACGCGGATGACCGTCGGCTCGGCACCGAGCGAGGTCAGCGAGCCGACCTCGGGCACGACGACATCGAGCACCAGCAGGTACTCGCCAGGGGCGCTCGGCGCGAACAGGCCGAGGTTGGCCCGGGTGACCGCGCCTGGCGCGAACGCCGGGTCGAAGTCGAAGGCCGTGACCGACGCGGCTGCCGCGGCCGCGATGGCCTGACCGGGGTCGGCCGAACCGCCCAGGGCGACCCACGTCCCGACCAGCTGCGCGTGGGTCGCGGAGGTCACGCTTGCCCCGACCTTGCGGCCGGTGTGATCGGTCGTGCTCTTGTCGGCCTTCTTTCCCCACGCATCGCGCCCGAGGTTGGCCACCCACACGGCGAGCGGATGGGCGTCGCCGGGTGCCAGGTCGAGCTGTGACGGTGCGTCCACGCCGGCGTCGTGATCGCCGGTCACGCGAACGATGAGGACCGGGATCTGCGCCTGGGTCGCCGCGTCGTAGGCGACGCCTTCCGCGTCGTGCAGCCTCAGGGTCAACCGATAGCGGCCGGGCGCCTTCGGTGTCGCGACGTTGAGGATCATCCGGCTCTTCTGGATCTTCACGGTCGTCGGCGCCACGACGTCGCCGGCACGTTCGGCGGTCACGAGCCCGAAGTCGGGGGCGTCGGCGGTCTCACCGGTCGTCTGGCTCGACGGATCGGCCGCGACCGGATCGAGCGGGTCCCAGCGCACGCTCGCCTGGATCGTGTCGGGCATCTTGTCGTGCTCGGCGGCACCGAACGGGATCCGGTACACGACCTTGCCGTTGGCGAGGGTGCTGCCGGCGAGCGACGGTGCCTCGAGGCTGACGCCGCGGCGGAGGAGGCTCGGCTCGAGGGGGACGGGGTCGATCGGCGTCGGTGCCACCACGCTCGACGTCCCGCGCCCGTTGCGCAACACATCGGATGAGGCCAGGCCGTGCTTGAGGACGATCGAGCGGGCGAAGCCGGACCTCGCATGCTCGGGGTCCATCTCGGCGACGTAGCCAGGGCTGCGCGTGCTGTCGAAGCCGAAGGCGTTGCCGTTCGCGCGCGGCGCGCTGCGCCAGGCTGCCTCGATCGACTTCCGGCCGCCGAGGACGGTGCGGATCATGTAGTCGGGGGAGTCGTACGCCTCGGCCACGACGGCAGCCGCACCAGCGGCGATGAAGCCCGCGGCGTAGTTGTCGACCCGCTGACGCGCCTGGTCGAGCGTGCCCTCGGGCAGGCCGGGCTCACTCAGGCCCGACGCGTAACACAGGTGATTGAGCAGGACCACCGCGTTCTTCGCCAGTCGGACGCTGGTGGCGACCTTGCCTTCGCCGAAGTACTGATGCTGGTAGTCGCCGCTACCCGCCTCGGGGTTGAGCCCAAAGCCGTTCTGGGTCGGTGGGTAGAGGCTGTCGCGGTACTTGCTCGGCCAGCCGTTGCCGTGGCCCATGTAGATGACGAGGCTGGCGTCCTTGAGGGCGAGCTTGACCGCCGGCCAGGTGGCGTCGGGGGAGTACAGCTCGGTGACGTCGTTGGTGTAGGTGCGGGCGAGCTTCGCGGCGGCACGTGCCTCGGCTCGATAGCGCATCGTGGCGTCACCCGCAGGCCCGACGATGATCACGACCTTGGGGACGGCTCGCACGGCGGCGATGGGCGCGGCCGATGCCGCTGGCGCCATCAGGCCAGCGACGAGCAGCGCGGCGACCACTCCGATCAGGACCCGTCTCACGACGGCCACACCCCCTGTGACGTCACCCGGCGAGCGTACCTTCGGCGAACGCTCCGAACCATACCCTTCGGGCGTTATCTGGGCCTCAACTGTTCGATCCTGGCGGTGAAGTGGTGCGTCTCGGCACCGAACGGTCAGTCGGGGTCGCTGCCGTACCATCGGACCATGCCGAACCGGCTCGCCGACGAGACCAGCCCGTACCTGCTCCAGCACGCCAACAACCCGGTCGACTGGTTCCCGTGGGGCGGTGATGCGCTCGCCCGGGCGAAGTTGCTCGATCGGCCGATCTTCCTGTCGATCGGGTACGCGGCCTGTCATTGGTGCCACGTCATGGAGCGCGAGTCGTTCGAGGACGCGGCGACGGCGCGGCTGCTCAACGAACGGTTCGTCTCGATCAAGGTGGATCGCGAGGAGCGGCCCGACCTGGATGCGATCTACATGTCGGCGGTCCAGTCGATGACGGGCAGCGGCGGTTGGCCGATGTCGGTGTTCCTGACGCCCGACGGGCATCCCTTCTACGGCGGTACGTACTTCCCGAACGAACCGCGCCACGGGATGCCGTCATTCCGCCAGGTGCTCGACGGGGTGTGGGGCGCGTGGACCACCCAGCGAGGCGAGGTCGTGGCGGCCGGTTCGCGGCTGGTGGCGGCACTGGTCGAGCAGTCGCGGGCGGGGGCGGCTGTGGGGACGGGGGCCGGGGCCCGGGCGGGGGTCGACGCGGCGCTGCTCGAAACGGTGAACCGGGCACTGGCCGCGTCGTTCGATCCCATCAATGGCTCGTGGGGCGGCGCGCCCAAGTTCCCGCAGCCGATGACGCTCGAGTACCTGCTGCGCGTCATCGTGGCGGGTGATCCGGCGCAGGCCGACCTCGTCCGGTTCACCCTCGACAAGATGGCCGACGGCGGCATCCGCGACCAGCTCGGTGGCGGGTTCCATCGATACGCGACCGATGCGCGCTGGCTCGTGCCGCACTTCGAGCAGATGCTGTACGACAACGCCCAGCTCGCGCGGGTGTACCTGCACGCGTGGGCCGTGTTCGGCGACGCGCGCTATCGCGAGGTGGCGATCGGTGTGCTCGATTACATGGTCCGCGAGCTCACGACCGCCGATGGGGCGTTCGCCGCGAGCCAGGACGCCGACACCGACGGCATCGAGGGCCTGACGTTCACCTGGCGGGCGCCCGAGATCCGCGAGGTGCTCGGGGAGGCGGCCGCTGGGCAGTTCGCCGACGCGTACGGCATCACCGATGAGGGCAACTGGGAGGACGTGACGATCCTGTCGCGGGTCTGGGCGCCCGACGGCACGCCACCGTTCCGCGGCGATGCGGCGCTGGAGGCGTCACTCGCGGATTCGCGGGCACGGCTGTTGGAACGTCGGGCTTCGCGGCCCCAACCCGCCCGCGATGACAAGGCCCTGGCCGCCTGGAACGGCCTGGCGATCGCCGCGTTCGCCGAGGCCGGCCGCCTCCTCGACCGACCCGACTACACGGCCGCCGCCGAACGCGCCGGCCGCACGATCGTCGGCGGGCTCCTGACCGGAAGTGCGGCGTCCACGGCAGCGGCATCGGGCCCGCCCGCGACCCCGACAGCCGCCTTCGGCCCGCTCAACCTCCAGCGATCCTGGAAGGACGGTCGAGCGGTCGGGTCCGGCGTGCTCGAGGACTACGCCGACCTCGCCGAAGGCCTCCTCGCCCTGTACGAAACGACCTTCGACGCCGGCTGGTTCACGCTCGCCCGCGGCCTGGCTGACGCCATCCTCGAGCGCTTCGCCGACCCGGCCGGCGGCTTCTTCGACACGGCGATCGACCACGAAGCCCTCATCACCCGACCGAAGGATCCGCAGGACAACGCAGTGCCATCGGGCGGGGCCATGGCCGCGACCGTGTTGCTGCGGCTGGCCGGATTCACGGGCGAGGGCCGATATCGCGACGCCGCGGAACGTGCGCTCGACTCGGTCGCCGGGTTCCTGCCCCGCTACCCGACCGGGTTCGCCCAGTGGCTCGTCGCCGCCACCTTCGCGACCGGCGACGTCGTCGAGATCGCGATCATCGGCGACCCGGGCCCGACCGCCGCCGCCGCCACCGCCGCCCCCGCCACGCGTGCCCTGATCGAGCCGGTCTGGCGGAACTGGCGCCCATTCCAGGTGCTCGCCGTGGGCGATCCCGCATCGACAGTCGACGGCGCCGTCATCCCGCTCCTTCGTGACCGCCCCGCCATCGACGATCGACCGACCGCCTACGTTTGCCGCAATTTCGTCTGTGCGCTACCCGTGACCGACCCGACCGCGCTCGAGGCGCAGCTGCGCGCGACCACGTCCGAGCATGCGGTGCCCGACCCATCGCCAGCCGACGCGCCGCAAACCCCCGACGGGTTCCCGCCCTGATGTCCATTGCGGCATCACCAGCACCTTGGGATTCTGCGGGTGGGTTGCTGATGTCACTCGGCGCCATCACGGGTCGCGTGCGCCGATGGGGTCGGATAGCGCGTGCAGGCTCGTCGCCGTCCGTCTCCGCCTTCGGCCGCCGACCCGCAGATCCTGGTACCGATTGGCCTCGCCATCCCGCTCGCCTGCGTGGCGAGGCCATGGCGGCGTGATGGCGCCGGGTGACATCAGCGAGCATGGCCGCCCCATCGACCGGTTCGCTGACGGATCGGGGTCCGCTCGCCTGCGTGGGGAGGCCATGGCGACGTGATGGCGCCGAGTGACATCAGTGACGATGGCTGATCGGCGGCGGAGAGGGATGATGCCGGGCGCGGCATCGGATGCGGGTGGGGGCGGGCATGCGGCGGCTGGGTCCGGCGTCGTTGGGTATGCCGCGGCGGGCGACGCGATCCGCGCTGCGACGGTTGTGCTTGTGCGGAGCCGCGCCAGCGGGCTGGAGGTGCTCCTCACGCATCGGCCGGCCACGATGGCGTTCGCGCCTGACGTGCACGTCTTTCCTGGGGGTCGCGTCGATGCGGGCGATGTGGATCGGCGGTTGGTCGATCGGTCGGTGGTCGATGGGGCGGCGCTCGCGATCGCACTCGGGGGAGACCTGACGCCCGACGACGCCATCGGTGCCGCCGTCGCGGCGATCCGCGAGGCCTTCGAGGAAGTGGGCATCCTGCTCGCCGACCATGCGCGGGACGCCGATCTCGCTGCGGCCCGGGTGCGGCTCCTCGCCGAGCCGACGGCTTTCCCCGCGATCGTCGAATCGCTCGATGCCCGGCTGCGTACCGACCTGCTCGTGCCGTTGTCGAGATGGGTGACCCCGCCGACGCTCGAGCGGCGGTTCGATGCACGGTTCTTCGCCGCGGCCGTGCCGGACGATGCGGTGGCGAGCCTGCTCGGCGACGAGGTCGTCGGGCATGGCTGGCATCGACCGGTCGACGCGCTCGAGTCGATGGCGGCCGGTGAGCTGGCGATGTGGTTGCCGACCTCGACGACGCTGATGCAGCTCGAGCATGCGGGCTCGATCGACGACATCCGCCAGCGCTGCGCGCCGGGAGCCCTCGGGGAGATCGTCGTCGACGCGATCGCCGATGCGATCGTGCGCATCGAGATGCCGGCCGGTGGCGGTGTCGCCGGGCAGCCGGTCGAGGCCTACCTGGTCGGTCGAACGCGATGCGTGCTGATCGACCCGGGCGACCCATCGGGACCGGCACTCGACCGGGCGATCGAGGTCGCAGCGGCCCGTGGCGGGAAGATCGTCGCGATCGCACTGACCCATGTCGATCCGGACCACGCGGCCGGGGCAGAGGCGATCCGGGAGATGCTCGGGGTCGAGGTGGTGGTCGGTCCGGGCGGTGGTCGTCACCTGCCGTACCCCACGGTCGAGGTCGGGGATGGGTCGATCATCGACGTGGGCGACGTGCCGCTCGCGGTCGTTGGGACCCCGGGACCGCGGGTCGACCACCTGGCCTTCGTGATCGGGGAGGGGCAGTACGCCGTTACGGGCGATCTCGATGGGGTGCGCGGTGCTCGATCGATCGTGGGACCGGTCGATGCGGGGGCGTTGACCGGGTCCGTGGCAAGACTCCGTTCCGTGGCGCCCGATGCGACATGGCTGTCCGGTCACCCCGAGCCTAGACTGGCGCGATGAGACCGGCGCTGTGGGCGTGGTTGTTCGTGCTGGCGGCCCTCGCGATCGTGGTCCTCAGCTTGCCGAACGTGATCTCGAGCGACCCGACCGTCCCGGCCACGGTCTTCCTATCGAACCTGCTGCTGCGCGTCGGACCGATCGCCAGCTGTCTGTTCGGGGCTGCACTGTTCTTCCGTCACCCCGATGCGCGCGAGACCATGCCCCTGCTGGTGTTCGGGGTCGTGCTGTTCGCGGCCAGCGCGCTGCTCAGCGTCGTGAGCGCGGACCTGGGTCGGTTGCTCGACGGCCTGTTCCCGGTCTCCCCGGACGCAACGTTCTCGCCGGCCGTGGTTGCACTTTCGGTGTTCCAGTCCCTGGTCGCCACGTTCGCCGTGCTGTACGCGGGCGCCGGTCTGGCCGCTGCACGTCGGAACGCGGCGACCGCGGCGTACCGGCCCCTGCTCGTGTGGCTGTCGGTGGTGGCGATCGTCAGCGTCATCCTGCCGTCGATCTCCGGGCTGAGCGGTGGCGCCGGTGGCTCGACCTCGTCGCTGATCCTCGGCGGCCTGGGCTTCCTGCTCAGCCTGATCTCGGCGCTGGCCTGGACCTACCTGCTTGCGGTCGCCATCGACGGTTGGCTTGGCGGCGAGGCGCTCCGCCCGGCGTGGGGCCTGGTCGCCATCGCCGCCGCGCTGCACCTCGGCATCGGGCTGGTCATCGGGCTGTTGACGTTCCTTGCCGGCGTTGCCGGCTCGACGTCGAGCTCGGAGCCGCTCCTCGTGCTGATCTCGACCGCGTCCGCGCTGGTGTGGCTCGCGTTGCTGCTCGCCTTGGCGCTCGGGTTGCCCGCTACGCCCGATCGACCGGCAACGACGCCGCCAGGTTCCGGAGCAGGTTGAGCCCTTCGTCGACCTGTTCGGTCGGGGCGTACGGGCCAGGCATCAGGAAGCACGGCCGGCCCGCGAGCGCAACCCCGACGAGCTGACCCCACGACTCGGTGAGCGGGCGGCCCGCGGCGATCTCGGCGGCGCGCTTGTAGATGAACACGGTCGCGGCCGGCCGCCACAGCGCGATCTTCTGCCACAGCGGCCCGACGCCCGCGGTCAGCATCGCGTCGGTCGCCTCGTCCCGTGGGGTCGGTGCCTTGAGCAGATCGGTAATGCCGTGCCCGGCGGCGGTCAGCGCGTCATCGGCCGTCTCGACCTCCGTCCCGGGCGGGAGGATGCCCGTCAGCATGAGTCGGCGCCAGAACGTTCGCCCGAGCCGGCCCTGGTGGTAATGGCCGGCCTCGACGCTCACCGGGGACGGGTTGAGACCGACGAACAACAGTCCGTCACGCAACGGCGGCAGGTCGGCGAGCGTGATGGTCGGGACCCCGTCGATGTCGATGGTCGTGCGGTGCGTGCCCGGCCCCGGTCGATGGGTCAGGGCGTCGAGCTCGTCCGGCGTCATCGTCCCGGGCGGTCGGTCAGCTCGGTCGATCGGTCGGGGCGGCGTCGTCGGTCGGTGGGATCGGCTCGCCCGCGGTCCGGGCCTGGATCTCGCCCTGGACCTTGGTCGCCTCGGCCTTCGCCTCCCGCACCCCCCGACCGAGCGCGTTGCCGAGCTTCGGCAGGGTCTTGGGCCCGCGCCACAGGATGACGAGGACGAGGATGACGACGAGGACGATGGCGAGGTCGGTCACGTCGGTGATGGTACCCCGGGGGCGGTGGCGGCTGGCGGCGGGTATCGTGCCCGGATGCTGCTCGTGTTCGGCCCGCGCTCGCTCGACTACGACTTCGGCGACGAGCATCCGCTGACGCCGCGGCGGTTCGGGCCCGGGATCGACCTGCTGCGGGCGGTCGGGGCAGAACCTGCCCTCGCGCCGGAGCCGGCGAGGGACGAGGAACTGCGCTGGCTGCACGATCGGCCGTACGTCGACGTCGTCAAACGGTTCTCGCACGATCCGTACGGCTTCGCCCAGGCCGGCATCGGCGACGGCGGCGACTGTCCGCCGTTCGCCGAGATGCACGAGGCCTCGGCCGCGGTCGTCGGCGGCTCCGTGCGGGCCGTAGAGGCCATCCTGCGTGGCGACATCGGGCACGCCTTCCATCCCGGCGGCGGGCTGCACCACGCGATGCCGGCCCGCGCGTCGGGGTTCTGCATCTACAACGACCCGGCCATCGCCATCGCGCGGGCGCGCCACGACGGGCTGCGGGTGATGTACATCGACCTCGATGTGCATCACGGCGACGGCGTGCAGGCGATGCACTGGGACGACCCGGGCGTGCTCACGGTGTCCATCCACGAGACCGGGCGGGCGCTGTTCCCGGGCACGGGCGAGGTCGACGAGGTGGGCGAGGGGATCGCCGCGGGGACGTCGGTCGATGTCCCGTTGCTGCCAGGAACGGGGGAGGGGGCGTGGCTGGACGTCGTGGAGACGTTGCTCCCCGAGTTGGCCGCCACGTTCGGGCCGGACCTGATCGTGTCGCAGCACGGGGCCGATTCGCACGCGTGGGATCCGCTGGCGCATCTGAACGTCACGACCACTGCCCACGGTCGAGCCGCGCGCCTGGTCGATGCGATCGCGCATCGGTTCGCCGCGGGGCGCTGGCTGGCCACGGGCGGTGGCGGGTACGACGCGTACCGGGTCGTGCCCCGGACGTGGGCGCTGACCTGGCTGGCCGGCGCGCATCGGGAGGCGCCCGCGGTCGTGCCGGAGGCGTGGCGGGACCGATGGGCGGCCGAGGCGGCACGGTACGGGCAAGCGCCACTCCCCGAACGATTCGACGACGAGCCGAATGCCGGCCTGCCGCTCGACGTCAATGGCGAGATGGCCGTCGAACGTGCTCGGGCGGTCGCCGCGCTCGTGCGTCGGGTCGTGGTGCCGCGGCTGGTGCGCGAGGCGGTCGATCGCGGTTGGTGGGATCCGCTCGATGGCGGCTCGGCGGCTGGGTTCGGGGCGGGGCTTGTGGCGGCGACCGGGGCTGCTCCCGAGATCATCGCCGCGGTCGACGCGGCCACTTGGAGTCGATCGACGCTGGCGGGCGGGGTCATCGCGCCGTTCAACCCCGTCGACGCGTCCGCCGTCGTCGCGGCGGCGCTCGCCGATGGGGCGCGCGTGTCGGCGGCCGTGGTCGGGTCGGTGGTCGTCGGTCTCGCGATCTCGTCGCCCGACCATGCAGATCGCGGCCCGGCCGAGCTGCTCGCCCTCGGCGTGGCCCCGGCCTATCGGCGTCGGGGGCTGGCGGGCGGGCTGCTTATGGATCACGCCGTCCCGGGCACGACCGCCGAGGTGACCCTGGCCGAGCGCGACGTCGTCGACCCGCTCGACCGCGACACGCGTGCCCTGATCGCCGATCGACTGCTATCGCGCGCCGGGTTTCGAGTGGAGCCGTCCGACGCCGCGGTTCGAGCCATCGATCGAGTCGCGATCACGGGTCGATCGGGATTGGCGTGAGCGTGTCGGGCAACGCGTCCGGAAGCTTGCCGTCGCGCGACCTGGTCGACGTGCGGCTCGCGGCCGCGATCGAGCGCGGCGGTTGTGCCCTTTGCGCGGTCCGTGCCCGCTCGGAGACGGCGACGCTCGACGCGATCATCGCCGAGCGGGTGCTCGACATCGGCTTTCGCGAGGGCCTCGAGCGCACCCACGGCTTCTGCCGGCGGCATGCCGTCGCGTTGCTGGCGGCCGATCGACGCGGCTCGGGGATCGTCGGCTCGTCGATCCTGTTCGGGGCCATTGTCGAGCGGCGGGTCGGTGCGTTGCGTGCCGCGTTCGGGGCGCGCGGCCGGTCGCGCCGCGGGGCGCTCGCCGATGCGCGTCGGCGACCACCGTGCCCGGCCTGCGAGCAGGGTGCATCGGCGGTCGACATCGCTGCCGCGCGGCTGGTCGAGCGAGCCTCGGACCCGGCATGGGCAGCGGTGATCGGCGATATCCCGTTCTGCCTCGATGACCTCGGGGAGCTGCTGGCGGTCGCCGCCGCGACCAGGCAGTCGGCCGCGTTCGAGGTCATCGCCGAGCGACAGCTGGCCCGCCTCGACGAGCTCGCCCGTCGCCTCGACGGCTACGCGCACCATTCCGCCCACGACCGACGCCACCTCCTGACCGACTCGGAACGATCCGCCGCAGCCGAGGCCGCGCACGTGCTGGGCGGGGACGACGACTAGGCCGGTTCGCGCGGAGTGGCCAGCGTCCCCATGGCGTGGGCGGCCGCCGTCCTCGCTGCCTGCTAGGCAACGATTCCGCCGCGAAGGGCCTCTGGGCCCGCCGATCTTCCGTGCAGCGCACCGAACGGTGCCCCGGAGGCATCGATTTCCGCTCCGACGGCGGTCGCATCGCCGTCGACCCCCTTGGATCTGCCGCATCCTCGGGAATCGATGCCGCTGGGACATCACCTGCCCACGGCGACGCCCCTGGGCGGTCGATCGAGGATCCGAACCGTGTCGCCGGTCACGGTCGCCCACAGGATGCCGGCGCCGGGCCAAGCGGCATCCGATGTCAGCGCCGCGAACACGTCCCTCGCGGCTGCCGGATACGCCGACGCCAGCGTGGCGCCGAACCGGCGCGCGAGGTCGCGAGTCGCGGCCGTCGAGCGAAGGACCAGGAGGCGATCGATCTCGGGGTCGCCATCGATGAACGGCCACAGATCGGACGATGGCAGCGAGCGGGCCTTGTCCTGCGCCCACCGGAGTTGCTGCTCGAGCCGGTCGATCCGCGAATGGACCTCCGTGGCGACGACCACCGGCGGCAATGGATCGTCGAAGACGACATCGATGAAGCCGCGTGCCGGGCGCGCGACCTGGACCTCGACCGACCGACGCCAGCGGGGCGCCGCGATCTGCAGCAGCGCCTCGACGATGCGGGCCTGGATCCCGTCGCGAATCGTCGGCCCGCTACCCGGGAACGACTTGATCGACAGGTCCGCGCCGAGAGCCGTGGTGAGCGCGACGAGCACGCCGATACTCGGCGTTCGCGCGCCGGAGAACAGTCGACTGAGGTAGCCCGCATCGATTTCGGCGCCTCGAGCGAGGGCGCGAATGCCGATGCCCGCATCGAGCCGCAATCGATCGATGTCGGCCATGGCGACCGCCCCGATCGCCCGCGTCCGTCGACCGTTCTTCGTGCGGCCGCTGTTGCGGTTGCTGGCGTTCGCGTTGGTCACGATGAAAGTAGACGCCGAGCGGCTCGACTCGGGCTGCGCCGGAACTTCATCGCCACGTAGCTGCGCCGCGGCGTCTCCGTGCCGTCGGGCAGATGCCTCGCAGGCATCGATTGCTCGCCGAGGGCGGAGGGTCGGGAGTGTCGGGACGCCCCCCAGGCGGATCGATGCGGCAGTGGCAACGTTTCCGGGCTGACCGCGGTCCCGGACCTCCTCCAGCCCGACCATGCGCTCGATGATCCGGCCGTCGCCCCCGAATCGATGCCGCAGGGGCAACGTCGGCGGCCCAAACCG
>DAIUES010000052.1:0-13763 GCA_036844985.1 Candidatus Limnocylindrales bacterium
TCGAGCCGTTGACGTACCATCGGACTGCCGCACTCCTGCCCGCATTCGCCGACGCGCTCGCGACGGCCGATGTGGTCGCCGTCGCCGACATCTGGGCCGGCCGTGATCCGGACACGACGGTGGCGTCGGCGGCAGGCCTGGCCGCCGCCGTGACCGCTGTCCGACCCGGACTGATCGCCACGGCGCCCGGCTCGGTCGAGGCCACCGCCGATCGGCTGGCGGCCGAGGTGCAGGCGGGCGACGTCGTCCTCGTGATGGGCGGCGGGCATAGCTATCGCATCGCCACGGGGCTGCTCGAACGGCTCGGTGGACGCCAGGGGGCACCGTCATGAACCTCGATCACCGTGCCGCGGCCGATCTGCTCGATCGGTTCGTGCGTGCCCGCACGAGCTTCGACGGCGATGCGTGGACCGACCTGTTCAGCCCCGACGTCGAATTCCACGAGGACCCATTCGAGCCGCCCCTCGTCGGGAGCAACGCCGTCCGGGCCTTCCTGCTGGCTGCGTCGGCGGCCGAGGAGCAGGTCGAATGGACGGTGGAACGGCACTGGGTCGTCGCCCCGACCATCCTCGCGTCATGGCATGCGAGCTACGTCCGGCGGTCCGATCGGGCGCGGGTACGCGTCGCCGGGTTCATGACGCTCGAGATGACGGATGACGGCCGCGTCGGCCGGTTGCGTCAGTGGTGGCAGCGGCGCGACACGCCGGCCGTCGGCTAGGCAGAGGAGGACCCATGGCAGGCGATGTCTCGTTCGACGTCGTGAGCGACTTCGACGAACAGGAACTGCGCAACGCGCTCGATCAGGTTCGTCGCGAGGTCGGCCAGCGCTACGACTTCAAGGGTGTGACCGTCGAGTTGAGCCAAGCCAAGGACGAGCTCGTGCTGGTCACCGACGACGAGCACCGGGCGGCCGCGGTCAAGGACCTCATCGAGTCGAAGGCGATCCGGCGTGAGCTATCGCTGAAGATCTTCGATTGGGGCAAGGTCGAGCCGTCGGGCGGCAACAAGGTCCGCCAGGTGATCAAGCTGCGGCGAGGCCTCACCGACGAGATCGCCAAACGGCTGACCAAGCTCGTTCGAGACGAGTTCCCCAAGGTCAAGTCACAGATCCAGGGCGACGCGGTCCGCGTATCGGGCAAGAGCAAGGACGAGTTACAGAAGGTGATCGTCCGGCTGCGCGAACTCGACGAACCGGTGCCGCTCCAATTCCAGAACTATCGCTGAGGTGATCGATGATGCCGGGGTCCCGTTTCGCGCGCCCGTTGATGATGATCGTGACGGCGGTGATCATCGTGGGCCTGATCGCGTCGACCATGGCGCTTCCGGGGACGGTCTGATCGAGCCGACCACGCCTGTCCAGGCGGAGCCGGTGGTCGACGACATCGAGGCGCCGGCCGCCGAGCCGGCCGAGCCGGCCGCCCCGGCCGCGCCACGGACGATCGGACGCCTCGTCGCCGACGCACTGCGGGCTGCGGGCGTGCGCTATGCGTTCACGGTCCCGGGCGAGTCGTTCCTCGGCCTGCTCGATGCCCTCGGTGACGCCGGCATCCGGGTCATCGCGACCCGCCATGAGGGTGGCGCCGCGTTCATGGCCGAGGCCCACGGCCAGCTGACCGGTCGTCCGGCGGCAGCGCTCGGGACACGAGCGGTCGGAGCGGCGAACCTCGCGATCGGCATCCACACCGCCCGCCAGGACTCGACGCCGATGTTCGCCCTCGTCGGGCAGGTCGAACGGGCCCATCGCGGCCATGAGGCCTTCCAGGAGATCGACCAGGTCGGGACCATCGGCGGGCTCGCGAAATGGGCGGTCGAGCCCGGCGACGCGGACGCCGTCGGTCCAGCCATGGCCGAAGCGATCAGGCAGGCACTCGGTGGGCGGCCGGGTCCGGTGCTCGTGTCGCTGTTCGAGGACATCCTCGACACGACGGTCGCAGGTGACGTCCGGGTCGAGGTGACTCGGGTCACCCCGCCGCGTCCGACCGACGCCGACGTCCGGGCCGTGATCGAGCTGCTGGCATCTGCCGAGCGCCCGGTCATCCTCGCCGGCGGCGGCGTCCTGCGGGCCAGGACCTCGACTGAGCTCGCTCGGTTCGCCGAGCTGCTCCAGGTGCCGGTCATCGCCGCCTGGCGTCGCGCAGACGTCATCTCGAACGACGACCCGCTCTACCTCGGTATGGCCGGCCTGGGTGCGGCGCCGACGGTCCGCGAGCGCCTCGCCGCCGCCGATGCGATGCTCGTCATCGGTTGTCGGCTGAGCGAGCCCACGTCGTGGGAGGACTCGATCCCGTCGCCCGCGACGCGCTGGGCGCACGTCGACATCGACCCGGTCCGCCCAGCCGGCCTGCGGACCGCCGACCACGTCGTGACCGCCGACGCACGGGCCTTCCTGCGCGCGATGAACGAGCGCCTCGTGGGCAAGGCCGTGCTCGATGCCGAGCTCGTGCGGAGGCGCCAGGCGCACAACGCGGTCGATCGCGAAGCCTGGGAGGCGGCGGCGGTGGTCGATGCCAACGCCGACGCATGGTCGGGTCCAGGTGTCCACCCGGGCCGCACGATCGCCACCCTGCGCCGGCTCCTGCCGGACGACGCGATCGTGACCACCGACGCCGGGAACTTCGGGGCGTGGGCCGGGCGCGGGTTCCGGTTTCGTCGCCCTGGGACGTTCCTCGGGCCGACGTCGGGGGCGATGGGCTACGCCGTACCGGCGGCGATCGCGGCGGCCCTCGTCCACCGTGACCGGCCGGTCGTCGCGCTCGCCGGCGACGGCGGCCTGGCGATGACGATGGCGGAGCTGGAGACCGCCACGCGTGAGGCGGCGCGGATCATCGTCATCGTCTTCGACAACGAGCGCTACGGGACCATCCGCATGTGGCAGGCGCGCCGCGGCACCGGCGAGGGCGTGGCCACGGAGCTCGGTCCGATCGACTTCACCGCCGTCGCGCGCGGGCTGGGCGCCCGCGGCGTGCGGGTGGAGCACGACGCCGAGTTCGAGCCGGCCCTCCGCCAGGCGCTCGCCGAGGACCGCTCGACGGTCATCCAGGTGACGCTCGATCGGTCCTGGCTGTCGGTCGATCAGGGGCCCGTCCAGGACTGACCGGACGCCGCCGGTTGCGAGGTCGGGGGGAGTGGCTCGGTCAGGACGGCGGTCGCCACGAGCAGCCCGCCGAGCAGCCCGAGGACGAGGGCGAGATAGGCGGCTCTCATGGCACCATCACCGATCCTCATCGCCGGCTGGCGAGGCAGGATCGCCGTCGGACGACGGGACGGTACGCCGCGTCGCTCACCGCGCGCGCAACCGCCACTGCACTGCGCCGTGCCGGATCGGCTAGCCCGTGCCTCGCGTGGCGACGATCGAGAACGACAACGGGATCCGACCGCGCTCCTCGACCCGGACATCCCCGTGACCCGCCCACCAGTCGGTCGGGTACTCGCTCAGGGCCTCGAGTCGGAGTCCCGATCGCAGCAGTGCCGTGACGACCTCGCCGAGGGTCCAGGCACGGGCGAACTTCCAGTGCTGGTCGTCGTCGGCGACCGAAAGGTGGTCGATGTACTCGGGCGCCCAGCCCTTCGACGCTTCCGGCCCGGCGAAGTAGTCGTAGTCCGTGGCCACCCAGCGACCATCGGCATCGACGTCGAACAGCCACTCGACCGGGTGGCCCTCGAACAGCACGAACCGGCCCGTCGGCGACAACAGCCGGCGCACGACCGCCGCCCAGGCGTCGAGGTCCTGCAGCCAGATGAGCGACCCGCGCCCGGTGTAGACGAGGTCGGCGCTGCCATCGAGCTCGGCGGGCGTGTCGAGCACGTCTGCCTCGATCCAGCGGGCCGGGGCGCCGACCGCCTCGCTCAGTCGGCGCGCGAGCCCGAGCATCCGCGGGCTGTAGTCGATGCCCACGACTTCCTCGGCTCCGAGATTCCACAGCGACAACGTGTCGCGCCCGCCCGCGCACTGCAGGTGGATCGCCCGTCGACAGCGGCCGTGGAGGTCGCCGATGAGGTCGAGTTCGGGCGTGAGCAGGTTCGTCTCGCCCGACGCGATGAGCTCGATGGCTTCGTCGAGCCAGCCTTCGTACCGTTCAGCCGCCTCGTCCCACGCGGCCTGCGTGGCCCGGTGCATCGCACGGACGTCGGACCGTTCGGTCGGCGTCGCCGGTCGGACGTGGGGCTCGTGCCCGTCCGGGTCGGTCACCCGGCGGCCGATCGGCCCGGCGAGGGCTGCACGGTGGTGTTCTCGCCGGGTCGAAGCAGGCGCACCTCGGTCGCCGGGGCAAGCTCCGCCGCCTCGGTCCGGAAACGCCGACCTGGCGCTTCGATGGGTCCCGACCAGACCCGCGCCAGCCCGGCCGGATAGAGCGTGCCCCAATGGATCGGCACGACGACGCGGGCGTCGATCACGCCGGCCAGTCGCGCTGCGCCGCGCGGTCCGAGATGCCACGGCGCACGGTGCGGTCCCCAGCTGCCGATCGGGAGGAGGGCCACGTCGACCCGTCCCGCGAGCTGCCGCAGGCCGAGGAACATCGAGGTGTCGCCGGCAAAGTACACGCTGCTGCCGCCCTCGA
This sequence comes from Candidatus Limnocylindrales bacterium, assembly GCA_036844985.1. GTDB lineage: Bacteria > Chloroflexota > Limnocylindria > Limnocylindrales > CSP1-4 > SPCO01. The sequence continues at coordinate 4,560 of DAIUES010000052.1, forward strand.
CGAGGAACCCGAGCGTGGCCGCCGCCGGGTGTCGCGGCCAGCGGCCGTGGCGAGCCGGCACGGCCGTGATATCCACGCCGCGGACCGATGTCCTGCCATCGACCGACAACTCGCGCGCCGGATAGCCGAGACGCTCGATCGCGGCCCCGAGGCCCGTCGGCACGATGACCACCGGATCTCCGGCCAGGCGCCGCAGCGACCCGCGGTCGAAGTGGTCCGGGTGGGCATGCGACAGCAGGACCGCGTCGACCCGCCCGATCGCCTCGAGGTCGGGCGTCGGACCGCGTCGGCGCAATGGCCCAAGCCGGTCGCGCAGGAACGGGTCGGTCAGGAGCCGGACGCCGTCGATCTCGATGAGCACCGTGGCGTGCCCGATCCACGTGATGCGCGGACCCGCCCCGGACGGGTCAGCCACGGGGTGGGGAAGCCGGGCGCGCCTGGAGCAGCACCCAGGCCGCGCCCGCCGTCGCCCCGATCCATGTCGCGATCAGGTCGCCCATGGTGTCCTCGTAGGACAGGTGCATGCCGTCCTGGCCCAGCGCTGCCGCGCTGTACTCGAGGACCTCCCACAGCGACTCCCCCGCGACCGCCACAAGTCCGCCGAAGAGGGCAGCCTGCCAGGCGTGGCGCAGGCGCGGGCGAGCCAGCGTGCCGACCACGCCAGCCAACACCGCGGCGTTGGCACCGTGCACCACATCATCGACATGGGCCCGGTCGTAGACCCCGAAGGCGTTGCCGGCGGCATCCGCCAGGAGCGGGGCAGTGACCGCCAGGTCGAGGACGCGCGGGTACCGACCGCGATCCGGGGCAAGGCCCCACGCCACGGGCACCAGGAACAGGGTCGCGCTGTAGCCGACGGCCCGCGTGCGGATGGCCTTCCCGCGGAGGCGCGGCGAATCGTGGTGCCGCCACGCGTCCAGCCCGAAGCCGAGCGTGGCGATCTTCGTGGCGACGACGGCTGCATCGAGCAGGCGATCGGACCAGGCGCCGATGTCGAGTCCTCCGGTGTTTCGGGTTCGTGCGCTTACGGTACCCGGACTCCCGTCTGCGGGTCCCGGACATGGGCTAGGCTCGCTGGCATGCGAACGACCTTCCACCTCGTGGCGACCGACGTGTGGCGGGATGCCGACCCACGGGCGGCCTACGCCGCCCCGTCACTCGCCGACGAGGGCTTCATCCACTGCACCGACGGCGAGGCCGAGCTGCTCGCCACCGCAGATCGTCACTACCGCGACGACCCTCGGTCGTTCGTGGTGCTGACCGTCGATCTCGACGCCGTCGGGTCTCCGTGGCGGATCGAGGATGCGCGCCGGATCTACCCGCACGTGTTCGGGCCGATCGCGCGACAGGCCATCCTGGTCGTGCGGCGCGTGCTGCGCGCGGCCGACGGCCGGTTCACCGCCATCGGGGAGGCGTCGGGCGACACCCCGCCGGGCTGAGTCGGACGAGTACCGCTCCGGAACGACCGCGGTCAGTCCGGCAGCAGGTACAGCGCGAACACCAGGTCGGTACTCGCCACCAGGGCATGGGGCGTCCGGGTCGGCATCCGCAACCAGGTGCCCGGTCCCGCATCGAACTCGTCGCCATCGGCCGTCAGTCGTCCCTCGCCGGACAGGACGTGGAGGATCGCCGGTCGAGCCGCGGTGTGCTCGGACAGCCGCTCACCGGCGGCCAGCGCGAACAGCACGAGCTCGACACCGCCTTCCTCGGAGAGGGTCTGACTATGGATCCCGCGGCGGGGCATCGACGCCTCGGCGGCGAGGTCCTGGTAGAACGTGTAACGCGCGGACTCCATCGTCATGACGCACTCCGGGCAGCGGCGAGGATCGCCTCGGCCGATCGATCGATGTCGGCCTCGGTGGTCGACCAGTTGATGACCGAGATCCGCATCGCGGCCAGCCCATGCCAGGTCGTCCCGCCGAGCCAGCAGGTCCCGTCAGCCTGGACGCGCCCGATCACGGTCCGTGTCCACGCGTCGGCGTCACCGCCATCGGGCGGCTGGAAACGCACGAGCACCTGGTCGAGCACGACGTCGTTGAGGATCTCGACCCCGACGTCGGCGGTCCGCAGCCGATCGGCCATCCGCTCGGCCAACCGGCAGGTCCGATCCACCAGCTCGGTGACACCGTCGCTGCCGAGGCTCCGGAGGGCGGCATAGGTGGCGAACCCGCGCGCTCGTCGCGAGTACTCCGGGACGTACCGGAACTCGTCCCGTTCGGTCGTGCCGTACGCGATGTAGGCCGCGCTCTGGGGCGACATCGCCGCCGAGTGGGCCGCGGGATCGCGCACGAACGCATAGCCGCAGTCGTACGGCACGTTCAGCCACTTGTGGCCGTCGGTCGCCCACGAGTCGGCGCGGTCATGGCCGGCGAGCATCCCTCGCCGTGAGGGGCTGGCGGCAGCCCACAGCCCGAATGCCCCGTCGATGTGGATCCACGCCGCGGGGTCGTGGCGGCGGATGATGTCGATGGCCGGGCCGAGCGGGTCGAACGACCCCGTGTTCACGTTGCCCGCCTGGAGCCCCACGATCAGCGGCGCGCCGGGAGCGGGCAGGGCAGCCGCCAGCCGATCGAGGCGCATCCGCCCCTGCTCGTCGCTGTCGACCACGATCGTCCGCGACCGGCCCAGGCCGAGGAACTGCAGCGCGGTCGGGACCGTGGCGTGCGTTTCGGAGCCGACAACGACCGCGATCTCGGGCGCGCCGACGAGCCCGTCATCCTCCACGTTCCAGCCGGCGCGCTCGAGGACGGCATGGCGGGCCGCGGCGAGACACGCGAAATGGGCCATCTGGCAGCCGGTGGTGAGGCCGACGCTCGTCCCGTCCGGCAGCCCGAGCAACTCCACCAGCCAGTCGCTCACGACCTCCTCGACGACCGATGCCGCCGGTCCGGCGGCGTAGATGCCCGCGTTCTGGTCCCAGGTCGACGTCAGCCAGTCCGCCGCCAGCGCGGCCGGCAGTGAGCCGCCGATGACGAAGCCGAAGTAGCGCGGGCCGGGGATGGCCATGAGGCCCGGTTCGGCGACGCGAACCAGTTCCTCGATGACGGTCTCGGCGGACAGCCCGGTGCGGGGGAGGGGGCCACCCAGCCCGGCGAGCAGGCTGGCCCGGTCGGTCGTCGCGCCCACCGGCCGTTCGGGCAGCGACGCGAGGAAGTCGAGTGCGAGCTCCGTGGTCCGACGAAGCAATGCCGGATCGACGCTCGGCGGCCCGATACGCTCGGGCGGGGTGGACGTGGCCATGGTCCTCCTCGGTGGGTACTGGGCGGGATTGTCGCACGGGGACGTCGAACGACCGGGCCTTGGGGTTTGACGCGCGCGCGGCTCCCGGCCATCCTCCAACCCGCCGGACCGTCGGTCCGGGAGAGGAGCACCCGTTGTCCGTGTCCGTTGGATCGATGCGCCGTGCGCTGGCCCTGGCGTCGGTCGCCATCATCGTCGTCGCCTGCGGTGGGATGGCGCCCTCGGGCGCACCTTCCGTCGTGTCCTCCGAGGCCACCTCGTCGCCGGCGGTCGTCGCGGGCGACGCGCCATCGTCCGGGTCGGTCGTGGCCAAGCTCCAGGCGGATCCCCTCACGGTCCACGTCGAACAGACGGCGACGGCCAAGACCACCGCGCTCGGCACCACCAGCGAGACGACGGTGGCGTCATCGATCGACCTCGACGGCGCCGATGTGTCGGTCGCCGTGACCGCCCGGGCCGGCGACCAGGAGCTCCGCCAGGGCCTGATCGTGGTCGGCGACACCGCCTACGTGCGCGAAGGCGAGGCCGCTTGGCAATCGACCCAGGCATCGGTGGTCGAAGCGACCGTGGCGAACCTGCTGGCCTCGGTCCGACTCGTCGAGGACGCCGCGGCGTTGCGGTACGTCGGCCCGGACTCGGTCGAGGGGCAGGCGCTCCATCACTTCACCTCGACCCGGACGATCACCTATGTCCCCGCCGCGGGGGGCACCGGCCAGTACGACGTGTTCGACCTGTGGGTCCTCGCCGACGGCACCCCGGTGCTGGCCAAGACGACGTTCTCGGTGACGACCACCGACGGGTCGACGGGGACCGGCACCACGGACTTCCGGTTCTCGAAGTACGGCGGTCCGATCGACATCAACGCCCCCGTCCCGAGTCCGTAGGGCACGCCCCGGTCGGCGCCCTTCAGCCGGGGCGGTGCTCCCGCGCGTGCAGTCGGGCGATGAGCACGTGGACCATCGCGACGGCCATCCCGGGATGCTCCTCCAGGAGGGCGCGGAACTCCCAGATCGGGAGCAGGTAGCACGCCAGGTCATCGATGGCCACGACGGTGGCGGTTCGACCGTGCTCCTCGATGAGGCCGAGTTCGCCGAAGAAGTCGCCCGGACCGAGCGTCCCGACGGCACCGACGCCCGCCCGCTCGACCCGAGCGTGTCCGGAGCCCACGATGTAGAGGTGGAGCGCCGGGTCGCCTTCGTGGACCACGATGTCCCCCGACGCATAGGTGCGGCGCTTGGCCGACGCGAGGACCTTGGCCCGTTCCTTGGCGCCGAGCGTCGCCAGAAGCGGGATGGCTTCGGACTCCGTCGAACTCATCGATCCCTCCTGCGCACGTGACCCCACATCGCCTGGCGGAGCATACGACGGTGCGCGGTCAGGTCGTCGGGCCCTCCAGCGTCCAGGCTTCGACCGCGGTCTTTCGCCCCTTGACCCGGACCGGACCAAGCGCGGTCCCGCGCCGGCCCTCCCCGAGCTCGTCCCAGGTTCGCCGCCCGACGACCACCTGACCGGGCTCCGCGGCCGACATCAGCCGTGCCGCCGTGTTGGTCGTGTCGCCGATCGCGGCGAAGCTATGCCGGCCGGCGGCACCGACGTTGCCGACGACCGCCGACCCGGTATTGACGCCAACCCGAAAGATCGGCCAATCCGGGTGGCGACCCGCGACCTCCCGACCGGCGGTCACGACGGCCGAGGCCACACCGGCGGCGCGCCTGGCATGGTCGGGCTGGTCGCCGTCGGCGTTGAAGATCGCCATCACGCCATCGCCCGCGAAGTGCTCGATGACCCCGCCGGCCGCGTCGATCGCCGGGACGACGACCGCCCAGTACTCGTTGAGCATGCCGATGACCTCGGCCGGCGGTCGCGTCTCGCTGAACGTGGTGAACCCGGCCAGGTCGGCGAACATCACGCTCACGACGCGCTCCTCGCCGCCCAGTCGGCTTGCCTCGGGATCGCGTGAATGGATGCGCTCCGCGACGAGCGACGGGAGGTACGGTCGGAAGGCCGTGTCCAGCCGGCGGACCTCGTCGGCGGCCTTGGCGAGGAGGGCCACCTCGTCGACCGAAGCTCCTTCTCGACGGAGGTCCGCCAGGACCCGCTCGGTCGAGCCACCGGCCGCCCCGGCCGCGGCGACGGCGGCGATGGCCCCGGCGTTCCATCGATCGAGCCGGGCGAGCGTCGCCTCGAGATACAGGCCGCCGAACGCGCCCGACAGCGAGCCACTGCGGCGGTACTCGCTGCGGGCACCCAGGGCGATGGTCGCGAAGGCCGCCGCCATGAGGAGGTGCCACTCCCACCAGCTGAGGTGCCAGTTGCGGCTCAGCGCGATGGCGACCATCGCCTCGGCCAGGAGGACCAGCGCGACCGCGATGCTGAGGAGCACGTACCCGCCGTGCACCCGATACGACTGGAACGACCGCGTCGCCGCGATCACGTAGAGGACGACCGTCACGACGGCGAGCGCCTCGATCGGGCCGATGCCCTCGCGCGTCGGCGGTGGACCGTCCACCGGTGGCATCTGGGCGATCGAGGCCACGGCCCACACGACCATGGCCGCGAGCAGACCCCACAGCAGCCACGGCCGAAGGCGCAGCACCGTTCGCGCGCGTGGGCCCGCCAGCGCGGTGGTCGAAACCGCGGCGAAGACCGACGCGATGGCCAGCCCGATCGGGGTCGCCACCGTGAACCCGACGTTCGGGTCGGCCAACAGCACGCCCGGCGTGGCGAGCGCGTGCAGACCGAGGAACCCGGCGCTGGCGAGGAACGCGAGCGACACCAGCACGAGCCGGGCATCGCGAAATCGTCCGGCCGCGACATTGGTGACGTACGCCAGGACGACATTGACGGCGGCCGTGATGAGCACCAGCCAGAAGTGACTCGGATGATGCTCCCAGTGCATGTCGAGCTCGGGTCGCGCCAGCAACAGCCCCAGCCCGACCAATGGCAGCGCCAGAGCGAGCACCGTCGTCCACGACGGTCGCATCGGCCATGCCCGACTCTGGGCTCCCGTCGCCATGCGCCACAGCATACGGCCCGTGTCATCCGCCGCAGTCGGGCTTGTCCCGTGCACGGGCGACTGTCAGACTCGCCGCTCGATGACCGTCGCTCACCCCCCGACCATCACCGTCGCAGGTCTCCGGGATCGGCTCGGCGCCCCGGGGCTTGCCATCGTCGACGTCCGGCCGATCGAGGCCTACAACGGCTGGCGCCAGGGCGATGACACCCGTGGCGGCCACATCCCGGGCGCCATCGCACTCCCCGCCGAGTGGTTCGATGCGAGCGATGGGCTGGACCTTGGCCGGATGCTCGACGCAACGGGCGTGTCCGCCGGAACCGACGTCGTCGTCTGTGGCGACATGACGCGGACTCCGCGCGCTGTGGAGCATCTTGCGGCGCACGGGATCGAGCACATGCGCATCCTCGATGGCGGGTTCAGCGCCTGGGCGGCCGATCCCAGCCTCCCGCTCGACCGGCTGGCGCGCCACGAGCGGCTCGTGCCGGTGGCCTGGCTCGCCGACGTTCTTGCCGGCCGACGCCCCGAAGCCGCCCCGGCCGGTCCCGTGGCCGTGTTCCACGCCAACTTCGATGCGCCCGGGGAGTACGCCGCGGGCCACATCCCCGGGGCGTTCCACCTTGATACGAACCGTCTCGAGGATCCGGCCGACTGGAACCGGCGCTCACCGGCGGCGCTGCGATCCGTTCTTGGCGCGCTCGGCGTCACCCACGACACGACCGTCATCCTGTACGGGCGGGACAGCGAGGGGTGGCTCGGGGAGAGGTCGCCGGCCCGTCGCGCCGGCCAGCTGGCCGCGATGCGGGCGGCGCTCATCCTCCACTACGCGGGCGTGGACGACATCAGGGTGCTCGATGGCGGCTATGGCGGGTGGGTTCGGGCTGGCCATCCGCTCGAGACCGTCCTGCGCGCACCGACCCCGGTCGGGTCGTTCGGTGCCCGCATCCCGGCCCGTCCGGAGGTCATCGTCGACCTCGAGGGAGCCCGGCGCATCCTGGCCGATCGCGATGGTGCCGTGCTGGTGAGTGTGCGCTCATGGAGCGAGCATGTCGGCGAGGTCAGCGGCTACGACTACATCGGGCCCGCCGGCCACATCGTGGGCGACGTGTGGGGCCACGGGGGAACGGACGCCACCCACATGGAGCACTACCGCAACATCGACGGCACGATGCGGGCGTACCCCGAGATCGCGGCCGACTGGGCGGCGGCGGGCGTCACCAGCGACAAACGGGTCGCCTTCTACTGCGGGACCGGGTGGCGGGCGAGCGAGGCGTGGTTCTCCGCGCACCTGCAGGGCTGGGAGCGGGTCGCCGTCTATGACGGCGGTTGGTTCGAATGGAGCCGGGATCCGCGCAACGAGCTCGACGGGGCGTAACGTCGTCGCAACCCGGCGTTTCGGCCGCGATGATGCTGATGTGCCGAGGGGTTGCCCAGGCTGAAGGCCATCGCCCGATCCACGGAGGACCATTCGTGGCCACCACGACCGGCACATTCCAGATCCTGTCCAGCGGCGAGGACGATCTCGACGACCTCGCCGGCGAGGTTCGGATCAGCCACGCCTCGGGCCGCCAGCGGTTCAGCGGCGGGATCGACGCCGACGGCTCGATCGACTGGTTCATGGTCTATCGCGCGGACAAGACGGCAAGCTTCGTCGGCATGCAGCGGATCGACGGGACCCTCGACGGACGACGTGGAGCCTGTGCCATCGCCGCGGTGGGCGAGCATGACGGGTCATCCTCGCGGGTGACGTGGACGGTGGTCGCGGGTTCGGGAACCGGCGCGCTCCACGGCATCCGCGGCCACGGCGCGCTCGAGGCACCTGGTGGCGCGGCGGGCACGTACGAGCTCTCCTACGAGCTCGACGAGGCGTAACGCTGTCGCAACCCGGCATTCGATGGCGATGATGCGAACGCGCCGGTGAGGCGCCCATGCTGGAGGCCACCGCTCGATACCCGGAGGACCCGTCATGGCCACCACCCGCACCCGCTCCACGTCTCGCAACGGCTCCGCGGCCCGAGCCGGCAACGGCCGCCGCTCGCCCGATCCGCTCCTCGGCCAGCGCGGCCCCGAGATCCAGCGCTTCGCGACCCTTCGAACGCTGCCGATCGGACTCGAGGACAAGGCCCGCGCGTCGAGCTGCGAACTGCTCAACGAGATCCTGGCCGACACGATGATCCTGTACGCGATGTACAAGAAGCATCACTGGCTGGTCGCCGGCCCGACGTTTTACCAGCTGCATCTGCTGTTCGACAAGCACGCCGAGGAGCAGAACGAGATCATCGACCTCCTCGCCGAACGGGTGCAGAGCTTCGGCGGCATCGCTGTCGGTGACCCGCGTCACGCCGCCGAACTCACGACGATCCCGCGACCGCCGGACGGTGCCGAGGAAGTCGCGGTCATGATCGACCGCACCCTCCAGGCCCACCGGACGATCATCGACAAGGTCCGCGATGGCATCAAGACCACGGAGGAGTCGGAGGATTGGGGCAGCAACGATGTCCTGATGAGCGACGTCCTCCGCCGCCACGAGCTCCAGGTGTGGTTCCTCGCCGAGCACGTCGTCGAGGTGCCGCTCACCCGGAACTGAGGCAGGGACCGGTCATCCGCGCGAACGCGACCTGATCACCCACGCGTCGTACCTGCCCGGACCGAGCCGGGTGACGTTGACCCAGACCGTGCCGTCGTCGACCAGGTCGATGACGGCACTGCCCGCGACGGTGGCGTCGGCCAGCCGGCCGTTGGGACAGTCGAGCGTGTCGCCGCACACGAGCGTGGCCCAGACGTCGACGCTGCGGACCGACCCGAACATCGGTCCCACGACGGCACCGAGCGCGGCGTCCGCGACGTCCTCGCAGCGTGAGCCCGCCAGATCGTGGCAGGTGACGTCCGGGGCGGGTGTCGATGGCGCGGCGTCGCTGCGCTCGACGGGCGCCGGTCGCGCCGGTCCCGAG
>DAIUES010000053.1:0-13752 GCA_036844985.1 Candidatus Limnocylindrales bacterium
GCCTCTACCCGATCCAGGTCGCCGAAAAGGGCTTCGCCCCGTACCGCATCCACGTGACGGGCACGTGGGGTCATGGGTCGATGCCGCGCGACGACAACGCGGCGGTGCTCGCTGCGCGCATCGTGGAGCGGCTGGCGGTTCCCGGCCCGATCCGGATGACCCCCGTGACGCAGCGCTTCCTCGAGACGGCCGCGGCCGCGCTCCCGCCTGAGGCGGCTTCCGTCCTGCGCCGCATCGCGGCCGGCGAGACGGATCCCGATCGAGCCGACCGCGCCATCGATGCCGTGTGCGACCCGATGTACGCCCGCGCGCTGCGTGCGCTCATCCGCGACACCCTGAGTCCGGACGTCATCAGCTCGGGCGTGAAGTACAACGTCATCCCCGGCGACGCGGTCATCGATGTCGATTGCCGGCTGCTGCCTGGCACGACCGAGGCGGCGATGCGGGCCGAAGTCGAGCGACGCATCGGGCCGGACCTGCTGCCGGCCTGCACGATCGAGCGGCTGGCCTGGGGCGAGCCGGTCGAGTCACCGGCCGAGGGTCCGCTGTGGGATGAGCTGGTGCGCGCCCTGCGCGACCACGACCCCGACGCCATCCCGCTCCCGGTCATGGCCCCGTTCGCCACCGATGCCAAGGCGACGGCCCTCGTCGATACGCCGACGTACGGGTTCTCGCCCCTCCGCCTCGACCCGGACGAACGATTCCTGGAGCGGTTCCACGGCGTGGACGAGCGCGTCTCGCTCGACGCCCTGCGGTTCGGGCTGCCGGTCCTCTACGACGTCACGCGCCGCTTCTGCGGCTGACCATTCGGCACGCGGTCAGATGGCCGGATCGCCCTCGACATCGGACGTGACCATGACCTGCTCATCACATCTCGTGCAGCGGTACAGGCGGCCGGCTGCCCACGCTCGCTCGGGGTCGTGCTCCGCCGGATCGTCGTGTTGTCGGACACGCTCGAGCTCCGACCACGTGCCGTCGTTGTGGAGGTGCCTGAGGCGCAGGCCGAGTTCGGATTGCAGCTGGAACATGTGGGTCCTCCTGATGGCGACACCGTACTCCACCGGCGTCATCCCTCGCGCACCGCGCGGATAAGGCGTCCCCGCCGGCTGATGGCGTGGGTGGCGAGCGCGGCGACGCCCATCGCGACGATCGCCCGCTCCGCGGTCGGCATCGGGCGGACCGCGCCCAGGAATTGCTCCGCCCGCGCCCGGTCGACCACCCGCAGGACGGCGTGCCCCCGCGGCGTGAGGCGCAGGATCTTCTGGCGGCGGTCCTCCTCCTCGGCACGACGCTCGACCAGCCGGCGCTTGACCAGACCATCGACAAGGCGGCTCGTGGCGGACGGCGAGCGATTGATCGACTCGGCGAGCTCACCGACCGTCAGGGTGCTGCCGTCGGCGAGGACGTACAGCGCGGCCAGCTGGGTGAACCCGAGACGCAGGTCACCGAGCTGGCTGGCGAAGCCGATGACCAGCTCCCGCCACAGGGCTCGTCCCATCGCCACCCGCTCGCTGATCTGGCGCACGTTGGAGATGCGGCTGCCGGCGGCGAGCACGGGCGCCGACAGGTCCGCCTCGAATCGCTGGGCGATGGCCCGTCGCGGCGCCGGCCGGACGGATCTGGCGCGCTTGGGCTGGGGTTCGGCCATGCATGCAAGCATGCACGCGAATCGCCGGCTTCTGCAACGTCCCGGCTACGCTGGCGACGATGACCTCCCTCGCCTTCGTGTTTCCCGGCCAGGGCTCGCAATCGGTGGGCATGGGCCGGGATCTCGCGACGTCCTCGCCCGCGGCCGCGGCCGTGTGGGCCACCGCCGACGACGCGCTCGGCGAACCGATCAGCCGGCTCGCCTGGGAAGGACCGGCGGAGCAGCTCGACCTGACCGAAAACGCGCAGCCGGCCATCCTCGCGGCGTCCATCGCGATCCTCGAGGCGTGGCGTGAGCGCTCGGGCACGGCCGGCTGGCCACGACCCGACTTCGCGGCCGGCCACTCGATGGGCCAATACTCCGCTCTCGTGGCGGCCGGCGTGATCTCGCTGGAGGACGGCATCCGCCTCGTGCGCCGGCGGGGCGAGCTCATGCAGGGGTCGGGGCAGGGTCGTGACGGCGCGATGGCCGCGCTCATCGGTCTCGACGATGCACGTCTGCCCGAGCTGGTCGCGGCGGCATCCCGCCATGGCACGTTCGTGGTCGCCAATCGGAACGCGCCGGGCCAGGTCGTCGTGTCGGGCGAGCGCGCCGCCATCGAGGCGGGCGCGGACATCGCGAAGGGCCTGGGTGCGAAACGGGCCATCGTGCTGCCCGTCAGCGTCGCCGCCCACTCTCCGCTCATGACCGAGGCCGCCGACGGGATGCGTGACGCGCTCGCGACGGTCGAGGTGGCCGACCCGACCACGACGCTGCTCGCCAACGCGGACGCCCACCGGATCACGACCGGCGAGGCGGCCCGGACCGAGCTCGTCGAGCACCTGACCGCGGGGGTCGACTGGATCGCCGCCGTCGAGCACATGACCGGCGCCGGCGTCACGACCTTCATCGAGGTCGGTCCAGGCAAGGTCCTCACCGGCCTCATCAAACGCATCGCCCCCGACGCCGAGATCGTCCCCGCCGACGACCCCGCCAGCCACGACCGACTCACCGCCCTGGCCGGCAGCCCGGCCTGATCGCCCACTCGTCATCACCGACTCCTGGAGGGAGAGCAACACATGCGTCGACCCGACTACGACCGCCGCGTCGTCGTCACCGGCCTCGGGGTCATCAGCCCCGTCGGCAACGACAAGGCCACGGCCTGGTCCAATCTCGTCAACGGCGTGTCCGGCCTGGACACCATCACCCACTTCGATCCGTCGCCGTACGAGGCCAAGCTCGCCGGCGAGGTCGCCGACTTCGACGCCAAGGCGTGGATGGATCCGAAGGCCGTGCGGCGCAGCGAATCGAGCCTCCACTTCGGCGTCGCAGCGGCCAAGCAGGCGCTCGCCGATTCGGGATTCGAGCTCGATGACGCCAACCGGACGGAGGTCGGCGTGATCTTCGGCTCGGGGGCCGGCGGCCAGCAGCTGATGATCGACAACTACGTCGCGCTTCACGAGCGCGGGGCGCGCACGGTGGCGCCGACCTTCATCGCCAACGCCCTGGTCGACAGCTGCTCGGGGATGATCGCGATCGAGACCGGCGCCATCGGCCACAACGTGTGCATGGTGTCGGCCTGCGCGACCGGCACCCACAACGTCGGCGAAGCGGCCGAGGCGATCCGACGCGGTGACTGCATCGCGGTGATCTCGGGCTCGACCGAGGCGCCGCTGCTCGAGGTCGCCCACGCCGGGTTCTCGAACATGCGCGGGATGGGGCTGCCGAGGCCGGGCGACACACCGCAGTCCGTGTCCCGCCCGTTCGACGCGACCCGTGACGGGTTCGTGCTGGGGGAAGGCGCCGGTTCGCTGTTCCTCGAGGATCTCGAGCTGGCCAAGGCGCGCGGCGCCCACATCTACGCCGAGGTCGTCGGCTACGGTTCGGCGGCCGATGGCTGGGACATGGTCCAGCCGATCGACGCGGGGGTCGGGTCGGCCCGGGCGATGCAGATGGCACTCGAACGGCGGGGCGTCCCGGCCGACGAGGTCGATCTGATCAATCCACACGGGACGTCGACGCCGCTCGGCGACAAGCGCGAGGCCGAGGCCATCTGGACGACGTTCGGGCAGCGCTCGGCGCGCGACGCGAAGTCGCTCGCCATCAGCGCCACCAAGTCCATGACCGGCCACATGATGGGCGCCGCAGGTGCGTTCGAGGCGTTCGCGACCGTGATGTCCGTCGCCGAGCAGTGCGCCCCCGGCACGATCAACTACCGCGACTACGACCCCGACTGCGACCTGTGGGTCGTGGCCGAGACCCAGGCGCTGCCGATCCGCTACGCGCTGTCGAACAACATCGGCCTGGGCGGGCACAACGGGGCGGTCATCTTCAAGCGCTACGACGGAGACTGACCGTCGCCCCGTCCGGTGTCGGTACAATCCAGCGCGTGAACCTGACCCCGATCCGTGGCTGAGCGCGACCCGGCGCGGCGCGCCGTCGTCACCGGGCTCGGTGCGGTCATGCCCATCGGCAACGATTTCCCGACCTACTGGGCGAACCTCCAGGCCGGCCAGACCGGGACGCGGCTCATCCGCAGCTTCGACGCGTCGGCCCATGAGGTGCGCATCGCCGCCGAGGTGATCGATTTCGACCCGACCACCGCGATGGACCCCAAGATGGCCCGCCGGATGAGCAGGTTCATCCATTTCGCGATGGCGGCGGGCAAGGAGGCGGTCGCCGATTCGGGCATCGACTTCGCGGCGATGACCCCCGAGCAGCGCGATCGGGTCGGCGTCGTCGTCAACACCGGCGGTGGCGGCATCGAGCAGATCATCGATGGCACCCACGTCCACGACGCCAAGGGCCCGCGCTTCGTGTCGCCGTTCGCGGTCCCCGCGCTGTCGGGCTCGATGGGCGCGGCGATGCTGTCGATCGAGTATCACCTGACCGGCCCGGTGATGACCCAGGTGGCCGCCTGCGCGACCTCGGTCATCGCCTTCCAGGACGCGCTGCGGCTCATCCGGGCGGGCGAATGCGACGTCGTCCTGACTGGTGGCAGCGAGGCCCCCATCTGGCCGATGGGCGTGGCCGCGCTGGCCAACATGACCGCCCTGTCCAAGCGCAACGACTCCCCCGAGACGGCGTCGCGCCCGTTCGACCTGACCCGCGACGGGTTCGTCCTCGGCGAAGGTGGCGGGGTCGTCGTGATCGAATCGTTGCAGCACGCGCTCGAACGCGGGGCGACCCCAATCGCCGAGGTCATCGGCGCGGGCCTGACCGCCGACGCCTTCCACATCAGCGCCCCCGAGCCGACCGGCCGGGGCCAGATGCGGGCGATGACCAACGCCCTGCGCGATGCCGCCATCGCGCCCGACGAGATCGACTACATCGTCGCCCACGGAACCGCCACGCAGCTCAACGACGTGACCGAGACGCGCGCCATCAAGGCCGCCTACGGGGCCCATGCCTACAAGGTCGCGATCAGCTCGCCCAAGTCGATGATCGGCCACCTCGTCGGCGCGGCCGGCATCGCCAGTGCGCTGGCGGGTCTCGGAGCCATCCGCGACGGGGTCATCCCGCCGACCGCCAATCTGCATACGCCCGACCCGGAATGCGACCTCGACTACGTGCCGCTGACCGCTCGCCGCGCGAAGGTCGACACGGTCGCCGTCGACGGCTTCGGGTTCGGTGGCCAGAACGCCGTCGCCATCCTGCGCCGCGTCGGCGACTAGCTCGTCGCCAAGCGGAGCTCGGCGAGCACGACCGGATCGATCCAGCCGGCGGCCGCCGTTCGTTCCTCGAGGTTCGCAACGCCCATCCAGATGAGGAGCGCGCCGTCCCATGCCGCGTCCCAGTCGGGGCCGGCGTCCCGCGCGGTGCCGACCCGGGTCGCGTCGTCCATCGAGGCACGCACGCGCATCGCGAAGGCGTCCCTCCGTCCCGGTGCCCAACCCGCGCGGGCCAGGCGCGCGCGCAACTCGGCGGCGAGGGCAGGGTCGATCGCCAGGAGGTCGGCCGGAGCGGGCCGTTCCGAGAGGAGCCGGAAGACGTCGAGCAGGCGGGCCAGCTCCGGGATCGGCGCAGGATGGTCGTCGACCCGCAGGTCGATCCAGCGATCGTCGCCGCCGCTGTAGCCACCATCCGCGCGGACGACGAGCAGGGCGGCCGACTGACGACCACGCGCGTCGCCGCCGGCTGCGTCGCCGGCGGCCAATGCCGTCAGCAGCCGATCGGGCAGGCCGCCGGTCGAGGCCACGAACGCGGCCAGCATGTCATCGACCACCGCCGGCCCGACGAGGATATTGCCCTGGACCGCGACCCCCGCCCCGGTCCGACCGCCGGCCCACGTCAGGCATGCCGCTCCGGTGTGGCTGGCCGCCCCGCCCTGGGCATCGACGACACCGAGCTGGCGCTGGTCGGCGTGCGCGTCGGCACCGGTCAGCGTGCTGACGACGCCGTCGGCCGCGGCTCCGCCGGCCAGGGCCATGAGCCCGTCCGGACCGTAGGCGACGTTCGCCCAGGCCTGCGTGGCGATGGCACCGACGCCCGCCCTCGCCCACGGCACCACGGCTCCGACCGCGAGGAACTTCGAGGCGACCGCGACGCCCAAGTCACCGTTGTCGGGATCGCGCGCGACGATCGAGAAGGTCATCGCAGCGGGCGGCCCTCGAAGCCTTCGATCGCAGTGACCACCGCCTCCGTCAGCGGCGCGGAGCGTTCGGTCGCGTAGTCGTAGCGGACCATCACCGAATCACTCGTCGCCACGAGCCGCGGCGCGACGCCCGGGGCACAGGCGGTCAACCGGTGCTCGAGGGTGAAGCTCGATCGTCCGATGTGGGTCGCCCGCGTCTCGACCGTGACCTGTTCGGTGTGGTAGACCGGCGCGCGATAGGTGATGCGCGCCTCGGCGAGGATGAGGCTCTCGGCCCCCTCGTGGCCGGCCGCGACCGGCTCGCCGGTCACCTCGGTCCAGTAGCGGATGCGGGCCATCTCGCAGTAGGTGAGGTAGACCGCGTTGTTGACGTGGCCCATCGCGTCGGTATCGGCGAACCGGACGTCGATCGTGACCCGGTGCCCGAAGTCGCCCGCCAGGTCACGCGGGTCGGTCGGTGTCGCGATCCGTCGGCGGTCGGGCATGGCAGCGCTCAGTCTGCCGCCTCGACGGTGAGCGTGCCGACCATCCCCGCCTCGGCGTGGCCCTCGACGGTGCACTCGATCCGGTACGTCCCCGGCTCGTCGATGGTGAACCGGATCCGCTGCGTCTGGCCGGGCCGTGCGCCGGCATCGACGTTCGCCGGACCGACGACCTCCCAGTCGTGGAACACGGTGTCGGCGTTGGTGAAGGAGAACGCGACCGTCTCGCCCGCCCGGACGCGCAGGTCGGCCGGCACGAAGGTGACATCGCGCACGGTCACGGTCAGCTGCCGCGCCCCGGCCTCGATGGTGCGATCGGCGGCCATCACCCCACCGGCCAGGGCCAGCGATACAAGCCCGATCGCGCCAAGGAACCACGCCTCGCGCAACCGCCCGGCGAAGGTCCGACGGACGATCCGGTGAGCGGCGGAAGGACGCGCATCGAAGCTTCGCAGGCGCAGCGAGTTGGCCACCACCGACACCGATGAGAGGGCCATCGCCCCGGCCGCCAGGGCCGGCGACAAGGTGATCCCGAACGCCGGGAACAGGACGCCCATCGCGACCGGGATGAGCAGCACGTTGTAGGCGAATGCCCAGAACAGGTTCTGGCGGATGACCGCCATCGTCGCCCGCGACAGGGCCATCGCCGCGGGGATGCCCCGCGGGTCGCCGCCGATGAGGGTGATGCCGGAGGCCTCGATCGCGACGTCGGTCCCGCTCCCGATCGAGATGCCGAGGTCGGCGCGCGCGAGGGCCGGGGCGTCGTTGATGCCGTCGCCGACCATCGCCACCGTTCGGCCGGCGGCCTGCAGTCGCTCGACGATGGCCGCCTTGTCGGCGGGCAGGACCTCGGCCACGACGTTGTGGGCCGCGATCCCGACCTGGCGGCCGACCGCGTCGGCTGTCGAACGCGCGTCGCCGGTCACCAGCCAGACGTCGATGCCGCCCGCGAGGAGTTCCCGGACCGCGGCACCGGCCTCTGCCCGGACCGGGTCGCTGATGGTCAGCAGGCCCCCGATGCGGCCATCGACGGCGACCAGCGCGATCGTCCGACCGGCGCCACCGGCATCCGCTACGGCGTCGGCGAGGGGTGCGAGGTCGATGTCGCGCGCCTCGAGCAGCCGCCGGTTGCCGACGATGACGTCATGGCCGACGGTGCCCGTCGTGACGTGGCCGACGACCCCGCCGCCGACGATCGCCTCGAAGCCGGTCACGCTGCCGAATCCGAGCTCGTCCTCGTTGGCCCGGGCCGTGATCGCGCCACCGAGCGGGTGTTCGCTGCCACGCTCGAGCGAGCCCGCCAGGTCGATCACGTCGGCGACGCCGAAACCTGGGGCGGCCACGACGTCGACCACCGTCGGGCGACCGAGGGTCAGGGTGCCGGTCTTGTCGAGCACGACCGCGTCGACCCGGTGGGCGATCTCGAGCGCCTCGCCACCGCGGATGAGGATGCCCGCCTCGGCACCACGGCCCGTGCCGACCATGATCGCGGTCGGCGTCGCGAGGCCCATCGCGCACGGGCAGGCGATGACGACGACGCTGATGAAGGCGGTGATCGCCAGCGTGATGCGTGGGTCCGGACCGAACACGAACCAGATCGCGAAGGTCGCGACCGCGATGACCAGGACCGCCGGCACGAAGATCTCGGCGATGCGATCGGCCACGCGCTGGATGGGGGCCTTGCTGCCCTGGGCACGGGCGACCAGCTCGACGATGCGGGCGAGGGCGGTGTCGCCACCGACCCTCGTCGCGCGCATGACGAACGTGCCGGTGGTGTTGAGCGTCGCCCCGACGACGTCGACTCCGGGCATGACCTCGACCGGCAGCGGCTCGCCGGTCAGCATGCTCGTGTCGACAGCCGACGAACCCTCGACCAGGACCCCGTCGACCGGGATCTTCTCGCCCGGTCGGACGCGCAGCAGGTCGCCGACCCCGACCTGGTCGAGCGGGACGTCGATCTCCCGGTCGCCGTCGATGCGCCGGGCGGTGCTGGCCTGCAGCCCGATGAGCCGGCGGATCGCACCGGTCGTGCTCGCCCGGGCGCGGTGTTCGAGCCAGCGGCCGAGCAGGACGAGCCCGATGATGATCGTGGCCGAGTCGAAGTACGTCTCGGGATGCAGCCCGGCCTCGTGGATGACGTCGGGGAACAGGGTCACGAAGACGCTGTACAGCCAGGCGGCGGTGGTCCCGATCGCGACGAGCGTGTCCATGTTCGTCGTGCGATGGCGGGCGGCCCGCCACGCGGCGCGATAAAAGCGCCGCCCGGCCCACACCTGGATGAACGTGGCCGGCCCGAGGGCCAGCCAGTTGATGGTCTCCATCGGGACCCGGGTCTGGGGCACGAACATCGCGACCATGAGCACGAGCGCCACCGCGATCGACACGACCGCCTGGGTGAGCAGTCGTCGGTCCTCGCGTGCCCGGGCGATGTCGTCGCCGGCAAGGCGGCGGGCGAACGAGCCCGTCTCGGGGGCCTGGCTGTGCGCCCCGACGACGTCCGACGTCGTGGCCGGTGCGGCGGTCGGGCGGACGTCGTAACCGGCCGCCTCGACCGCGCCGACGAGGTCGTCGCGACCGGCGACATCGGGCAGGTAGCGGATCGTGGCGATCTCCGTCGCCAGGTTGACGCTGGCCGACTCGACACCGTCGGTCTCGCGCAGGAAGCGCTCGATCCGGTTCACGCACGATGCGCAGGTCATGCCCTCGATGGGCAGCTCGATGTCGCGGGGCGTGCCGGGGGTCGGTATCGTTGTCATACTCCTAGGGAGTATATCAAGTGGACGTTCTCGCCGCACCCCTTCGTCGTGGGCGGTGGCACACTCCGGCCATGGACCGGCACGCTGTCGCGATGACCCTCGCCGGACCGGACGGCCCGTTCCAGGTCGCGGCCACCGAGCACGGCATCGTGGCGACCGGCTGGGATCTCGACGCCGCCGACTTTCGCGCCGACCTCGGCGAACGCCTCGGCGGGCCAGTGCGACCGATCGGCGATGTCCCGCCCGATGACCCGGCGCGCCGGCTGCTCGACGAGATCCGGCCGCGGCTCGAGGCCCTGCTGCACGGGATGACCCGCGATGCGACCGACATCCCGGTCGATCTCGACGACCGACCGGACTTCGACCGACGAGTCCTCACGGCGGTGCGGGAGGTCGGCTGGGGCACGACCGCCAGCTATGGGGCGATCGCCCGGGCCGTCGGCGCGCCACGTGCGGCGCGAGCGGTCGGTGGGGCGCTCCGTCGCTGCCCCATCTCCATCGTCATCCCCTGCCACCGCATCATCGCCGCGGACGGGACCCTCGGCGGCTATGGCGGCGACGGCTGGCTGGACCGCGACCAGCAGCGGTCCCGCAAGGCCGCGCTGTTGCTGCGCGAGGGCGTCACGGTCGCTCAGCGCGCCGACTAGACTCGCGCGGGGACGTCGACCGCTCGTCACGGCGGGGGCGACGTGGTCGGCGGGGCAGGCACGACACGGGAAGCGCCGCGGTGCGGCGGTGTGGAGGTTGGATGAGCGCTGCGGTTGCACCCGCTCCGTCGATGTTCGCCGTGTTCCGGCGCCGAGACTTCTCGCTGCTGTGGCTCGCCCAGCTCATCTCGACGGCCGGCTCGTCGCTGACCGACCTGGCGGCCGGGATCTACGTCTACCGCGTCACGGGCTCGGCGTTGGCGGTCGGGCTGACCCTGATGGTCACCGCGATCCCCAGTCTCATCGTCGGCCTGCTGGCCGGCGTGTTCGTGGACCGGCACGACCGCCGGAAGATCCTGATCGTGACCTGCCTGATCCAGGGCGCGGTCGTCGCGCTCATCGCAGTCGTCATCGGCATCGACGCGCTCGCGGTCCCGGGCCTGTATGCCCTGCTCCTGCTGAACGCCGGCATCCGGCAGTTCTTCGATCCCGCCCACGACAGCATCATCCCCGAGCTGGCCAGTGACGAGGAACTGACCGCGGCGAACTCCTTCCTGTCGATCGCGTCGTTCGGGTCGACCGCCATCGGGTTCGCCGGGGCCGGTCTGCTCGCGAGCGTGGACCTGCGCCTGGCGTTCCTGCTCGACGCGCTGTCGTTCGTGGTGTGCGCGGTGCTCATCTCGCTCATGGGCTCCTACCCCATGCCGAAGCCCGAGGAGGAGGCGAGCGTCGGGGTCATCGCGGACAACCTGAAGTCCGGCATGCGCACGCTGTTCGGAACGCCGATCCTGCGCTCGCTGTTCACGGTCGGGGCATTCATGTTCTTCGCGTTCGGCCTGTGGAACGTGCTGTTGTTGCCGTTCTCGCTGCGCGAGTTGCACGCCACCGAGTTCGAATACGGGCTCCAGGAGGGCATCACGTCGATCGGCTTCGTGCTCGGCTCGTTCTTCATGGCGCGCTTCGCGTCGAAGCTGCCGGAGCCGATCTGGGTCGTCGTCGGCCTGGTCGGGATGGGCGCTGCCGGCCTGCTCTACGCGTTGTCCACATCGGTCCCGATCGCCATCGTGCTGGTCGCGATCTCCGGGTTCTTCAACTCACCCTCGTCGGTGGCCCGCTCGGTCCTCCTCCAGCGCAACACGCCGCGCGAGCTGCGCGGTCGCGTGTTCTCGGCGTTCTACGTCATGCGCGACATCATCTTCCTGCTCGGGATGGCCGGCGCCGGCCTGGCCGACATCATCGACATCCGGATCATGCTCATCGTCTCCGGCCTGCTCCTGTTCGTGTCGGCCGGCTTCACGCTCGTCGCCCCGGGACTCGGTCTGGCGTCGATGCGGGCGGCGCGGGCCCGGCTCGAGGGCGCGGCTGGCGCCCCGGTCCTGGCCACGACCCCGTTCCGTCCGGCGGTGCTCGCCGACTTCGACCGACTCGCCGGGCACCTGCCCACCTTCGGCCGGCTGTCGCCCGACCAGCGGGCCGCGTTCATTCGCGAGGCGACCGTGCGCGAGGCGCCTGCCGGCACCCGCATCGTCGAGCACGGCGAGACCGCATCGACGGTCTACTTCGTGCTCGATGGCACGGCCACGGCCGGGATCCCCGAGGACGGTGGCTATCGGGGCCTGTCGACGATGGGCCAGGGCGACTTCTTCGGGGAGATCGCGGCGTTGACCGGCAGCCCTCGAACGGCCGATGTCGTGGCCGATACGGACGTGTCGCTCATGGAGGTCCCGGCCGAGTCGCTGCGCGCGACCATGGTCGTGCCGGACATCCAGAAGCTCGTCTTCTCGACGCTCACGTCGCGCCTGCTGCGGACCGAGAATGCCGACCTGCCCCGTCTCGCCGGCGTCGACCAGGAGGCCCTGCGCGACCTGCGCACGCCGCACCCGAGCGCGGGATCGCAGCCGCAGTCCGTCGCCGGCGAGGCCGCCGGCTGACCGGCGTCCTGTCTCACAGGCGACAGACCGGCGGTCGGCTGTGACCTTCCGGACGAGAACGAACGCGGAGTAGAGTGGACCCACGTCAACCGGCTCGAAGCAACGAAGGGGCAAGACGATGACCAAGCGATATCGACTACCGAAGGACGGACTCGTCGAGCCCGAGCAGGAAGGCGCCGCCTTCATCGACGGCCAGGACGTCGAGGGCCACGGTCTACCGACAACCGCGCCGCCGAGCCTCCTCCCCAACCGTGGCCCAGGCCACGGCGGAGAAGCCGTCGAGAGCGATTCGACCGACGAAGATGACGTCGAGGGCCATCGGATCTCCTGACCGATCGTCCCCGACCGATCCACGACCGTCCGGCATCCACCGGGCGGTCGTTTCGCGTCAGCGGGGTCGGTCCGCGGTGGCCGCCAGGAGCGCCTTGATCTCGAATGGGGTCGCCGCCCGATGGCGCGAGCGCAGGAGCGCGGCCCGGGCGGCCATATGCGGAGCCGCGAACGAGTTGCCGGTGGCCCGGATCCGGCCACCGTCCCGCCAGGCGACCTCGACGTCGACGCCGTGGGCACCGAACTCGACCGGTGGCGCCGGGTTGTAGAACCACACGTCGGGGTCGGGCACGTCGTGCGCGGCCACCGACAGCACTGCCGCGAACAGCGACGGATACGACGGGCCCGGGACGTTGTTCGCGGCACACACCAGCAGGGTGTTGGCGAAGTACGCCCGATCGGCCAGTCCGTGGAAGGTCGTGAGCAGCGCGTCGCTGCGCGACGACAGGCTCAGGTTGACGACGTCGACATCGTGCTCGATGGCCCACTCGACGGCAGCCGCCAGCGCCCGTCCCTTGCCCCGGTTGTCCGGGCCGAGCACGCGGATCGACACGAGCTCGACGGCCGGTGCGATGGACACGATGACCCCGGCGCAGGCCGTTCCGTGGCCGACGAGGTCGATCGCTCCGGGATCGTCGACGACCCGGGTCGTGTCGCCGTCGGTGTCCACCCGCAGCCGACGGATCAGGCGGCCACCGATCGCCGGATGGTCGCCGTCGACGCCCGAATCGATGACCGCCACGACCACCCCGGACCCATCGGCGTCCCCGAACACGGCCTCCCGGTCGAGCCGGCCCAGCGGCTCGTCGCGCGCCGATCGCGCCGGGCCGTCGGCGGCGAACGCGTCGCTCCACGCCGGCGAGGTCATCGCCCCCGGCCCTCGCCGTCGGCCCGGCGGAGCAGGACATCGAGCCATTCGACGGCCAGCTCGAGCGAGTCCGGGTCGACGTCGCGCAGCCTGGCGATGCGCGCTGCGAGCCGCCACGTCGGGTCGTCGTCATCGGTCACGAGCGCGGCAGTGGCGCGAGTGACGAGCGCATCGATCGAGGCGGCATCGGGTGTTCGATCCGGGTCCGTCGCGAGGAGTTCGGCGACCGATCGCTGGAGCAGCGACGTCGCGTCGTGCTCGGCGCGACCGGCACGCACGGCTTCCGTCGCCACGCCGGCCAGCGCGGCGGCCGACTCGAGGTCGTGCAGGCCGAACGTGCCGCCCCGCCGATCGAGCACCTCGAGCACGCCGACCACGCCGTCGCCATCGACCAGCGGCGTGGCGAGCAGCGTGGCCGGGACGTAGCCGGTCGCCTCCGCGACCGAACGATCGAACCGCGGGTCGGCCGCGGCGTCGGCCACCGCCAGCGGCTGTCCGGTCGTGAACGCATAGCCGG
>DAIUES010000054.1:0-13629 GCA_036844985.1 Candidatus Limnocylindrales bacterium
CGGTCGAGGAGGTCCGCGCCCGTCAGGCGGCGACGAGCTGATGCGGCCACCGCGCTTCGCCATCTGCACTGCCACATCGGCGATGTTCGAGCAGCGTTCCCCGAGTCAGCGCCAGCGGATGCTGCCGGCTGCGTCGTCCGCCGTGGCGAGGATGTCGCGCAGCTCGGATCCGTCGTGCGGTTCGATGGCGATGACCAGCGCGGCGTGACGAAGGTCCATCACCACGATGCGAGTCGTCCGATCGGGCTCGAGCTGATAGGTGCTGCCGTCCGTCCGGAACAGTGCGACCCGCGCGCTGTCGGTCGGCGCGACGTCGATCGACAGGCCGCGCCGCCCATCGATGCGGACGTCAGCCGGCCTGGTCGAGCCCACCCCATCGGTCGCGATGAACGCCTCGATGAGGCTGCGTGCCTTGGCCTTCTCCTTGACCTCCTTCGGTGCGCCGTTCGGGTAGACCTCGCGGACGGGGCCCGCGAAGGTCAGGCTGCCCTGCTCGCGGGTCAAGGTCACGACATCGCCACGGTGATCGGCATTCGACCAGCCGTCGCCGAGCTCGATGTCGAACGGCAGGCCGAAGCGCGAGGGAGCGTACCGCCCGGGGCCGAGTCCGCACGGGATGTCGAAGAAGACCTCGCACAGGTCGGCCACCTCGCCCGCCGGGATCGGGCTCGGTTCGGGTGTCGGACTGGCGGTCGGCCGGGGGGTCGGTGTCGGTCGCGCCGTCGGCAGGGGCGTCGGCGACCGGGTGGGCCGTGGCGTCGGGCTGGCGGCTGCCTCGCCAGGCGGCGACGCGATGCCGGTATCGGACGGGTCACGACCGGGCAGCGCCGCGACGAACGCGGCGCCGCCGGCCAGCGCGACGAGCGCGAGCAGCACGACCGCCACCCCGCCGACCGGCAGTCGCGCGACCGTTCCCAGGGCTCCCAGCGGACGACTCCGGCCGCCGGTCGGGCGGACCGCGCCGCGACGGACCCCGGCAGGAGGGCGCCGCGAGGCCGCGGGCCGCGGAGGCGCGGACCGCGGCGGCCCGGACCGCGGGTCCGCTATCCGCGGCTTGACCGCCGCGGGTGGCAGCGCGACCACGGCCGTCGAACTGGCGTCGTCGCCGGCCGCAACGATCGGCTCGAGCGCCGCCGCCATGGCGTTGCCGTGGGCGTAGCGGTCGGTGGCATCGGGTGCCAGCGCGCGGCGCACGACGGCGTCGAGCGCTGCCGGGATCTCCATGCGCACCGCGCGAGGCGAGGGCGCCTCAGCCCCGATGCGGGCCACGGCGATGGCATCGATCGAGTCCCCGGTCCAGGCCCGTTCACCGGTGAGGGCTTCGTACAGCACGAGCCCGAGGCCGTACACGTCGGATGCCGGGGTCGTCGTCGCGCCACGAGCCTGCTCCGGGCTGAAGTAGTGGACCGACCCGAGGGTCGTACCCGGCAGCGAGGCCTCGGCGTCGGCCGCCAGCCGGGCGATGCCGAAGTCGGTCACCATCGCTCGGCCGTCGCTCGCGAGCAGGATGTTGCCGGGCTTCACATCGCGATGGACGATGCCGCGGAGGTGCGCGACGCCGAGTGCGCGGGCCACGTCGAGGGCGATCCGGGCGGCATGCCACGGGGCGAGCCGACCGCCGCGCTTGAGCCGGCCGGCGAGGTCCTCGCCCTCGATGAGCTCCATGACGAGATACGGCTGCTTGCCGTCGGTGCCGGTGTCGAGGCAGGCCACGATGTTCGGGTGGCGCAACACGGTCGCCGCCAGGGCTTCGCGCCGGAACCGCTGGGCGAGATCGCCGTCCCGACTGATCTCGGGACGCAGGAGCTTCACCGCGACCGCTCGGCCGGTGTGACCATCGACGGCGCGGTGGATGGTCGCCATCCCGCCACGGCCGATGACCGGCCCGAGCCGGTATCGACCGCCGATCAGCCGGTCCGGGCGTGGCGCGGCGCGGTCGCGTGCGTCAGTCACGCCCGGGACGATAGCCCAGGCGCGCGAATCCGCCAGCCGGCGGATGTGGTCCTAGCCGCGGCGGGGATCGTGTCGAGCGAGCCGTTCGCCGGGCAGGACGCGCTGCTGGGCCGGCCCACCGGCGCGAGACGCGTGACCGGGCCGCGGTCCGGGATGCTGGCCACCCTCGGGGCGTCGCGGACCGGGTCCACCGTTGCCGATGCCCTGTCCGGGTCGGCCGCCGGTCTGTCGCTGCGGCTTGGGTCGACGGCCCGCGTTCGACAAGCCGCCCGCGCCGCGCTGCCCGCCCTGGAACCGTTGGCCCGGGGTCGGTTGGGCACCCTGGCCGATCGCAGGTCGAGCGGCGTCGCCGACCGGTCGGCCGCCGCCACCACCACGTCCACCGCGGGCATCGGGGCGCGGCTGACTGCCTGGTCGCGGCTGCCCGGCGGGTCGCGGCTGTCCGCCGGTTCGCGGCTGCCCAAGCCCCGGCCGACGCGCACCGGCGACGCCACGGTTCGGGTTCGCCGATGCGTGGCCGCGATCGCCCCTCGGCCCGGGCCGAGCCCCGCCGAGTCCGCCGCGCAGGATCGGCTCGGGTCGGACGGAGCGGTCGGGCTCGAACCCGGCGATGGCCTCGCTCGGGATCGGCGCGCCAAGGACCCGCTCGATCTCGCGCAACAGCTTGTGCTCATCGACGCACACGAGCGAGACCGCGTGGCCGGGCGCGCCCGCTCGTCCGGTCCGCCCGATCCGATGGACGTAGTCCTCGGGCACCATCGGCAGCTCGAAGTTGACGACGTGCGGCAGCCCATCGATGTCGAGGCCGCGCGCGGCGATCTCGGTGGCCACCAGGATCGGGGTGCGCCCGCCCTTGAAG
Organism: Candidatus Limnocylindrales bacterium; assembly: GCA_036844985.1. Lineage (GTDB taxonomy): Bacteria > Chloroflexota > Limnocylindria > Limnocylindrales > CSP1-4 > SPCO01. Next base: position 2,813 of record DAIUES010000054.1, read on the forward strand.
TCGGCCAGTGCCCGGACCCGCTGGCCCTGGCTCTTGTTGCCGTGGATGGCCACGGCCGCGATCCCGTCTCGCTCCAGCTGCTGGGCCAGCCGGTTGGCGCCGTGCTTGGTCCGGGTGAACACGAGCGCCTGGTCGATCGCGCCGGTCCGGATCAGATGTGACAGCAGCTCGCGCTTGCGCTCGCGATCGACCGGGTGGACGACCTGGCGGACGAGCGGCGTGGCCGAGTTGCGGGGCGTGACCTGGACCGAGGCCGGGTCGTGCAGGAAGCCGCTGGCCAGCGATCGGATGTCGTCGGAAAAGGTGGCCGAGAACAGCAGGTTCTGACGGCGTGCCGGCAGGACCTCGAGGACGCGCCGGATGTCGCGGATGAAACCCATGTCGAGCATCCGGTCCGCTTCATCGAGGACGAGGATCTCGACCCCCGACAGGTCGATGGTCCGCTGCCCGACGTGGTCGAGCAGGCGTCCCGGTGTCGCGACGACGACGTCCGGCGAGCGGCGCAGCGCAGCCACCTGCGGAGCGAAGCCGACACCGCCGTAGACGGCGGTCGAGCGGACGCCCCAATGGCGCCCGTAGACCCGGACGGACTCCTCGACCTGCAATGCCAGCTCGCGGGTCGGGGCGAGGACGAGGGCCCGGATGGGTCGGCGACCGGACCGTGGGTCGGCGTTCGGGACACCCAGGCGCTGGAGCATCGGCAGCACGAACGCCGCGGTCTTGCCGGTCCCGGTCTGGGCGCCGGCCATGAGGTCACGACCGGCGAGGACGAGCGGGATGGCCGCGGCCTGGACCGGGGTGGGCTCGGTGTAGCCCTGGTCCGCGACGGCGCGGAGGAATTCGGGCGCGAGCCCGAGCGGTGCGAAGGACATGGGAAGGACGACTCCTGACGGGGCCCACCCGCTCTGCTGCGGGGCCCGGTCAGGGCGCTACGTGTGGTTCGGGATCGAATCGGCGTGGACCGGGGCGCCGACCGGAGCGCCCATCGAGCACGAGGAGGGCGCAGCATACCCCGGATCGCGGACCGCCGCCGATACGCCCGCCCTGCATCGCGGACCCAGGACCAGTCGGCGCTGGTCAATCCGGCGGCGACCGGGCACAATCGCCGCCCACAGGCGCCGCGGTCGCGGTCCGCGACGCGTCTGCGCGAACCACGGAGCCCACGGAGGGGTCGGGTGATGGACGCCGTCATGATCCTCGATACCGACGGGACGTCGCTCGACGCGACGCCGGCCGCGCTCGAGTTGCTCGGGGTATCGCTCGACCAGCTGCGCTCGCTGCCGCCCAACGCGTTCTCGCCCGAGCCGCGCGATCTCGATGCGGACGCGGCATTCCGGTCGATCTGGCAGGACGAGGGTTCGCCCGACATCGGCGGCGAGACGACGATCCAGCGCCTCGACGGCACGAAGGTGCGGGTCCGATTCGCCATCCGCGCGCTCGACGACGGTCGATTCGAGGCGGTCCTCGAGCCGGTCACCGCACCGGTCTCGGCACGCCCAACGGTGTACACCGCAGGGCAGGTCCTGAGCGAGTGGCGGGCCGCCGAGCGACAGCTCACGACGCTGGAGCAGGGCTCACCCGAATGGCAGCGGGTGCAACGACTGATCGAAGCGTTCCGGGCGCGCTACCAGGGGTTCTTCACCCGGACGACTGATCTCGGCGGTGGATGAGGAGTTTGGAGCGGGAGACGAGGTTCGAACTCGCGACATGCAGCTTGGAAGGCTGCCGCTCTGCCAACTGAGCTACTCCCGCCCGAGGCATCGGCAAAGGTACCAAAGCGGTGTACGGGCCGCAGCAAAGGCAGTCACTCGTCGGTCGCGCGAGCGATCGGGAGGGCCCAGCCCCGCCGGAGAGCGATGAGGCGCAGCCCGAAGCACAGGGCCGCGCCGACGATCGCCAGCGGCGCAGACGGGAGTCCCAGCGTTTGACCGCCAACGACGACGGCAGCCCCCGCGAGGCCGGCGACCGCGTAGAGCTCGGCGCGCAGCACGATGGGGACTTCGGCGACGAGCAGGTCACGCAGCATCCCCCCGCCGATCCCGGTCAGCATGCCCAGCAGCACTGCCGCCAGCGGGTTCGAACCGAATGCAGTCGCCTTGAGCGCGCCCGACACGACGAAGATCCCCAGGCCGGCCGCATCGAAGACCAGGACCGCATCCCGCAACCGTCGAACCGTCCCTTGCGCCCAGAACGTCACCGAGCCGGCCGCCAGCGACACGAAGACGTAGCGCCAATCGGAAATGGCGGCCGGGGGCACCGCGCCGATCAGCAGGTCTCGGAGGATGCCACCCACGTTCGCCGCCACGAAGGCGAGAACGAGGACTCCGAACAGGTCGAGGCGATGGCGGACGCCCGCCATCGCGCCGCTGAGCGCGAAGACGAACGCGCCGACAAGATCGAATACAAGAACCAGCGTTTCCAACGGTGCCGCCGATCAGTGGCCGCTTCTCAGGCCGTCAAGGACGTCCAGGACCCGTCTCGACCCCTCCCTGGGCCCCCGTCGAACGGGGCGACTCGGCACGCGCCCGTCCCTTCGGCACCAGCAGGACGATCGAGATGATCGCCGCGACGATCATCAGGAGATTTGCCCCGAACGCAAAGAACGCCGCTTCACGGACCACGACGTTGTCCTGTCGGCCTGCAAACGTGATCACGCCGGGAAGCCAGTCGGCTCCTCCCTGGTCGGCGCTGAGCGCCGTGAAGATGGCGGCGGAGATGGCGACTCCGAAGGACGCACCAAGCGACGAGGCCATCTTGTAGATGCCCGAGCCAGCGCCGGCTTGGTCGTCCGGCAGGTTCGACAGGGCTGCGTCGGTCGAGGGGGTTGCGTAGAACGCAAGCCCCAGGCCGAAGAGCGCAAAGGCGACAAAGGCCAGGATCTGATACGTCCCAAGCAGGAGATTGGTCGGCATCAACAACAGGATCGCCGCCGCCACGATCACACAGCCCCAGATCATCGGCTCACGGGCGCCAAAGCGCTGCAGGAGCTTCTCCCCGACCCGGATGAACAGGACGATCGCGATCGCGTACCCGAGCGTCAGGAGCCCGGCCTCCTGCGCACTCATGCCGCCTCCGACCTGCACCAGCGTCATCGCGACGATGATGATGCCCGCCACTGCGTTGACCAGGAGGTTCGACAGTGTCGCTCCGGTGTAGGTCCGGTTCCTGAAGAGCCGGAAGTCAACGAACGCGTCGGGATTCCCGGACTCCACGCGGAAGAAGATGAAGCCGACGACGAGGGTCGTCGCCAGCAAGCCGAGTGATGCGGCACTGGCCCAGCCCAACGTCCCTCCCAGTGTCACCAGGACTTGCAGCGCCACCATGGCCACCATGAACGTCGCGATGCCCTTGGTGTCGAGCCTGTAGCCACCGCTCGCTTCCACCCGACTCTCCGGCGTGCCGCGCACCAGCAGCATGCCGATCACTGACACGACAGCGGACCCGATGAAGATCCAGCGCCAGCCCACGTTTTCGGCCATGAGCCCCCCGAACAGCGCAGCGAAACCCGCGCCGCCCCACGAACCCATGGACCAGAGGCTCACCGCACGCTGCCGCTCCGCCCCATCCCAGTAGGCTTTCAGGAGCGCCAGGCTTGCCGGCATGATGCAGGCGGCCGACAGTCCCTGGCAGATGCGGCCCAGCATCAGCGCGGGAACGGCCAAGGCCCCCGTCGGCGCCAGACCGACCAGCAGCGAGCCCACCACGCTGAGGATCAACCCAACGTGCACGACCCGCACCCGGCCGACTCGATCGGCGAGTCCGCCGATCACGACGATGAAGATTCCCGAGAACAACGCCGCGATCGACACGGCGATCGTCATCACGCTCATCTCGATCCCGAGATCGGTGGCCATGGTCGGAGCGATGTTCAGGGTGGTCTGGGCAAACAGCCAAAAGGCCAGGACGCCCAGGATCATCCCGAACAGAAGCCGGTCGTTGCCCCGAAATCGGGTGTGCGTCTCCGTCGACAACGTCGTCGTGCCCGCGGTTCCCGTCATGACGCCAGCCAGGCGAGTGCGGCGACGACGATCGCAGCGGTCCCGGTCTGCAACGTCGGGTCCATGACAGGAGCGAACCTCGGCGAGTGATTGGCGGGGATATCGCTGCCGACCCGCCCCGCCGCCTCCGCCTCGCGCCATGTCTCGGGATCGATGCCGCCAAGGGCCCAGTACGTGTATGGGACCCCGAGAGCATCCGGGATCGCGCTGAAGTCCTCACTGGCCGACAAACGCGGCGCCGTGAACGCCCGATCGCCGAAATACTCCCTGAAGGCCGCCGCGACCGTTGCTGTCGCGTCGGGATCATTGGAGGTGAGCGGGTACTCGTCGTACAGCTCGAACTCGGGGTCACTCGGGGCGCCCGAAGCGACACACTCGCCCTTCACGACTCGCTTGATCGCGTCGATCAGCAGAGTGCGTGTGCCATCGTCATACGCACGGATGTTGAGCTCGATCACGGCGTGATCGGGGATGATGTTGCTCTTCGTCCCTGCGTCGACCCGGCCGACAGTCACGACGGCGAAATCGGCCGGTGCGACCTCCCGCGCGACGATCGCCTGGAGGCGCACGACGATCATCGCCGCCAGAACGACGGGGTCGATGGACAGTTCGGGCATCGAGCCGTGGCTGCCGCGTCCGTGAACCGTGATGCGCATGCTGGCAGCGGTCGAAAGAAACGGGCCTGCGTGGGTGCCGACCGTGCCAGCCGGGTAGGCCAGGACGTGCTGGGCCAGCGCGACGTCGGGTTTGGGGATCAGCGTGGCGAGCCCGCCTTTGATCATCGCGTCGGCACCGGTACCTCGCTCCTCGGCCGGCTGGAAGATGGCCAGGAAGGTTCCCCGCCAAGCGGTTCGGTTCGCCGCGAGCAGGCGGGCGGCGCCCAGGAGGCTGACGACGTGCACGTCGTGACCGCAGGCATGCGCGACCGGCACGGCCTGGCCGGCATCATCTGTGGCTTGGTCGATGCTCGCATACGGCAGGCCGGTCTCCTCCTTCATCGGCAGCGCATCCATATCGGCGCGCATGAGCACCGAGCGGCCGTCGCCATTGCGCAGGATCCCGACGACCCCGGTCGTCCCGACGTCCCGATGGACCTCGTAGCCAGCCTCTCGCAGCGCGTCCGCCGCCGCCGCCGCCGTTCGCACCTCCTGATGGGCGAGCTCCGGGTGCTGGTGGATCGTTCGACGGAGGTCCTCCTGCCACTCCTTGAGCCCATCCAGGCCCGCCAGCGCGCGGGCCGTGGACGAAGGAGCCGCCGACGCACTGCCCTCTGCGTCCGACACCGACCACCGGTCTGCAGCGTTCGCCATGCGCGGCTCCTTCGTCGTAACCAGGCCACATCGTGCGTTGATCCCGACAGCGGCTCATCCTATTCGGGGCGACAGCCGGGGGCAAGACGACGGACGGCTCAGCGCTGCTCGGTCGGCTGGGCCCACGATGCGCCGCTCCAGGTCGGCCGCGTTCGCTACCCTTGGCGCCATGACCTGGTACGTCGCGCTGTTGCGCGGGATCAACGTCGGCGGGAACCGGAAAGTGCCGATGGCCGACCTTCGCTCCGCGATGGAGGAGCTCGGCGCGGGCGACGTGCGCACATACATCCAGAGCGGCAACGTCCTGTTCGACGGGGGACGGCGATCGGAAGCGTCCTGGATCAAACGGATCGAGGCGGCGGTCTCCGAGCGGTTCGCGCACGAGGCGCGGATCGTCCTGCGCAGCCACGCCGAGCTGCGTCGGACCGTGACGGACGTGCCGTCCGGCTTCGGAGCGCACCCGGACGAGTACCGCTCGGACGTGCTGTTCCTGCGGGGGCCGACCACACCGCGCGACCTCGTCGCGAAGCTCAAGCCGCGTGACGGCGTGGACCGGGTCGCCGCCGGGCCTGGGGTCGTCTACTTCGAGCGGCTCACCGCACGGGCCACCCAGAGCGCCCTGCCCAAGGTCATCGGGACGCCGGTGTACCAGGAGATGACCATCCGCAACTGGCGCACGACGACGACGCTGCTGTCGATGCTCGACGAGGCCGACGCGAGGTCCGACCGCCAGTAGCGCGCTCGGTCCACCGCTCGCCGCGCGCCGTCAGCCCTTGCGCTCGAGGATGGGGCGTGCCACGTCGGGCTTGTCGACGACGAACGCGAACATCGCCCGGTCGCCCCACCGGCCGAGGAACAGATGGCCGTAGATGTTGACCCCGGCGTCGGCCAGCTCGCGCGACAGGCGGGCCATCCCGCCCGGCCGGTCGTCGACCTCGGTCACGAGCGATTCGCCCTCGATGTAGACGTAGCCGTTCGCATCGAGCACCGCCTTGGTCGCCTCGTCGTCGGCGGTCGTCATGATCACGTGCCCGGAGTCGCCGATGCTGCCGCCGCCGATGGCGCGGAGGTCGATGCCGCGCGCGGCGATCGCCTCGGCCAAGCTGGCCATCGCGCCTGGCTCGTTCTTCAACTGGACGACGAACTGGTTGGCCATGGCCTTCGAGGTTCCTCCGGGGAGCGGCGACGGTGAGCCGGGATTCTACCCGCGCGGGGGCCGGTCACGATGCCCGCGCTTCCTGCTACGGTCCGGGCATGACGGCAGCCGCGCTCCCCGCCCCCGTCGCCGCTGCGCTGGCGGCGCCCACGGACGGTCGCCGCCGCACGATCGAGGCGGCCGGGATCCCGTGGTCCATGCTCGAATGGGGCGAGCCGACGGCGCGGCCTCTGCTGTTGATCCACGGTGTGACCTCGTCCGCGGCCATCTGGTGGCGGCTCGGGCCGGCGCTCGCCGCCAGCGGGCGACGGGTCATCGCGGTCGACCTGCCCGGTCACGGCGAGACGGGCCATTGGCAGGGCCATCATCGGTTCCGTGACAACGCCGCGGACATCGTCGCCTTCGTCCGGGCCGCCGGGATCGAGCGCGATGACCTCCAGGTCATCGGCCACAGCTGGGGCGCGGTCAGCGCGGCCGCGCTGCCGAGCCAGGGTCTTCGGCCGGCGACGATCGTCCTGCTCGATCCGCCGTCGCTGTCCCACGCAGCGATGGCCGCCCAGGTCGAGGAGCCGACCGAACGCCCGTATGTCGACCTCGACGCGGCGATCGCTGCCGTTCGCGCGACCGCACCGACGTGGTCCGAGGGCGACATCCGGGCCAAGGCGGAGGCGCTGACCCGCCTCGACGCGGTTGCCGCCCGTTCGGTATTGCTGGACAACGGCGACTGGGACGGCGGCCTCGCCGACCTGCAGCATCCGGCCGCCGCAGGGCTGGACGTCTGGATCGTGCGTGGCGATCCGGCGGCCGGCGGCTACCTGCCTGACGCGGTCCTGCCGGCCTTCGAACGGGTCATCGGCAGCGGCCGCATCGCGACCATCGCCGGCGCGCCTCATTCTCCGCAACGCACCCATCCGACCGAGACGACCGCCGCCCTGCTGGACGCCCTCGACGGGTCGGCCTAACGGACTCCGGCCGCGCCGGTGTCGGCCCGCCGCAGCCCGATCGCCCGGCGGTACGCCTCGAGGTAGCGCGGCGCCGAGCCCGTCGTCCAGTCGAAATCGACGGCCATGCCCCGCTCGACCAACGCGTCCCACGCAGGGTCGCCTGCGGCGCGCAGGGCGAAGGCGCGCTCGCACGCCGACACGAGCCCGGCCGACGACGCCTCGTCGAAGACGAAGCCCGTTCCCTCCCCCGGCCGCTCGGTCGCGTCGATCACGGTGTCGGCCAGGCCCCCGGTCCGATGGACGATCGGCGGCGTCCCGTAGCGCATGGCGATCATCTGGCCCTGGCCGGACGGCTCGAACCGCGACGGCATCGCGAAGAAGTCGGCCCCCGCGTAGATCCGGCGCGCCATGGCGCGGTCGAATCGCTCGATGAAGGCGATGCGCTCGGGCGAGGCCTGGGCGAGCGCTCGGAACGGGTCGGCCAGCGACGGATGGCCGGAGCCTTGCACGATGAACCGCGCTCCACGTTCCGCGAGCCCGGGGACCGCAGCGGCCAGCAGATCGAACCCCTTCTGCGGATCGAGCCGGCCGATCATCCCGACGACCGGGCCGTCGTCGTCGGGCGCGAATCCGACGCGCTCGAGCAGATCCACCCGGCAACGCGCCTTGCCGGCGAGGTCGGAGCGGTCGTAGGGGGCTGCCAGATCACGGTCGGTCGCAGGGTCCCAGACGCCGGTATCGAGCCCGTTGAGGATGCCGATGAACCGGTCACCGCGGGCGCGCAACAGCCCGTCGAGCCCCATCCCGAATTCGGGCGTGAGCGCCTCCCGGGCGAAGGTCGGCGACACGGTGTTCACGATGTCCGCGCCTTCGATGCCCGCCGCGAGCAGGTCGATGCCGTCGGCGTTCTGGCCGACCGCGTCGCCGCCGGGCTGCAGCCCGAGCTGTGCGAGCGCCGCGTTCGGGGTCCAGCCGTGGTACGCGAGGTTGTGCAGCGTGGTGACGATGGCGGCGTTCGACAGGACGGGGTCGTCGGCATCGCGCCATGCGTGGAAGACGGCGGTCGGGCCGGCTTGCCAGTCATGGAGATGGAGGATGTCGACCGGGTCGCCGTCCGCCCGCAGCGCCTCGAGCGCGGATCGGCAGTGCAGCCCGAACCGCCACGCGTTGTCTGGGTAATCCCCGTCGGCGTCGCCGTAGAAGCCGGCCCGGTCGAACGCCGGTGGGTGGTCGACCAGCCGCAGCCGATAGCCGTCGGCGGCCACGTCGACGACCGTCACGTCGGAGGTGACCCCGGGTGCGCGCGGGTCGGGAACGGCCAGCCTCGTCTCGCCCTCGATGGCCCCGGGGTCGGGATCGGGCACGGTCCGGTAGCGCGGCAGGAAGACGTCGACGCGGTCGACCGCCCGGTCGGGCAGCCGGCCGAGCGCCCGGGCAAGTGCGTCGGTGACATCGGCCAGCCCGCCGGTCTTGGCCCACGGTTCGCACTCGGCAGCAAGGAACGCGACACGGAGTCCCATCGCCCCATGGTAGTCGGCGGCGCGTTCGTGGAGTCACCGGCGTCACACCACTAAACCGGTTCACATGAGGGTGGCGAGCCGGTATGATGCGGGCGCATGGATCCCGTTTCGATCCCGTCCATCCCGGCCGCGACGTTCGCACTGCCGCCCCGGTTGGAGGGCCTTCGCCGACTCGCCTACAACCTGCACTGGGCGTGGAGCCCGCGGACCCGCAACCTGTGGAGCCTGATCGACCGCCACGCCTGGAACCGCTATCGCAATCCCGTGCCGGTCATCAGCGGTCCGACCGACTGGTCGCGGCTGCTTGACGACGAGAAGTTCCTGGCCGAGTACCACGACGTCCTGACCGACTTCGACCGGTACATGGGCGACGGCTCGGACCATTGGTTCAGGCGCAAGTACGGCGGCCAGCTCGACGGTCCGATCGCCTATTTCTGCGCCGAGTACGGCGTCCACGAGTCGTTGGGCATCTACTCCGGCGGCCTTGGCGTGCTCGCGGGCGACCACATGAAGTCGGCCAGCGACATGGCCTTGCCGTTCCTGGGCGTGGGCCTGCTGTACCGCAAGGGCTACTTCCGCCAGACGATCGACGCGGACGGTCACCAGGAGCACGCCTACCCCGACTACGACCTGACCCGCCTGCCCCTCGCCCGCGTCCAGGACGAACACGGCCTGCCGCTGACGGTCAGCGTCGAGCTACCCGGGCGCGACCTGTCGATCGCGGTCTGGCTCGCCCAGGTCGGCCGGGTGCCGGTCCTGCTGCTCGACACCGACGTCCCGGAGAACGCGGTCGAGGATCGCCCGATCACCCACATCCTGTACGTCCGCGGCCGCGAGATGCGATTGCACCAGGAGCTGGTGCTCGGCATCGGTGGCGTCCGCGCCCTGCGCGCATTGGGCCTTGCGCCGGCGGTCTGGCACCTCAACGAGGGCCATTCGGCGTTCCTGCTGGGCGAACGGGCGCGCGAGTTCGTCGCCGACGGCGCCGCCCTCGATGACGCCTGGGCGCGGGTCCGGCGCAACAGCGTGTTCACCATCCACACGCCGGTATCGGCCGGCAACGAGCGGTTCGATGCCGACCTCGTCCGGCGCGTGGCGGGACGCGTGCTCGACGGTGGCGGCGTCCCGGTCGAGGACGTGCTGGGGCTCGGTCTCGGCACGGACGGCGACCGGGGCCAGTTCGACATGACCGCCTTCAGCCTGCGCCTGACGAGCGGCGCGAACGCGGTCAGCAAGCTCCACGCCCACACCGCCAACACGACCTGGGACCCGGTCATCGACCACCAGATCCTGGCCGTGACCAACGGCGTGCACGGACCGTCGTGGGTCGGCGCGCCGGTCGTCGAGCTCATCGCCAGCGATCTCGACGCGGATCTGTTCAGCCTCGACGCCGGCGTTCGCCAGGATCGCTTCTGGGAACGGCTCGATGCCATCCCGGCCGGCGAGCTGTGGAGCGCCCACCTGCGCCAGAAGCGTGAGCTGGCGCTGTTCGCCCACGGCCGGTTGCGGTCGCAGCTGGCCCGTCACGGCGAGGCCCCCACGGTCCTGCGCGAGATCGAGGACGCGCTCGACCCGGGCATCCTGACCATCGGCTTCGCTCGCCGCTTCGCGACCTACAAGCGAGCCGGCCTGCTGTTCACCGATCTCGATCGACTGGCCAAGCTCGTGTGGGATCCCGAGCGTCCGGTCCAGGTCATCTTCGCCGGCAAGGCCCATCCCGCCGACCGGCCCGGCCAGAAGGTCATCCAGGAGATCTTCCAGTACTCGCGCTCGTCGCAGTTCCGTGGCCGGGTGTTCATCCTCGAGGACTACAACATCCGGGTCGGGCGGTTCCTCGTGCAGGGCGTCGACGCCTGGCTGAACAACCCGCGCCGGCCGCTCGAGGCGTC
>DAIUES010000055.1:0-13620 GCA_036844985.1 Candidatus Limnocylindrales bacterium
CCGGGGAGTATCGGCTGTATGCCGTCACGCGACCGTAGGCGATCCCGCGAGCGGTCGCGTGCCGAGCGGCGCGCGTCGTCCGCGCGAGCCGGGACCGTAGACGCCATCGATGCGGCGAGCTCGGCTGACGGCTCGACCGCGGCCGGTCGTTCGCTTCGGGCGACCCCGGCGCCCGAGCCCACGACCGGGGAGCGCGGCGCGGACCGTGGACTCGATCGCTGGTTCATCCCCCTCGCGTTGCTGATCCTGCTTGTCGCCGCCGGGCTGCGGCTCCCGGAGTTGGCGCTCAACCCGTTCCACCATGACGAGGGCGTCAACGGGTTCTTCACCACCAACCTCGTGCGCAACGGGACGTATGCCTACGACCCGGCGAACTACCACGGCCCGAGCCTGTACTACTTCGCGTTGGTGTCGTCGTGGCTGTTCGGGCTGACCACGGAGGCGTTGCGGCTGGTCCCCGTCGTCTTCGGCCTGGTCACGGTCGGGCTGGTGTTCCCGCTGCGGCGCTACCTCGGCGCCGTGCCCGTGCTGGTGGCCGCGGCGCTGCTCGCCGTGTCGCCCGGCGCGGTCTACATCTCGCGCTACTTCATCCACGAGTCGCTGCTCGTGGCGATGTCACTGGCCGTGGTCGTGTTCGGGATCCGCTATCTCGAGCGGCGCGGTCCGCTCGATCTGCTCGGCCTCGCGTCCTCGCTGGCGTTGCTGTTCGCGACCAAGGAGACCGGTATCATCACAGTCGTCGTGCTGGTCATCGCGGCGGTCGTGGCCGGGCCGTACGTTCGGTGGCGTGGCGGCCGTTCGACGGATCGGGGCCGTTCGACGGATCGGGGCCGTGCGACGGATGCGGCCCTCGTCCTCCCGCCCTGGGAGCCCCTCCTTGGCGCGGTCGTCGTATTCCTGGCCATCTACATCCTGCTGTTCTCCTCGTTCTTCACGAACTTCCCCAAGGGCCTCGTCGATTCGCTCGCCACGTTCGCGATCTGGAGCCAGACCGGCGGCGTGACGCAGGCCCAGCCGCCGCAGCAGTACCTCGTGTGGATGCTCGCCGCCGACGCCCCGATCCTCGTCCTCGGCGCGATCGGTGGGGTCATCGCCGCGGTCCGGGCACGCGACCGGCTGTGGGTGTTCGTCGGGCTGTGGGCGCTGGGCGTGACCGCGGCGTATTCGCTGGTGGCCTACAAGACCCCGTGGATCGCGCTCAACATGTTGTTGCCGCTGGCGCTGTTGGCGGGACACGCCATCGCGGAGGCGTGGTCGTCGATCGGTCGGTGGCGACTGGCGGTGCCGGTGGTCCTTGCCGGCGGACTCGCCTTGAGCACGTACCAGGCGATCGACCTGTCCTATCGCCAGTACGACGTCGAGGGCGCCTACCCGTACGTGTTCGTCCATTCGACCCGCGACATGCTGACGATGGTCCATGACATCGAGTCGATCGCCGCCCGTGCCGGGACCGGGCGCGAGACCGGCGTCGTGTTCATGTCGCCCGACTACTGGCCGCTGCCGTGGTACTTCCGCGACTACCCTCGGGCCGGGTTCTTCGGTCAGATCGTCGACACGACGGAGGCCGTCGTGGTCGCCAACGTCAACCAGGAAGCGGAGATCGAGCCAAAGCTCGGCGCCGCGTATGTCAAGACCCGGACCTACAACCTGCGACCCGGCGTCGACTTGGTGGTCTACGTCCGCAGCGACGTCCCGGCGGGCTGACCCTCGCCGGCGGGCGCCAACCGCGAGTCACCCCCCGACCAGCTGCCAGACACTGACGCCGTCGGCGTCGTAGACCGTCTCGAACCGCCCGCTCGAGGCGAAGTCGGTCGGTTCGCCGTCCGGGCAGTCAAGCGCGCCGCCGTTCGACAGCACGTACGTCGCCCGGTAGCGGGCCATGGCCTCGGCCGCAGCTGTCGGGCCGCCGCAGTAGATCGTCCGGATGTCGGCCTCTCGCGGCCCCGGGTCGTAGCCCAGGTTGGCCACGTACGGCCCGAAGGTCGTGATGCGTCGTCGACCGGCCAGATCGACCGGGCTGTTGATGAAGTCGTCGGTCGCGAACACGGCGCGCTCCGGCGTCGCTGCCTCGATCCAGGCGGCGACGGCCTGCTGTCTCGGATCCAGGACGACGGCCGGGTTCCAGGCGTGGTGCAGCGCGATGAGCGCCGGTGACAGCGCACAGATGGCGAGGGCCGCCGCGATCGCACCACGCGGCCAGCGGGCCACCCACCACGCGGCGAGGATGGCCACCGCGATCCACATCATCTGGAAGTACTTGTTCATGTCGAACTCGACCGAGCTCACCACTACCAGGTTCGGGACGAGGAACAGCGCGACCAGCCAGGCGGCCAGGAACCCGCGTTGCGGGATCGTCCGGCGGCCACGCAGGGACAGCACGGTGCCGATGGCCAGGAGGGTCGGGATGCCGAGGTTCGTGACGTAGAAGAAGGCCACTGCGGCAGGCCCGTCGCCGATGCGCGCCTCGCTCCAGCCTTGGACGAACCGGAAGGCGCCAGCCGACCCCTGTTGGAGGGCCGCGGGGAGGACATAGGGCAGGGCGAGGACGATCGGGGCGAGGAACAGCAGCCCGTCACGCCAGACCGTCCGACGTCGCCAGCCACCGGCGAACACGACGTACAGGAACACGATCAGGTAGGTCGCCGGGAAGGCGTGGAAATGGAATGGCGCGAGCAACGCCGCCAGCACCCCGGCCAGGAGCACTCCCCCCGGCCGGCGGCCGAGGCAGGCCGCCACGAGCAGCACCACCGCCACCAGCCCCGGCAACCCGAACGTCGTGGCGCGATGTGGCAGCAGACCCGTCCCGAGCACCGACGCGACCCGGAAATAGGGCCAGCCGTCGACCCACGAGTTGTCGTACGGGTTGTGCGTCACGAGGCTGACCACGTCGGGGTTCCCGGCGAGGATGTCGGCCCCCAGTCGCAGCCAGCCCATGCCGCCACCGAGGCAGGCGAGGATCGCGGCGATGGTCGCGACCCGTCGGTCGCGCGTCAGGACCAGGGCCAGGGACCAGACGACGAGCGCGAGCGCAGCCGCCATCGCGGCGCTCGACACGAAGAAGACCGCGATGATCGGGACATCGGCCGCGGTCGCCGCGATCGCCCCGTGGAAGTCGGCGAACCAGTGGTACGTCAACGGCACGCCCGCGAAGTACGGGACCTCGGGCGGGAAGTTGCCGTGGACGATGCTGTTGCCGATCGCCACGTGGACCAGCAGGTCGCTCCAGTTCCAGCCGCCGGACACGATGCCATCGGGAGTCTGGCGCCAGCCGTTCGACCCGAGGATCGACAGGACGACCAGCCCGACCACGGCCGCGACGATCCAGGCCGGTGCGTCCTCGCGGACCGCGGCGGCGACCTGGGCCGGCCACGATCGGACTGGTGGTGGCGACCACGGCGTCAGCCACGGATGCCGGACCCGGGCGATGACGATCGTGGCGAGCACCAGCAGCGCGGCGGCCAGGATCACGGCGATCCGCCCGAACCCGTCGATCCGGCTGACCACGGCAACCAGGTGGGCGGACAGATAGACGCTGGTGACGACGCCGACCCCGACGACGCCGGCCCGCGGCAGCTCGGGGGCGACCCGGCGGACGAGGATCCAGCCCGGAACGAGGAACAGCCACGGCCACACCAGCACGATGGCGAGCGGCGGCACGGTCCAGGTCAGGACGACCCCGGCCGTCAGCCCGAGGATGGTGGCGATGGCCGGCGTCGATGGCACCGGGTCGAAACCGATGTCATCGACGGGTTCTGACTGGACGGGTGGCTGCACTGCGGGCGGATGATAGCGACCGTGACCCAGCGGACGATCCTCCATGTCGATCTCGATGCATTCTTCGCGGCCGTCGAGCAGCGCGACCGCCCGGAACTGCGCGGCAAGCCGGTCATCGTCGGTGGCGACCCGAGCAGTCGTGGGGTCGTGTCGGCGGCGAGCTACGAGGCGCGCGCCTTCGGGGTCCACTCGGCGATGTCGTTGCGTGAGGCCCTGCGACGCTGCCCTCAGGGCGTCTTCCTGCCGGTCCACGGTCGGCGGTACCAGCAGGCCTCGCGTGACGTGATGGCCGTGTTGCGGCGCTACACCCCGGTGGTCGAGCCGATCTCCATCGACGAGGCGTTCCTCGACGTGACCGGGTCGCGGGCCCTGTTCGGGGACGGACCGACCATCGCGCGGGCGATCAAGGCGGCCGTGCGGGACGAGGTCGGCTTGACGGCGTCGGTCGGGGTCGCAACGACGAAGCTCGTGGCCAAGGTCGCGTCCGACCTGCGCAAGCCCGACGGCCTGGTCGTCGTCGAGCCGGGCGACGAGGCGGCGTTCCTGGCGCCCCTCGCCATCGCCCGGCTGTGGGGCGTCGGTGCCAAGACCGCCACCGCGCTGACCGACTACGGCGTCCGCACCATCGGCGATCTCGCGGCGCTGTCGCCGGACCTCATCGTGCGTCGCTTCGGCAAGCACGGGGCGTCGCTGGTGTCACGGGCCATGGGCATGGACGACGATGCGGTGCACGAGGGCGATCCGGCGAAGTCGGTCGGGCACGAGCACACGTTCGACGTCGATACGTCCGACCGCGAGATCATCGAGCGGACGCTGCTGGCGATGAGCGAGGGGGTCGCCGGTCGACTCCGGTCAGCCGGCGTGCGGGCGTCGACGATCGCGGTGAAGATCCGCGATTCGTCGTTCCGGACGATCACCCGCCAGCGGACGCTGGCTGAGCCGACCGACCTGACCGAGCCGATCTTCCAGGCGGCACTCGACCTCGCCCGTCCCGAGGTTCGCGGCATCCGGGTCCGGCTCCTCGGGGTGTCGGCCTCGAACCTCGGCGAGCGCGAACAGCTCGGCCTGTTCTCGCTGGAGGACCCGCGACGGCGGGCCGCGATCGAGGCCGCCGACGCGCTGCGCCGGCGGTACGGCTCGGACGCCGTGACGCGCGGTCGACTCGTCGGGGCCGGGCTGCCCGCGCCGTTCGAGCGCGATCCGCGCAACCCGCTCGATCGACGGGCGCGCGGCGTCCCGGTCGATGCAGCGCCACCCGATCCCGACGGCCCGCCGGATCGTGACAGCCTAGGTGACACGGACATCGAGGACAGTCCACCCGACGACGCTTGACATCGAACACTTGTTCGGTCTACTGTCGACGCGTCATCGAACAGATGTTCTGTCGGACGAGTGCCCCGGACGACGACCCACAGCGACCCGCCCCCGACAAAAGGAGCCATCACATGGCCTTCATCCGTGTCGAGCCGGTCCCGGTCACCGTCCGGACCGACTGGTTCAGCGGTCGTCCCCGTGAGATCACGTGGGGCGACGAGCGACTTCCGATCACCCAGCTGTCGTCGATCCGCGAGGAGTCGTCGGCCTATCCGGTCATCACCGGCCCGCGGACGCTGTTCGAGGTCGAGACCCCGCGAGCGACGCTCGCTTTGACCTACCAGCATCGCTCGAAGCGCTGGACGGTCACGGGCCTGGACCAGGCGCACCGGGCGGCGTAGCCAGGGCGTCCTCTCGCGAATCCACGGCCGACGGAGGATCCCTCCCGACCCGTCGGCGCTCGTCGGTTGCGGAGCGGGCGCGCCGGTACCGCGCCCGCTCCGTCCCGACCGCGCGACGGTTGGGACGTGCGACCTACAATCGCACCGTGCATCCCACCGAACCAGGCGGTCGCTTCCGCGACCTGACCGTCGACGCATTCACCGAACGGCTCGGCTCCTCGGAACCCGTCCCGGGTGGAGGAAGTGCATCAGCCGTCGCCGCGGCGCTCGGCGCCAGCCTTGTCCGGATGGTGGCGGCGTTGTCCACGGGGCGCCCGAAGTTCATCGATCACGAGCCGCTTCTGGCGTGGGCGATCGCGACCGGTGAGCGGCTGTCGGGGCAGTTCCTCGACCTGGCCGACCAGGACAGCACCGCGTATGCCGGGTTCGCCGCAGCCCTGAAGCTGCCCAAGACCACCGACGCCGAGATCGACGCTCGCCAGGCCGCGATACGCGCCGCGGCACGTCACGCGTCCGAGATCCCGCTCGCCTGTGTCGAGGCCTGCCTTCAGCTCGTCCAGACGGCCGAGACCCTGGCCGGACGGAGCAACGCCAACGCGTCGAGCGATCTCAACGTCGCCGCCCTGCTCGGCGAAGCTGCGGCGAAGGGCGCGGCCGCCAACGTGCTGGTGAACCTGCCGGCGATCGGCGATCCGGAGCTCGAGGGCTCGATGGCGAAACGCGTCAGCGAACTGGTCAAGGCCATCGAGGACCTCGCGTCGCAGACCCGCCAGACGGTTGGGTCCGGCACCCCGCGCGAACCGATCGTCCCGTCCGAGCCCGCGTGATCGTGACCTCGACCGCTCCGGCTCGCCTGCTCGAGGGCGGGCCGATCGCGGCGGAGATCCGGGGCGCCGTGGCGGAGGACGTCGCGACGTTCACGACGACCCACGGCCGCGCGCCCGGCCTGGCGGTCGTGATCATCGGCCGCGACGCCCCCTCGACCGTGTATCTCGAGCAGATCCTGCGTGGCTGCGCCAAGGTCGGCATCGACGCCCGGTTCGTCGAGCTCGAGGGCGAGGCCACGGAGGCCTCGGTTGCCGCCACCATCCGCGCCGTGAACGCCGATCCGACCGTCGATGGCGTCATCGTCCAGATGCCGCTGCCGCCGACGATCCGGCTGCGCGCCGTGGTCGACGCGATCGACCCGGCCAAGGACATCGACGGGATCCATCCCCTCAACGCCGGCCTGCTCCGCCTCGGGTACGACGGGTTCCTGCCGGCCACGGCCCACGCTGCGGTCGAGATCCTGCGCCGGTCGGGCGTGGAGATCACGGGCAAGGACGCCCTCGTCGTCGGGCGGTCGGCGGTCGTCGGGATGCCGGCCGCGTTCCTGCTCGTGAAGGAGGACGCGACGGTGACCGTCAGCCACTCGCGCACCGTGGACCTGGCCGGACACGTCGCTCGGGCCGACATCGTGGTCGTGGCGGCCGGCCGGCCCGGGTTGATCACCGGGGAGATGCTCAAGCCCGGCGCGGTCGTCGTCGACGTCGGCATCAACGTCGTGGACGGCCGGCTGTGCGGCGATGTCGACTTCGAGTCGGCGCGTCTCGTGGCCAGCGCCATCACGCCCGTGCCCGGCGGCGTCGGGCCGCTCACCAACGCCCTCCTGTTGACCCACCTGATCCGCGCGGCCGAGCGCCAGGCCGCCAGCCGTGCCGAGGAGACCCGATGACCGTCCCGTCCGACCTGGAGATCGCTCGCGCCGTCACGCCGCGGCCGATCGGCGATATCGCCGCCGAGCTCGGCATCCGTCCCGACGAGCTCGAGCTGTACGGCCCCACCAAGGCCAAGGTCACGCTCGGCGCGATCGAACGCCTCGAGGCCGAGCGGCCGCGCGGCAAGTACGTCGTCGTGACGGCGATCACGCCCACGCCGCTCGGCGAGGGCAAGTCGACGACGACGGTCGGATTGGCCCAGGGGCTGAACCGGATCGGCCATCGCGCCTCGGTCAACATCCGCCAGCCGTCGCTCGGACCCGTGTTCGGGATCAAGGGTGGTGCGGCCGGCGGTGGCTACAGCCAGGTCATCCCGATGGAGGACTTCAACCTCCACCTGACCGGCGATGTCCACGCGATCGGCGCGGCCCACAACCTCGCCGGGGCGTTCCTCGACAACAGCCTCCACCACAAGAACCCGCTCGGCATCGACCCGCACGGCATCCTCTGGCCACGCGTCCTCGACATCAGCGACCGGGCCCTGCGCCACGTCGTCATCGGCCTCGGCGGCCGTGAGGACGGGGTCCCGCGCGAGACCGAGTTCGTCATCACCGTCGCGTCGGAGGTCATGGCGGTCCTCGCCCTGGCCACCGACCTGTTCGACCTCCGGGCGCGGCTCGGGCGGATGGTCCTTGCGACCCGCCCGGATGGGTCGCCGGTCACCGCCGAGGACCTCGGCGTGGCTGGCTCGATGACGGTGCTCCTGCGCGACGCCATCAAGCCGAACCTGCTCCAGACGCTCGAGGGTGGGCCGGCGTTCGTCCACTGCGGGCCGTTCGGCAACATCGCCCACGGCAACAACTCGATCATCGCGGACCGGCTGGCGCTGGTGACCAACGAGATCGTGTGCACCGAGGCCGGCTTCGGGGCCGACATGGGCGCCGAGAAGTTCTTCGACATCAAGTGCCGCGCGTCGGGCCTGGTGCCCGATGCGGCTGTGGTGGTCGCCACGGTCCGGGCGCTCAAGATGCACGGCGGCGTCGGCAAGATCGTGGCGGGTAAGCCGCTCGATCCGGCCCTGCTCGAGGAGAACGTCGAGGCTGTCATCACCGGCGCCTCGAACCTCGCCGCCCACGTCGAGATCGTGCGTCGCTACGGCATCCCGGCCGTGGTCGCGATCAATGCGTTCCCGACCGACACCCCGGCCGAGGTCGAGGCCATCCGCGAGGTGGCCATCGCCGCAGGCGCGCGCGACGCGGTCGTCGCGACCCACTTCGTCGACGGCGGCGCGGGTGCGACCGATCTGGCTGCCGCGACCTGGGAGGCGGCGGCCGATCCGTCCGCCTCGTTCGAGATGCTGTACCCCGACGATATGCCACTCGGCGCGAAGATCCTGACCATCGTCAAGGAGATCTACGGCGGCGACGGCATCGAGCTCACGCCGGCGGCCCAGAAGTCGCTCAAGTTGTACGAGTCGATGGGCTTCGGCAACCTGCCGATCTGCATGGCCAAGACCCAGTACTCGATCAGCCACGATGCCGCGCTGAAGGGTCGTCCGTCGGGCTTCACGGTGCCGATCCGCGAGCTCCGCCTATCGGCCGGGGCGGGGTTCATCACCGCGCTGTGCGGGGAGATGCGGACGATGCCCGGGCTGCCGTCGGTGCCGGGTGGGCAGCGCATCGACATCGACGCGGACGGCAACGTCGTCGGGCTGTTCTAGCCCTGGACAGGCCGGGCCGGCCGCGCGGGCTGGGTGCGGCGCGGCCGGCGACGGACCGGCTGGCGACGACGCGGCTGGCCCTCGCCCCGTTGCGCACCGCGGACGCCCACGAGATGGTCGACGTCCTCGCCGACCCGCGGCTGTACACGGTCATCGGTGGCGAGCCGCCGACCCGTGACGCCCTGCTGGCGCGCTACACGCGGCAGGTCGTCGGGCGTTCCCCCGACGGGACGCAGACGTGGCACAACTGGATCGTCCGTCGACGCGAGGACGACCGGGCGATCGGCACGGTCCAGGCCACGATCACCGACGCGGACGGGACAGCCGACATCGCCTGGCTGATCGGGACGTCGTGGCAGGGCCGCGGCTATGCGACCGAGGCGGCCGTCGAGCTGGTCCGCTGGCTGCGGGCCGCGGGCGTGAGAGAGGTCACGGCGCACATCGACCCGGACCACCTCGCCTCGGCGCGCGTGGCTGCGGCGGCCGGCCTGCAGGCGACCGACGTGATCGAGGACGGCGAACGGGTATGGCGGGCCGCCGGGGAGCCGGATCAGCTCAGCTGATCACCGAGGTCGCAAGGGACAACGCGAGCACGACCGCCAGGCCGAGGGCCACGCCGAGCGCTCCGGCTCCCCAGGCCGCCCCGTCGATCGGGCCGAGCTCGTCGGACTCATGGGCGTGGTCATCGTGGCCGTGGTCCCCGCCGTGATCGTCGGTCGCGTGATGGGCGACCGCGCCGCTGTGACCGGGTGCGTCGCTGTCGTGTGGTGACGTCGTCATCGGCTCGGCTGACCTCCGGTCGCATTGTGGCAGACTCCATCGCGCGATGACCATGCAGCGACCGCCCGATCCGCCGGTGGACGCCTCGCTCATCGCCAGCCTCCGCGGCCTCGACCACGACGGTCGGCTCCTCTTCACGCTGCGCACGCTGCGGATGTTCGGCTACGGCTTCCTGGCGGTCGTGCTGGTGCTGTACCTCGCGGCGTCGGGGCAGGACGCGCTGGGGATCGGCCTCGTCCTGACGCTGACGCTCGCCGGCGACGCGGTCGTGTCGCTGTGGCTCACGACCCACGCCGATCGGATCGGCCGGCGCCGGGTCCTGCTCCTCGGCAGCCTGCTAGTCGCCGGTGCCGGTGCGGTGTTCGCCGCGACGGACCTGCTGCCGCTGCTGATCGTCGCGGGCATCATCGGCGTCATCTCGCCGACCGGCAACGAGGTCGGCCCGTTCCTCGCGGTCGAGCAGGCGGCGCTGACGCAGGTCGTGCCGGACCGGCGGCGGACAGCGACCTTCGCCTGGTACAACCTCGCGGGCTACGTCGCGACTGCGTCGGGTGCGCTCATCGCCGGGATCGCCAGTCAGGTCCTCATCGACAGCGGTCGGGTCGAGCTCGAGGCGTATCGGATCATCGTCGTCGGCTACGCCGTGGTCGGGCTGCTGATGGCCGGCGTCGCGTCGAGGCTGAGCCCCGAGGTCGAGGTCCGGGCACGGACGGTGGCCGAGGGAACGGTCCGCGGCCGTCTCGGTCTGGGGCGGTCGCGCGGCGTCGTCCTCCGCTTGTCTGCCCTGTTCTCGATCGATGCGTTCGGTGGCGGGTTCATCCCGCAGAGCCTGATGGCCTACTGGTTCGTGCTGCGGTTCGACGTCGACCCCGGGGTCCTCGGCGCCATCTTCTTCGCGGCCAACATCCTGGCCGCGATCTCGTCCCTGTCGGCCGCCCGGATCGCGGCGCGGATCGGGCTCATCAACACGATGGTGTTCACCCACCTGCCATCGAACATCCTGCTCATCCTGGTGCCGTTGATGCCGTCCCTGCCGCTCGCCATCGGCGTGCTGCTGCTGCGGTTCAGCCTCAGCCAGATGGACGTGCCGACTCGCCAGTCGTACGTGATGGCGGTGGTCGAGCCGGACGAACGATCCGCCGCAGCCGGCGTGACCGGCATCGCGCGGACGGTCGGCGCGGCCGTGTCGCCGTCGATCTCGAGCGTGCTGGTGGCCAACGCGTCGGTCGCGTCGCTGCCGTTCTTCCTGGCCGGCGGGCTCAAGATCGTGTACGACCTGCTGCTGTACCGCGACTTCCGGTCACAGCGGCCGCCGGAGGAGCGGGCACGGCCGCGCCAGGAACCGCCGGCCGACACCGCCGGCTCGACTACGCCGGCGGAGCGTCCTTCGCCGCGCGGCGAGGCTTGACGATCCGGAACCAGATCCAGGCGACGACGACGACGGCCACGGCCGCCGCCGCCCCGTATTCGAAGCGCTTGAGGACGCCCCCGACCGATTCCCAGTTGGCGCCCAGCTGCAGGCCGGCGAACACGAGCAGCGCCGTGAACGGCAGCGAACCGAGGAACGTGAACAGGGTGAACCGACCGATCGGCATCCGCGCCACGCCGGCCGCGAACGACACGAGCGAACGGATGACCGGGATCATCCGGCCGAGGAAGCTGGCGGCCTCACCGTGACGGGCGAAGAAGGTCTCGGCCCGATCGAGATCGGCGCTGGAGATCCCGAGGTACCGGCCCCAGCGCTCGATGATCGGGCGGCCGCCCCACGCACCGATGGCGTAGGCGATGAGCGCCCCGGCCGTCGCCCCGAGCGTCCCCGCCAGCACGACCAGCCAGTACGACCAGGGCTGTCCGGTCAGCGGCTCGATCGCCGTCCCGTCGCCGACCAGGAATCCGGCGAACGGCAGCACCAGCTCGGACGGGATGGGGATGATGACGCTCTCGATGGCGACCCACAGGGCGACCCCGACATAGCCGACCGCGTCGTAGATCTGGGTCACGAGGTCGCGGACCGGCCCGTTCAGGAAGTCGAACACGGCCGGCAGCATAGCCGACTATCCTCGGCGACGTGACCGACACCGTTCGCCTGACCGGGGCCGACCTGACCGTGGCCGATGTCGAGGCCGTGGCACGCCATGGGGCCAGCGCCGAGCTCGACGCGGACGCTCGAGCGCGGATGCAGGAGGCGCGCGACGTCATCGAGACGCTCGTCGCCGAGGGCGCCGTCGTCTACGGGGTGACCACCGGGTTCGGCGATCTCGCGTCGACCTTCATCGCGCCCGATCAGGCCGGTGCCCTCCAGCAGAACCTCCTGATGAGCCACGCGGCCGGGGTCGGGGCTGCGTTCCCGCGCGACGTCGTGCGAGCGATGCTGCTCCTGCGGGCGAACACGCTGGCGCTCGGGCACAGCGGCTGTCGGCCGCTGCTGGTGGAACGGCTGCTGGCCTTCCTCGATGCCGGCATCCACCCGGTCGTCCCCGAGCAGGGCAGCGTCGGGGCGTCGGGCGATCTCGCGCCGCTCGCCCACCTCGCGCTGCCGATCATCGGCCGCGGCCAGGTCGAGTTCGGCGGACAGGTCGTGCCGGCGATGCTCGCGCTGCGCGAGACGGGCCTGGAGCCGCTGACCCTCGAGGCCAAGGAGGGGCTCGCGCTGCTCAACGGGACCCAGATGATGGGTGCCCTCGCGGCCCTGTTCCTGGCCGACGCCGACCGCCTCGTGCGAACGGCCAGCGTGGCGGCGGCGCAATCGGTCGAGGCCCTGCTCGGGACCGACGTCGCGTTCGCCGCCGCCTATCAGCTGGCGCGTCCGCACCCGGGACAGGTGGCCGTCGCCGCGCAACTGCGCCACCTGCTGCGTGACAGCGGCTTCCAGCGTTCCCACCACGGATCGGCCCACAAGGTCCAGGACCCCTATTCGCTGCGCTGCGTCCCGCAGGTCCACGGTGCCGTCGCCGATGCCCTCGACCACCTCCGCCGGGTCCTCGACATCGAGCTCAACTCGGCGACCGACAACCCGCTCGTGTTCCCGGGCGGGGGCGTGGCCGATGCGGCGACCATCGCGACCGGTGGCGGGCGGGTCATCAGCGGCGGGAACTTCCATGGCGAGCCGCTGGCGCTCGCGCTCGACTACGCCAAGATCGCCGTCGCCGAGCTCGGGTCGATCAGCGAGCGGCGGACGGCGCTGCTCGTGGACGCCCGGCTGAACGGTGGCCTGCCCCCGTTCCTCGCAGCAGCATCGGGTGTGGAGTCGGGGATGATGATCTACCAGTACACGGCCGCGGCCCTGGTGTCCGAGCACAAGGTGCTGGCCCACCCCGCGTCGGTCGACTCCATCCCGACGTCGGCCAACCAGGAGGACCACGTGTCGATGGGCTCCATCGCGGCTCGCCACGCGCGGTCGATCCTCGACGGGGTCCAGCGCATCATCGCGATCGAGCTGGTCGTCGGCGCCCGGGCACTCGATCTGCGCCGTGCCTCGATGGAGGAGGATTCGGCCGAACCGGGGCTCGGGGTGGCCGAGGCGCATGCCCGCATCCGCGCCCGGGTCGCGCCGCTCGAGCGCGACCGGGAGCCTGGCCCGGATCTGGAGGCGGCGACCGCGCTCGTCCGCGACGGTTCACTGGCCGATCTGGCCGATCCGGCCGACGCGCCGGCGGCGGATCCGGTCGGTCCCGGCTGACGCGGCCCGCCCGAGCCCTAACGGCGCCCGAACCCTCCCCGCGGCACGCCACGGCCGGCATCCTGACCGTTGCCGGCCGGTCGGTAGCCGGAGTGGTGCAGCAGCGCGTCGATCTCGGCCAGGTACGGTCGCCCTTCGCGTTTCTCGCTGAGCCACACGAGGTAGCCCGGGTCGACTCGCACGATCTCGCCAAGGGACCAACCGATGTGGCGGCCGAAGGAGAGGATGCTGCCCGACGGCCGTCCGGGGGGCGGG
>DAIUES010000056.1:0-13403 GCA_036844985.1 Candidatus Limnocylindrales bacterium
AGCACGTCCAGGCGATGCGGGCGCGGTACAGCCGGAGGCACCGCGGCGGGGTCAACCGGCGCCAGTACGGCCTGGGCGGGTTGCTGGCCTGCGCGGCCTGCGGACGCCGGCTCATCGGGCACGTCGGGCGGTACCGGCACATGGATGCCTGCGCGGCGTTCACGGCGGCTGCCCCGCGCCGCGTCCAGCGCGACGGCGAGACGATCGACCCGAGGGTGCGAGGCGAGTCGTACAAGGTCGACGTGTACGAGGCAGCGATCGGACGAGCCCTCGAGCACGTGGCGGTGTCGTCCACACTCACGGCCAGCACCGTGTCCATCGCCAGGCGACCAGATCCCGACGGGGGCGACCGGCTGGCCCGGGCGCGGATCAAGCGGGAGCGCGAGCAGGCGGCGCTGCGGTTCGCGAAGGACCGCGACCTCGGGAAGCTCGAGGCGACGATGGCCAGGCTCGACGCCGAAGCCGAGGCTGCCGTGGTCCGACCGTCACGGATCCCGACGGCCGCCGAGGCACGCGCCTACCTGGAGTCGCTGCCGGACCTGTGGGCGAAGACCTCGGACGCCGGGCGGCACGCGATCGCCGAGGCCGTGTTCGAGCGGATCGACGTCCTGGGGGCGACCGACTTCACGTTCGCGCTGACCGCTCACGCGAAGGCGCGAGGCTGGGACGCGGCGTTCGGCGCCGGCGTCGTCCGCGTGGCCGAGGACGGTCAGTCGTCTCGGGTCAAGACGTCTGGCACAGCCTCTGGGAACGACCTTCCGAGCGCGAAAGAAGGTCGTTCTGGTCGGGGCGAGAGGATTTGAACCTCCGACCTTATCGTCCCGAACGATACGCGCTACCAAGCTGCGCCACGCCCCGACCGAGGGTGCTCGTTCACAGAGCGAGCGGATGATACCAAGCCGCACCAAACTTGGCGACCCTGGCCTGGCGCCATCCGCTCGCCCCGAACGTCAGCTGGCCGGCGTCAGCCAGACCGGGTAGTCGCGGATGTCCTGCGGGCTGCCGTCCTTGGCCGACCCGAAGTAGACCCGCAGCGTGCCCCACTGGGCCTTCGCGACGGTGTATTTGAGCGTGACGTCGAACGTGCCGCGGCAGCCGGTGCCGCAGGTCGCCATCGCGTGCTGGTCGACGAGGGTCTTGCCCGCGCCATCGAGGATGGCGATGCGGAAGCTCGCCTCGAACACGTTGGCGTTGCCGGTGACGCGGGCCGGGTTGCCGGCGGCGGCGCCGAACGCCGGGCGGTCGACGAAGATCGACGGCAGCAGGTCGGCGAAATCGCTGCGCGCCTGCGGTCCGTCGAGCACGATGCCCTCGGACCCGAACGTGGTGACGGTCCGACCCTCGACTTGGCCCAGGACGGCGCGGACCGTCGAGAACTGGGTCAGCGTGAAGACGACCTGACCGAGGCGATTCAGCGCGGAGGCGCTGCCGCCACCGGACTCGAACTCGCGCGACAGGTCGACCGTGGCGACGCCGTTCCTGATCGAGATCGCGAGCAGCTTCGTCCCGACCGGGATGGCCGATGAGATGTCCCGGTACGCGTCGCGGATCGTGCCGCTGTCGAGCAGTGCCTCCATGGCCGCGCGCGCGACGCCGGATGTCTTGGGCACGACTCGCAGGGTCGGCACCAGACCCTCGACGCCGACATCGCCGGCGAGCACGTAGTAGGCCCGCACGATCATGGTCTCGACCGGGGTTCTGGATGGGGTCGCCGACGGCGGGCTCGATGGTCCGCTGGACGGCCCGGTCGATGGACCGGTGCTCGGCGATGGTGAGGCGGACGGAGTGGTCGGTTCGGGGGTGATGTCAGGACCGCTCGGGGCAGCCGACGGGGATGCAGTCGGGGGAACGGTCGGAACGGGTCCAAGGCCGCCTGACGGCGCGCACGCAGCCACGGCAAGGAACAGGGCAACGAGGATGGGTACGAGTCGGGTTGGCCGGATCATCGGACGGACTCCCAGTGCGGCGGTGGTCGACCTCCAGCGTGCTCCCCGCCGATCGCGGTCAGGTCGCCGCGGCGTAACGATCAGGCAACATCGCCGCCGGGCAGCACCAGCTCGATGCGCAGCCCGCCGCCGTCGCGGTTCATCGCCTGCAGGTACCCACCGAGCAGCGCCGCGTGCTCCGCGGCGATCGCCAGGCCGAGGCCGCTGCCACCGCTCGTCCGCGAGGGATCGAGCTTGGTGAACCGATCGAAGATGTGCTCGAGCCGATCGGGCGGCACGCCCGGCCCACGGTCCGACACGGCCACGACGAGCCCGTCGGCCGCTCCGGGATCGAGTTCCACCTCGACCGCGGTCGCGGCGGCGTGCTCCTTTGCGTTGTCGAGCAGATTGCCGAGGATCCGCTCGAGCCGCCGCGGATCCGTGTCGATGACCACCGTCGGCGCGGGCGGGACGAAGCTCGCCTCAGGCAGGCGGGCATCGACCACGGTCCGCACGAGCCGCACGAGATCGACCGGCTCGACCGCCACTTCCTCGGCATCGGCATCGAACCGCGACAGCTCCATGAGCTCCTCGACGAGGGTCCGCAACCGGCCGACGTCGGCGACGAGCAGCTCCGCCGCGCGGCGGGTCTCGGGCGGCATCGAGTCGAGGTGCTCGCCGACGATCGACGCCTCGGCAACGAGCGCCGTCAGCGGGGTCCGCAGCTCGTGCGACACATCCGCCACGAAGCGGCGGTTCTGATGCTGAGCGCCCTCCAGCCGACGGATCGTGTCGGACAGGGCGGCGGTCATCTGGTTGAACCGCTCGGCCCATCGCCCGAACTCGTCGCGCGACGCGACCGGCACGCGCGCCGACAGGTCGCCACCCTCGATGCGTTCGGCGACCCGACTGGCCTCCTCGACCGGGGTCAGCACGCTCCGCGCGATCCGCTGGGCGACGATGAGCGCGACGAGCGACAGCACGATCGCACCGATCGCCAGCGCGATGCGCAGCTGGTCGATGGCCTGATCGACCGCCGTCACGTCACGCACGAAGTAGAAGGCCGGCCCACCGTCGGGGGCAAGGCCGCCGACGACGAGCGACGGCCGGTCGGCGACATCGAGCCAGGCATAGGCGAGCTCGCCACGTCCGACCCGCGCCCGCGCATCGGCCGGCAGGCGATCGAGCAGGTCGCCCAGCGCCTGGGTCGAGACGAACGGCGTGTCGCCGGCCAATCGATCGACCACGACCTCCACGCCGCGCTGCCGGAACGTGTCGGCCAGGCCGCTCAGGCGGATGTCGTCGGCGGTCGGGTTCGCCGGCAGCTGACGCTCGGGGACGATGACGGTCAGGTCGAACGACGCCTGGTCGGCGGCGTCGGCGAGCGTCTGGCTGTGCAGCCGCGCGTCGACGAAGACCGACGCCCCGACCCCGAGCACGGTCGCGGTCAGCGCGACCACGGCCACGAAGGCCAGTGCCAGCCGGGCGCGGATCCCGCGCGGCCAGCCCATCAGGGGCTCACCTTCGACGCCTTGTAGCCGGCCCCGCGCACGGTCAGGATGAGCTCGGGGCGGGCGGGATCGCCCTCGATCTTGCCCCGCAGCCGCCCGACCGCCACATCGACCAGGCGCGAATCGCCGAGGTAGTCGTAGCCCCAGATCCGGTCGAGCAGGGTGTCCCGGGGCAGGACCTGGCCGGCATGGCGGGCGAGCTCGGCAAGCAGGTCGAACTCGGTGCGGGTGAGCGGGATGTTCGTGCCGTCGCGCTCTACCGTCCGTCCCGCGATGTCGATGACGAGCGGGCCGAGCCGCAGGTGCGCGTCGGTGTCATCGTCGCGACGGCCGACACGGCGGAGCGCGGCCCGGACGCGGGCCACCAGCTCGGGCACCTCGAAGGGCTTGCGGACGTAGTCGTCGGCGCCGGCCTCGAGCCCGATGACCACGTCGATGGTGTCGGCTCGCGCCGTGAGCATCACGATCGGCACGGTCGAGGTCGCGCGGATGGCTCGCGCGACATCGAGGCCGTCGAGACGCGGGAGCATGACGTCGAGGAGCACGAGGTCGAACGGCTCGGCCTCGAACCGGTCCAGGGCGGCCCGGCCGTCGTCGGCCGTCTCGACGGTGAACCCGGCCTGGCGCAGGCCGATGGCGGTCACCTCCCGGATCGACGGGTCGTCCTCGACGAGCAGGATCCTCGCGTCCATGCCGCCGAGTATGCCTCAGGCCGTGGTGCGTTCCGTCCGGATCGGCAGCGTGGCGAGGGCAGCGGCCAGGAACGCGGCCGCCATGAGCCCGAACACGACGGGCACGCCGATGGTCTCGCCCATCGCCTCGATGACCACGCCGTACAGCGCGGTCCACAGCGATCCGACGCCGAATGCCAACGTGAAGTAGAGGGCATAGGACGCGTCCCGTGTGGCCGGCGGCGCGATGTCCGCCAGCAACGCCTGGAGCTGGGGCGATTCGGCGAACGAGAACAGGCCCATCAGCACGATCCCGACCCACAGCCAGACAAGGGACGACCCGCCGAGGATGAAGACCCCGAAGCCGATCGCCCCGCCGAGGTAGGCCGCGATGATCAGCGGCTTGCGGCCCCACCGGTCGGACAGCCAGCCGGCGACCAGCGGCATCGGCACGCTGAACACGATGAGCGCCCCGTACATCAGGCCGGACGTGGCGGCATCGAACCCGAGGACCCGGGTCAGGTAGATGAGCACGAACAGGTTGACCACGCCGAGGCCACGGCCACCACCGCCGAGCACCGAGGTGAGGAACACCCAGCGCAGATCCGAATCGGCGAGGACGCGTCGGAGGGCGTCGCGACTGCTGCCACCGGCGACCGCGGCAGCCCGGTCGGAGCCGTGTTCGCGGACGAGGACCAGGATGGCGACAGCCACGGCGATCGCGGCCACACCGAAGACGGCCGACGTCCCGCGCCAACCGATGAGGGCGATCATCGGCGTCCCGATGACGGCGATGACGACGGTGCCGATGTTGCCCCCCGCGATGTGCGCACTGATCGCGAAGCCGCGTCGTTCCGGCGGGAACTGCTCGGCGAGCAGGCCGTTGCCGACCGGATGCTGGGGCGACCCACCGATGCGCGCGACGATGTTCGCGATCGAGAACGTCAGGAAGTTCGTCGCCAGCGCCGCCACCGCGAACCCGCCACCGAACAGGATGCCGCCGATGCCGAGCAGCCGGCGACGCGACACCCGCCGGGTGAGCTCGGCATAGCTGAGCTGGACCAGGCCGGATGCGACCGCACCACCCGCGGCCAGGAAGGCCACGGCCTGGACCGACACGCCGTACTCATCGATGATCGCGAGGAAGATCGGCGGCAGCAGGACCGCGAACGCGTGGTTGACCGCGTGTGCCACCGACAGCAGCCCGAGCGAACGCATCGGGTGGATGTCGGGGTCGGTCGCCTCCGCGGCGTGAGCGGTCACCCGCCCATCTTGCCGGACGCGCGGGTCGCCGGTACGGGCCCTAGTACTGGTCGAGGTAACGGTCGACCTCCCACTCGGTGACCTGGGTCCGGTACTCGTCCCACTCGGCGCGCTTGGCGTCGAGGTAGTGGTTGAACACGTGGTCACCGAGGGCGTCGCGGATGACGTCGTCGCGCTCGAGCTCGTCGAGCGCCTCGCCCAGTGTCCCGGGCAGCTCGCGGATGCCCTTCTCGGCGATGCGCGAGGCGTCCATCTCGAACAGCGATTCCTCGACCGGGTCGCCGAGGACCATCCCCTTCTCCACGCCATCGAGCCCGGCCGCGATCATCGCCGCGAACGCGAGGTAGGTGTTCGACGACGGATCGGGGCAGCGGACCTCGGCGCGGGTGCCCTCGATCGAGCGGCCCGGCGAGACCATCGGCACGCGGATGAGCGCCGAGCGGTTGGTCCGGCCCCAGGTCAGGTAGGTCGGCGCCTCGTAGCCGGGCACGAGCCGCTTGTACGAGTTCACGAGCGGCGCGAGGACCGCGATCATGCCCCGGGCGTGGGCAAGGATGCCGGCCATGTACGACCGCGCGACGTCGGACAGCCCGTACGGGTTCGAGCCGTCGGCGAACGCGTTGCGCTCGTCCGCGATGGAGTACAGCGACTGGTGCGCGTGCATGCCCGACCCGTTGATGCCGTGGATCGGCTTGGGCATGAACGTCGCATACAGGCCGTGCTGCTGGGCGATGGCCTTGAGGGCGAACTTGAAGGTGATCGCGTTGTCCGCCGTGGTCAGCGCGTCCGAGTACTGGAAGTCGATCTCGTGCTGTCCGACCGCGACCTCATGATGGGCCGCCTCGACCTTGATGCCGAACGCCTCGAGGGCGTCGACCATGTCCTGGCGGATCTCCTGGGCGAGGTCGGTCGAGAAGTCGAAGTAGCCCGCCTGGTCGTGCGGCAACGGCTCGATGTGGCCGTCGTCGGACCGACGGAACAGGAAGAACTCGAGCTCGGGCCCGAAGTTGACGATGTAGCCCAGCTTGCGGGCCCGCTCGACCTGGCGACGCAGGATGAAGCGCGGATCGCCGACGAACGCCTCGCCGTTGGGCGTGAACACGTCGCAGATGACCCTGGCCGTCCCACGCGCACCCGAGCCGGGCTGCCACGGGATCTCGGCGAAGGTGCTCATGTCCGGCATCAGGTACTGGTCGGACTCGGCGATGCGGGTGAAACCCTCGATCGACGAGCCGTCGAACCACGTCCCGTGCTCGACCGATTCGCCCAGCCGGTGGATCGGGATCGTGACCGCCTTCACGTGGCCGACGATGTCCGTGAACTGGAGCTGGATGAAGCGGATGCCGGCCGCCTTGGCCGCTTCGATCCGGTCGGTTGCGTCGAGGTTGGTTCCGTCGGGACGGCTCGCCACCATGGTCATGCGATCGGGACCCTCCAGCGTTGTGCATCGCGCACGAGTTTGTGCGTCATCTGGCTGTTGTAGGACGATATCACCCCGATCGGTGCCGGTTCACCACCGTTCCTCGCTAGCGAAGTTGTGCATTTTGCATGACGCGAGTCGCCAACAGCAGGGCCACGCGCAGGTCGGGGTCGGCGAGGTCCCACTCGCCGCGTAGCTCGAGCCGCCCGATGCGGTACGCGACGGTATTGCGATGGAGCCCCAATCTGGCGGCCGCCTCGGCCAGACTCGGGGAGGCCAGCACGGCCTCGAGCGTGTCGAGCCGCTCGCGCTGCGCCTCCGGACGCCCGACGAGGATCGGGGCAAGCAGCTCGCGAGCCTGGCGGACGCCATCCGGCAGGTTCCGCACGTTGCCGAGCAGCAGGTAGGCGGGCAGCCGCGCCGCCCGAACGACCAGTGGCGGGTTCGGCAGTTGGCGCGCGGCCTCCAGCGTGGTTCGCGCTGCGGCCTCCGCGGCTGGACGCTTCCCGGGCTCGCTGAACGGGCGCGACAGCGCGACCGTACGGTCGAGGACGCCGGCGATCCGCTCGGCGGTGGTCAGACCGAGCGGATCCTCGTCGGCCGGGGCGGCGGCGACGAGCCGCAGCTCGAGACTCTCCGACGTGCCGCGCAGGACGACCCGCTGGGCCGACAGCAAGTGCCGCAGCTCGGAACGGACGGCCTCTCGCCCGGCGATGTCAGCGGCGACGTCATCCGCTCCCTGGGCCGCGACGATCACGACCCACGGCGGCCCGTCCACCGGCAGCGGGTCGCCGCGCCGGGTGTCCTCGCGGGCCAGACGGATCGCCTCGTCCCGCGCGAGCTCGAGGGCCAGCAAGGGTGCGATCCGATCGGCTGCGACGCGATCGAGCGCATCGGCCGGCGACTCGCCGAGCAGCACGAAGTGACCCGCGGCGGCCGAGTCGTCGGTCGGCGCCGGGATGTCGATGCGCAGCGCCACCCCGGACGATGGCCGCGCCAGGTAGCGCGCGACCACGCCGGCCGCCGACGGCTGATCGGTTGGGGCATGGACCGCGAGCGCCTCACCCCGGCGGCCCTCGATGACGACCGCCCGACCGAGGAACGCGGCGATGGTCGCGGCCTGCGCGTCCAGCCCGCGCCCGAGCAGGGCCGCCCGGGCCAGCTGCGTCTCGAGATCGGCGGCGCGGCGGTCGAGCTCGGCCCGCGCGTTGACGAGGAACCCGATGACGCTGCGCTCGAGCGCCACGGGATCGATGCGCCCGAGGCGGAGAGCCGTCAGGCCCTCGGCAGCGAGTGCGGTGCCGAGTGCCGCCAGCGCCTCGCCGCCGGTATCGCCGTCGACCAGCAGGGCGGCGGGCACCCGGGATCGGGTAAGGGCCACGACCAGCTCGTCGATCTGGGCCGGACCGGGCGCCACGACGGCGAGGGCCGGCCCGGCGATGATCGCGAGGTCGCTCGTGTCGAGCGCCTCGAACGCCGGGACGCGCGGTTTGAGCACCCGGACCCAGCCGACCTCTCGCGCGGCACGATCCGCAGTCGGGGCCCCGTCACCGACCGGACGAGCCGTGGGGAACAGCGCCCGCTGCAGGTCCCCGAGCGTGGTCACGCCGGTCGACGGGCGGCGACGAGGTCGTCGAGCAGGCTGCCGAACTCGCGCTCGACGTCGACGTATCGGTCCGACCGCCACACGAGGCTGAGCCGGCCGCCGGGGTCGAGCCGTGCCCACACCCGGCGGCGGGGCCGGTAGAAGGTGATGGTGATGCCGGCGATGAGGAACCCGAACGCCGCCCACACGATGCCTTGCCCCGGGTCACGCTTGGCGATGAGCAGCGTGTATTCCCCGAAGTCCTGCAACGTGATGGAGATGCCGAGCTCGTCGGACACCTTCACGTCGCCGCGCAGGAGACGGACCGGATCGTAGTTCTCGATCTGGTCCGTGCCATCGGGGTTGGTCCCGACGACGCGGTACGGCAGCACGACGAGGATCCCCCGGCCGCTGTCGTCCCGGCCGAGCAGGAGCTGCAGGCCGAGGTCACGGCCGGGCACCGCCATCGTCTCGTACGGAGCGCCGCCGGCGGCGCCGGTCATCGGGACCTGGCCGTCCCACAACGGGGCGCCGGCGGCGTCGCGAACGACCAGGTGCGGGGCAGGACCGAACCCGTTCTGGTGGAACGTATAGCCGTCGACGGTCAGCGGGTCGTTGACCCGGATGGTCTTGCGCTCGACCAGGTCGCCGTCGCGGTACACGGCGAGGTCGGTCGTGAAATCGGTCGGCATGCCGGTGTCGAAGCCGGGAGCATCGAACCCGAGGTTCTTGACCAGCAGCAGTCCCGGCGTGCCGATCGGCTGGACCGTGAGCGACTCGCCCTCCGGGACGACGAGACCTTGCTCATCGCCGAACCGCGAGGTCACGGCGGCTGCGACGAGGAACAGCACGAGCCCGGTGTGGGTCAGCAACGTGGCGAGCTTGGTGTACTGGTGGCGGTCGCCGTAGACATGGTGGCTGCCGTCCGGTTCGGTCGCTTCGCGGATGTGGAACCCACGCCCGCGGACCACCCGGACGACGTCCTCGGCGGCCAGCCCGGTCGTGACCGCGCGATCGGGCAGGCGCGGATCGAAGAACGGCTCGGGCTGGACCACCCGCACGGTCGACACGTCGCGCCACAGCTTCGGGGTCCGATCGAGCGTGCACACGACGATCGAGATGACGAGCACGACCAGCCCGACCCCGAAGATGGCCGACTTGAAGATGCTGAACGCGCCCAGTCGCTCGAGCACGTTGACGATGCCTGGCCCGAGGACAGGGTCGTAGCGGATATGGATGTCCTCGATCGCGCCGGCGTAGTCGCCGGGTGAGCGGAACGCGAAGTCGGGAAGCTGCTGGAGCGTCATCCCGACGACGGCGAGGATCGACAGGAAGATGATCTGGACGACGGCGAAGTCGACCGACGTGAACAGCCGCCACAGGCCGCGCCCGAGCTGGGCCAGCGGATTCCCGGGAGCGGTCGTTCTCGCGGCCGCCCGAACGGCCGCCGGCGTCGCCACCTGAGACGTTCCCTAGACGCCGACCGCGGGTCGCTCGACCGCGGCCTCGAGCGCGTCCGCGAAGTCGGCCTGCAGGTCCTCGAGGTCCTCCAGCCCGACCGACACGCGGAGGAGCCCGGGCGTGATGCCGGCAGCTGCCAGCTGCTCGTCGGTCAGCTGGCGCTGAGAGGTCGATGGCGGATGGACGACCATCGTGTGGACGCTCCCGAGCGAGGCGGTCAGCTCGGTCAGGGTCAGCGCGTCGATGATCGCCTGGCCGGCAGCGCGACCGCCCTCGATATCGAACGCGAGCATGCCGCCGGCGACCCCGGCACGGAACTGGCGGGTCGCCACGGCGTGCTGCGGATGGGATGGGAGGCCGGGGTAGAGCACGCGTCGCACGCCGGGCTGACGCTCGAGCCAGGCCGCCAGTGCCGCGGCGGTCGCCGCGTGACGCTCGACCCGCACGGCGAGGGTCAGGATGCCGCGCAGCACGAGGAACGCATCGAACGGGCCGATGGTGGCACCGGTCTCGATCTGGAACGACTGCACCCGATCGATCGCGTCGGCCGAACCGGCCATGACCCCGGCGATGACATCGCTGTGGCCGCCGAGGAACTTCGTGGCCGATTCGACGACGAGGTCGGCACCGAGCTCGAGCGGGCGGCAGATGTACGGCGACGCGAACGTGTTGTCGACGATGTACGTCGCACCAGCGTCGTGTGCCAGGCGGGCGATCGCGGCGTGATCGGTCACCACCGTCGTCGGATTGGCGATCGTCTCGGCGTAGACCACGCGGGTCGGAGCGGCCGCGATGGCCTCTGCCGCGACGGCCGGGTCGGTCAGGTCCGCGAACGCGACCTCCACCCCGAACCGCGCGAACGTGCCGGTCAGCTGGGTATGGGTCGAGCCGTACGCAGCGGTCGGCGCCACGACCCGGTCGCCGGCCTGGAGGTGGCTCGCAAGGGCGGCGTGGATCGCCCCCATGCCCGACGCCACGGCCAGGCCCGAGACGCCGCCGGCCAGCTCCGCGTAGGCCGCACCGAGCGCGGAAGTGGTGGGGTTGGCGATGCGCGAATAGGCGTACCCGGAGCGCGGGTCAGCGGCGACATCGCCGAGCTCGGCGGCATCGGCCGAGGTGAATGTCGCGGTCTGGTAGATCGGCACGGCGCTGGGGCGCTGGCCGACCGACGGCGTCCGCGACGCCGCGCGGATGGCACGGGTCGAGAAGCCTCGCGGCCGGCGGTCTGTCACGCGGCGATGCTACACCGCGCTCGCTGCGGAAGCGGACGAGGGGTGATGGCCATGTTTGTGCTTCTCTCGAACAAATATCGGTGCTACATTGCGGGAGCGACGAGATGCAGGGTCGGACAGGAGGGATCGGGTGAGCGAGCCGTTCTTCAGCGGAGTGCCGGGACCGGTCCGATTCGCGGGTCCCGGATCGACCGATCCATTCACCTTCAAGGTGTACGAGCCCGACCGGATGGTCCTTGGCAAGCGGATGGAGGACCACCTCCGGATCGGGGTCTGTCTGTGGCATTCGTTCGCCTGGTCGGGCGTCGACATGTTCGGCGCCGGCACGATGGACCGCCCGTGGCTCGCTCCGGATCGGGACCCGATGGATGCGGCCCGCGAGAAGATGGCGGTCGCCTTCGAGTTCCTCGCCAAGCTCGGTGTCCCCTACTACTGCTTCCACGACCGCGACGTCGCCCCCGACGGCGACAGCTTTGCGGAGTTCAAGGCCAACCTCGACGCGCTCGCCGACGACGCGCTCGGCTACCAGGAGCGGACGGGTGCCCGGCTGCTGTGGGGCACCGCCAACCTGTTCACCCACCCGCGCTACCAGGGCGGCGCCGCGACCAACCCCGATCCCGAAGTGTTCGCCTACGCCGCTGCCCAGGTCAAGCACATGCTCGAGGTCACCCAGCGCCTGGGCGGCCAGAACTACACGCTGTGGGGCGGGCGCGAGGGCTACGACACGCTGCTCAACACCGACCTCGCGCGCGAGGGCGAGCAGCTCGCCCGGTTCCTCCACCTCGTCGCCGAGCACAAGCACAAGATCGGGTTCGCGGGCACGCTGCTGCTCGAACCCAAGCCCATGGAGCCGACCAAGCACCAGTACGACTACGACACGGCGACGATCTTCGGGTTCCTCGTCAGGCACGGCCTCGACGGCGAGTACCGGGTCAACATCGAGGCCAACCACGCGACGCTGGCCGGCCACAGCTTCCACCACGAGGTGGCGTACGCCATCGCCAACGGCGTCTTCGGCAGCATCGACGCGAACCGCGGCGACCCCCAGAACGGGTGGGACACCGACCAGTTCCCGAACTCGGTCGAGGACCTGACGATGCCCCTCTACGAGATCCTGCGCGGCGGCGGGTTCACGACCGGTGGCTTCAACTTCGACGCCAAGCTGCGACGCCAGAGCATCGATCGGGCCGACCTGTTCCACGCCCACATCGGCGGCATCGATACGCTGGCCCGGGCTCTGCTCGTCGCGGCCGACATGATCGCTGACGGGGAGCTGGCGGCCGAGGTCGAGACCCGCTACGCGGGCTGGTCCGGTCCGCTCGGCGCGGCCATCCTGGACGGACACGAGACGCTGGCATCGCTCGAGGCCCAGGTGGTCGCGGGCGACATCGATCCCAGGCCGGTGTCGGGTGGCCAGGAGCGACTCGAGAACCTCGTCAATCGCCACATCTGGACGGCGGACCGCTGAACCGGCACGGCCGATGAGCCACGTCATCGGCATCGACACCTCGACGACGGCCACGAAGGCCGTCCTC
Organism: Candidatus Limnocylindrales bacterium; assembly: GCA_036844985.1. GTDB lineage: Bacteria > Chloroflexota > Limnocylindria > Limnocylindrales > CSP1-4 > SPCO01. Next base: position 12,604 of record DAIUES010000056.1, read on the forward strand.
ATCGACGCCTCCGGCGCCGTCCTCGCGACTGGCGTGGCCGAGTACGGCTACGACATCCCCCGACCGCGCTGGAGCGAGCAGGATCCGGGCCTGTGGTGGAACGGTACGGTCGCGGCGGTCCGGTCGGTCCTGACGACCGCCGGCGTACCTGGATCGGCGGTCGGCGCGATCGGGTTGACCGGGCAGATGCACGGCGCGGTCCTGCTCGATGCGGCCGACGCGGTCCTCCGTCCGGCCATCCTGTGGAACGACCAGCGGACCGCGGACGCGTGTGACGAGATCCGCCGAGCGGTCGGGCCGGAGCGGCTCATCGCCATCACCGGCAACGATGCGCTGACCGGCTTCACGGCGCCCAAGCTGGTGTGGGTCCGCGATCACGAGCCAGAGGTCTGGGCCCGGACCGCCCACGTGCTGCTGCCCAAGGACTACGTCCGCCTGCGGCTTACCGGGGAGCATGCCCTCGACAAGGCCGACGGCTCCGGAACGCTGTTGTTCGATCTCGCCGCACGCGACTGGTCGCCCGAGGTCCTCGACGCGCTCCGGATCCCCGACTCCTGGCTGCCGCCGACCTCCGAGGGCCCGATCGTGACCGGCACCCCGTAAGCGATCCGTGAGGACAGGCACGGGCTTGATGGTTTGTCCCACGTCGGAAGCTGCCGGCGGCGGCTCAGTTGGCGAATATCTTCTTTCGTAAAGCCGAGTTCGGCGAGCAGGCTGTAAACTCCATTTTCGTCCGCCGCGATCCTGCGCGGCCGATGATCGCCGAGGTCGTCCGCATTTGTCCCGTCGAGGACAAAATC
>DAIUES010000057.1:0-13364 GCA_036844985.1 Candidatus Limnocylindrales bacterium
GCAGGACGCCGCGGCACCACACGCTCTTCGAGATGCTCGGCAACTGGAGCTTCGGTGACTACTTCAAGCGGGAGGCGATCCACTGGGCGTGGGACTTCCTGACCCGCGACCTCGGGATCCCGGGTGAGCGTCTGGCGGCCACGACCTACACGACCGACGACCTCGCCTTCGAGGTCTGGCGCGACGAGATCGGGCTACCGCCCGATCGGCTCGTGCGCTGGGGTGACTTCCCCAACGGCGACGAGAAGAACTGGTGGCGGATGGCCGACATCGGCCCGTGCGGCCCGTGCAGCGAGATCCACTTCGACCGGGGCGCCCACCTGAGCGAGGGGCCCGAGTGCATCCCCGACCACAGCGAGACCTGCCCTCGTTGGCTCGAGATCTGGAACCTCGTGTTCATGGAGTTCGAGCTCCATCCGGACCGGTCGCTGACGCCCCTGCCGGCCCCCGGCGTGGATACGGGCATGGGCCTCGAGCGCCTCGCCAGCGTCCTCCAGCAGGTCCCGACAAACTACGACACCGACCTGTTCACCCCCATCCACGCCCGGATGCGCGCCCTGCTCGGCCATGACCCCGACGCGTTCGAGCAGGAACGCTTCAGCTACCAGGTCATCGCCGACCACTCGCGCGCCGTCACGTTCCTCATCGGCGACGACGTCCTTCCGAGCAATGAAGGGAGGGGCTACGTCCTGCGTCGGATCCTGCGTCGGGCCGTCCGCCACGGGCGATTGCTCGGCCGCCGTGAGCCGTTCATGGCCGAGACCGCGGCCGTCGTGATCGATGTCATGGCCGACGCCTACCCGCATCTCGCTGCCAGGCGCGACCAGATCCTTGCGACGATCGCGCGGGAGGAGGCGCAGTTCGCGCGGACGCTCGATGCCGGGACGGTCCAGCTCGAGGAGGCGCTCATCCCGTTGACAGGCGAGGAGCGGGTCATCGGTCGCCGGCCGGAGGACCTGCCGGCGGCGGCGCCGAAGCTGGCGGGGGACATCGCGTTCCGCCTGCACGACACCTACGGCTTCCCGGTCGACCTGACCGCCGAGCTGGCGGCCGAATACGGCGTCGCGATCGACCGCGAGGGATTCGATGCGGCGCTTGCCGAGCAGCGCGACCGAAGTCGCTCGGGCAAGAAGGCCGAGCTCGCGCGGCATGCCGAGCTCACCTCGCTCTACAGCGCCATCCAGGGCCGAGCCGGCGACAGCGAGTTCGTCGGCTACGAGGCCACGACGGCCGAGGGCCGGGTGGTGGCGATCGTCCGTGACGGGATGGAGTTCGACGAGCTGACCGGTCATGGCGAGGCCGAGGTCGTCCTCGATCGCACCCCGTTCTACGCCGAGGGCGGCGGCCAGATCGGCGACCAGGGCATGATCCGGGAGCCCGGCGGCGGCAGCGACCTGTTCACCGTCGAGGACACCCAGCGCCCGGTCGGCGGACTCATCGTCCAGCGCGGTACGTTGCACGGCCGGCTGCGGGTGGGCGACGTCGTCGAGGCCGCGGTGGATGCCGAGCGGCGGGCGCACACGATGCGCAACCACACCGGCACCCACCTGCTCCATCGGGCGCTGCGCAATGTCGTGGGCGACCGTGCCCGACAGGCCGGCTCGCTCGTGACCCCCGATCACCTGCGCTTCGACTTCCCGTTCGAGCGGTCGCTGACCGACGACGAGCAGCGGGCGATCGAGGACGAGGTCCGCGCCATCGTGCGCGACGACCGGCCGGTGACGATCGCATTCCTGCCGATGGCCGACGCGATCGCGGCCGGCGCGGATGCCTTCTTCGACGAGAAGTACGGCGAGACGGTCCGCACGATCCGGGTCGAGGGCTACAGCTTCGAGCTGTGTGGCGGCACGCATTGCCGCGCGACCGGCCAGATCGGCGGCTTCGTGATCACCGGCGAGCGGAGCATCGGCTCCGGGATGCGCCGCATCGAGGCGGTCACCGGGGCCGCGGCCGACCGGCTGCTGCGCGATCGCTCCGAGACCCTCGACCGGGTCGCTGACGCGGTCGGTGCCCAGGGTGTCGGGCTGATCGAGGAACGGATCAGCGCGCTCCAGGAGGAGCTGCGCGAGACGAAGCGGCGGCTCAAGGCCGGGGCTGGCGCCAGCCTGCCCAAGGCGGCCGACCTCGCGGCGGGCGCTGCCGAACTCGCGCCAGGCGTACGCGCGGTGATCGCCAGCCTCCCGTTCGACTCGATGGACGCCCTCAAGGCGACCTCCAAGGCGGTCCAGGCCGCGCTCGGCCCGGGGGTCGTCGCGCTGTTGCTCGATGCCGAGGCGCCGCAGCTGTTCGTGACCGTCTCGGACGACCTCGTCGAGCGTGGCCTGTCGGCCGGCGACCTGGTCAAGGCGGCGGCCGGCCCGCTCGGTGCCAAGGGTGGCGGCCGGCCGGCGATGGCCCAGGGCATGGGGACCCGGCGCGAGGGTCTGGCCGACGCCGAGGCCGCCATCCGCCGGGCGATCGTCGAGCGCGTCGGCGCGGAGGGCTGAGTGGCCTTCTGGCGTCGCATCTGGCAGCGCGACGGCGGCGACGGCCTGGCCGCGTGCACGGCACTCGACGTCGGCACGGAGTTCGCCAAGGCGCTCGTGTTCGAGATCGACGACGCCGGTCTCGGCACCGTGCGTGGCGTCGGGCGCAAGCGGCAGGGCCTGTCGCACATGCAGTCGGGCACCGTGGCCGACATCGCGGCAGTGGTCGACAACTGCGCGGTCGCGCTCCAGGAAGCGGAAGAGATGGCCGGCTTCCGCCCGAGCCAGGTCGTCATCGGCATCGCCGGGGAGTTGGTCAAGGGGTTCACGACGACCCACAGCCAGGAGCGTAAGCGACCCGACCAGCCGATCAGCGAGGGCGAACTGCAGAAGCTCATCGATGGCGTGCAGCGCGAGGCGCTGGCCGAAGCGGAGCGGGCGATCACCTGGGAGACGGGGCTGCCCCACGTCGATGTCCGGCTCGTGCACGCGGCCATCACCAGCGCCTCGATCGATGGCTACGCCCTGACCAACCCCGTCGGGTTCCAGGGCCGCCACGTCAAGATCGGGATCTTCAACGCGTTCGCGCCCCTCGTCCACCTCGGGGCGCTGCAGAGCGTCGCATCCCAACTCGATCTCGAGCTCCTCGAGATCGTCGCCGAGCCGTACGCGGTGGCGCGCGTCCTGTCGTCCGACCAGGTCCGTCAGTCGGGGGCGCTGTTCGTCGATGTCGGTGGCGGGACGACCGATGTGGCGCTCGTGCGCCAGGGTGGCATCGAGGGGACGCGGATGTTCGCGCTCGGCGGTCGGGCCTTCACCAAGTCGCTGGCCGACCGCCTCGACCTGCCGTTCCCGCGGGCGGAGTCGCTCAAGGTCGACCATGCCCGCGGGCTGTCCGTGCCGAGTGGCGACGAGGTCGCCACGATCGTCGCCGAGGACGTCCGTGTCTGGGCGGCCGGTGTCGAGCTCGTGATGGAGGAGCTGTCCGGAGGCGACCTGCTGCCGGGCCGGATCTACCTGTGCGGCGGCGGATCGCGCCTGCCCGAGATCCCGGCTGCCCTCCAGGCCGAGTCGTTCTGGAAGCAGATGCCGTTCGCCCGACCGCCGGAGGTCGTGGTCATCACCCCCGACCAGATCGAATCGGTCATCGACGCGACAGGGCTGCTCGTCGACCAGCAGGACGTGACCCCGCTCGGCCTCGCGTTCCAGGCGATCGAGCTGCAGACCACCGAGGACCCGCTCGACGTCGCGCTGCGCCGGGTCCTGCGCGCGATGAAGGTCTGACGATGGCAGTTCGCGTGCTGTACCTCGACGTCGACGACGAGATCACGTCCGCCGCGAACCGGATCCGCTCGACCGAGGGCAGTCGGGTGGCGGTCGTCCTCCCGTACGGCTCGCGGGTGGCCACGTCCCGGATCAACTTCCGGTTGCTGGCACGGGACGCCCAGACGAACGGCAAACGCCTGTCGGTCGTGGCCGGCGACGCGGCGACGCGGGCGCTGGCAGCGTCGGCCGGTCTGCCGGTGTTCGCCACGGTCGGCGAGTACGAATCGTCGCTCGAGGATGGCTCGAGCGGCCGGGGAGGGGAGGAGGCGTCCACGGCGTCGAGTCCCGGTGACGACGGCGACGCCGCATCGGGCACTGGTGCCGCTGGCGACGGGGAGACGCCGTCACAGAGCGCACCAGCGGGCGGCACGGTGCGGCGGCGAGGGGCGCGTCGTCCGCGTGAGGAGACCCCGTCGCTCGAGCTCCTCCCCGACGACACGTCGGCGCTGGCGACGTCGGCGACGGTCGTCGGCGCGGCGGGTCCCACGGCGGGTGCGAGGGTCGCGCGGCCCACGGAGACCACGGCGGCTGCGCGGCCGGCAGGGCCCCCGGGAGCGACCGCCACGCCGCGCCGGCCGGCCTCGGTGCCCGCCGCCCGGGTCGTGGCCGACACCCCGACCGACGAGGAACGGCACAGCGTGTCGGTCGGAACGTTTCTTGCCGGCCAGCGGATCCGGCCCAACGCCGTCCGGCTGCCGCTGGTCATCGGGGCCGCGGTGATCGCCCTGGCCCTGCTCGTCGGCGGCGTGGCGGCCTATCTGCTGTTGCCGACCGCGACGGCGGTCATCGCCCCACGCGAGACCACCATCGGGCCGGTGCCGCTGCGCATCACCGCCAGCACGTCAGCGACCGCCCCGGACCCGGTCCAGCAGATCGTGCCGGCGCAGCCAGTCCCGGTCGACGTGACGGCCAGCGACCACTTCCCGGCCAGCGGCAAGCGGGTCGAGGAGACCGAGGCGCGCGGCACGGTCCGCTTCCGCAACAAGGACTTCACCCGCTCGAACTCGATCCCCAAGGGCAGCATCGTGAGCACCCAGGGCGGGATCCGCTTCCGAACCCAGGCGGCGGTGACCGTGCCGCGGGCCGAGCTGGTCGGGCTCCAGATCTTCCCGGCCTCGGCCAGCGTCAAGGTCGTCGCCGTCGATGCCGGGCCCGAGGGTAACGTCGAGCCGAACACCATCCTCGTCATCCCGCGCGGTGAGGATCCGCTCACGCTCGATGTCACCAACCCCGACGCCACGACCGATGGCGCGCGCGAGGAGTTCCCCCGCGTGACCGAGGACGACGTGACCGCGGCCACGACGGCCCTGACGGGCCAGCTGCAGGCCGCGTTCCAGGATCGGCTCGACGATCCGGGACTGGCGGGCGGTGGTGCGACCGTGTTTCCCGCGACGGCGACTCTCGGCCCCGCGACCTTCGAGGTCGACCCGGCGTCGCTCGTCGGCAAGGAAGTCGACGGATTCGATCTGACCGCCTCGGCGACCGGCAGCGTGCTCGCGGTCGACGAGGCGCCGGTCCGCACCGTCGCCGAGGCGAACATCGACGCGAGCGTCGATTCCGGCTACACCCTGGTTGACGGATCCGGTCAGGTCGAGACGTCACCGGCGCTCGTCGAGGACGGGGTGATCACCTTCCCGGTCGTGGTCACGGCTCGCCAGGTGCTCGTCGTCGATCCGGCCGAGATCAAGGCCGCGATCCTCGGCAAGTCGCTGGCGGATGCCCGAACCATCCTCGCTCGCTATGGCACGGTCGAGCTGTCGGTCTGGCCGGACTGGGTCGGCACGATCCCCACGCTCGACGCCCGGGTCGACGTGCGGACGACCGCGCCGCTGCCGGTCGAGACCCCGTCGAGCACGCCGACTGCCATGCGCGACGCGCGGACGTGGACGGCAGGCCCGTGGACCGCGCGTCCGTGACCGGATCCACGCGCCTGCTCGGGCTCGATGTCGGTGAGCGGCGGATCGGTGTGGCGATCGCGGAAGGTGGCGGCGGCGCGCAGCCGCTCGTGACCCTGCGCCGCGGTCGGGACCCGGCCGTCGACGCGGCCGCGTTGCTCGCGCTCATCGCGACCCATGCCATCGACGCGCTCGTGGTCGGGCTGCCCCTCGAGGCGGCAGGCCAGGAGGGCAGCCAGGCCGCCCATACCCGGGCCTGGGCCGAGGACATCGCGGCGCGCATCGGCGACCATATGTCGATCACCTTCCAGGACGAGCGGCTGTCCAGCCACCTCGCCGAGCAGCGACTCGGGCCGATGCCACGTGGCCGGTCCGGCGGCCCACCATCGCGACACCAGCGCGACGCGTATCGCGCGCGGGTCGATCGCGAGGCGGCCGCGATCATCCTGCAGGATGCGCTCGACCGCCGCGGCACCGGCGGGACTGCCCCGTCCCCGATGACCATGACCACGGAGAGCCGACGATGACGATCCGCTCTGGCGGACGCCCCCGCGACCAGCGCCAGCCCCACGCTCGCAAGTTCGAGGCGGACGCGTATGCGACCGACTACGTCCCGGTCGGCTACGAACCGTCGCGCCGCTATGGCGACGGCGGTGGTGGGAACGGGCCGCGACGTCGACGGCGCGGCGGCGGCATCGGCGGGGTCATGAAGTTCCTGCTGTTCGCCGTGCTCCTGGGAGCGCTGGTGCTCGTCGTCGCGCTGACGGCGCTGCGGCCGCTGGTCTACTCGGCGGTCATCGGCTGGGCATCGGACAACCCGGCGGCACTGAACCTCCCGTTCGTGGCCGACATCGTGCGCGAGGATCTCGGTGAGTCGCTGACCAAGCCCGTGTCCAGCGATCCCGAACAGGTCGAGTTCGTGGTCGAGTCCGGCGATACGGCCTCGACCATCGCCGAGCGCCTCGGGACGGAAGGGCTGTTGCGCGACCCCCGGGCGTTCGTATTCATCGCCAGCAGCCAGAAATTGACAGGCGACCTCCAGACCGGCACGTTCGTGCTGCGCAAGAACATGACCCCCGATCAGCTGGTGAGCGCGCTCCTCGCACCGCCGCCGAACCCCTACGTCGAGATCGCCCTGCGGACCGGCCTCCGGCTGGAGCAGATCACGGCCAAGCTCCAGACGCTCCCGCTCCAGATGGACGTCCACGAGTTCTACGAGCTGGCCCACGATCCGCCGGCGTCGCTCATCGCCGACTACCCGTGGCTCGAGCGGATCCGCAAGGACGCGCCCGACGGCGTGTCGCTCGAGGGCTTCCTCTGGCCGGGCACCTACAACGTGCTGCCGGACACGACCCCCGACGAGCTGGTGCGCAAGATGCTCGACGCGTTCGCGGCGAATGTCGGAAATGCCCGCATGACCGTGCCGGCCGCCCGCAGCCTGACGTTCTACCAGGTGCTGACGCTGGCCTCCATCGTCGAGCGTGAGGCGGTGCTCGATGCGGAACGGCCCTTGATCGCCGGCGTCTACCAGAACCGCATCAACGGCATCCCCGGCATCAAGAACAAGATCCTCAACGCCGATCCGACGGTGATCTACGCGGTCGACACCGTCGCCCTCGACGCGAGTGACTTCGACAAATGGCAGGAATACCGGTTCTGGACGGTGCCCGACACGGCGATGAAGGACGTCGTCCTGCCCGACGCCCTGGCTGGCTTCCAGACCTATACCCGTGCCGGCCTGGTCCCGTGGCCGATCGCGACGCCGACCCTCGCCTCGATCGACGCCGCGCTCGCTCCTGACACGAAGGACAAGTTCATCTACTTCCTGGCCATCCCCGATGGCAACGGCGCGCACGTCTTCGCCAAGACCGCCAAGGAGCACCAGGCGAACCTCAAGAAGTACGGCTACGGCGGGTGAGCCTCGATCGCCCCGACTGGCCGAACGCGGCCGATTTCCCGGCTCCGCCGGACAGCCCCGTTCGCGAGCGATGGCTCGAGGCTGATCGGGCGGCTCGCCCGCGGCGCCTCGAGCGGTTGCGGGCACGGTTCGCCGACGGCGGCGTCGATGCCTACTTCGGCGTCCGCCGCGAGCACATGCGCTACCTGACCGGGTTCACGCTCGATGAGGGCGAGGAATCATCCGCGGGCACGTCGGGTCAGTTCTTCGTCACCGCCGACGAGGTCGTCGTCCTGGCCGACTCGCGCTACACGATCCAGGTCCGACGCGAAGCGCCCGACGCCCGACTGGCCGAGGTCTACGGCAACATGGCGGCCCGTTGGCCGGAGCTGTTGCGCTCGATCGGGGCGCGCCGGGTCGCGGTCGAGGCGGGCTTCGTCCCGCACGCCACGTGGCAGCGACTCGTGGCGGCCGCGCCGGACGTCGAGCTCGTGCCGATCGAGGGCTGGATCGAGGCCGACCGCGCGACCAAGGAACCGTCCGAGCTGGAGCGTGTCGCCGCAGCCTGTGCCGTCGCCGACCGTGCGCTGGCCACGCTCCTGCCCGAGATCCGCCCCGGCGTGACCGAGCGTGAGCTGGCGCTTCGCCTGGAGTGGCTGATGCGGACCTCCGGCGCCGAGGCGCTCGCGTTCGACGTGGCCTGCCTGTCGGGCCCGGAGGCGGCGCTGCCGCACGGCTCGCCCGGTGATCGGCCGGTGCTCGATGGTGCCGTCCTGCTGTTCGACTTCGGGGCCCAGGTCGACGGCTACCGCAGCGACATGACCCGGACCCTGTTCGTCGGCGAGCCGTCCGAGCGCGACCTGGCGGTCTATGCGCTCGTGGCGCGGGCGCAGGCCGCGGCCATCGCCGTGGTCGAGGCCGCGATCGCGTCGGGCGACGGCCCACCGAGCGGACGCCTGGTCCATGCCACCGCGCGGGAGGTCATCGTCGATGCCGGCCACGGCGACCATTTCGGGCACGGGACGGGGCACGGGATCGGGCTGGCCACACACGAGGCCCCGTCGCTCGGGACGGTGGCCACCGATGCGCCCCTGCCCAGCCCGACCGTGTTCTCGGTCGAACCCGGGGTGTACCTCGATGGCGAGGTCGGGGTGCGCATCGAGGACCTCATCGCCATCGACGCCGCCGTGGGCCGGGTCGAGCGGCTGACGCAGTTCCCGAGGGAGGTCGTGGTCGTCGGTCGGTGAGGCGCCGTCCGGCCGCGCGCTCGCAAGGCGCGCTCACCGTGCCCCGCGACCGATGCCCTCGAGCGTCGCGGCCAGCGCCTCGGCGACCGCCGCCACGTCGGCGGCGGTGAACGCCAGCGGGGGCCGGACCTTCAGCACGTTGCCGAGCGGGCCCGTCGTGCCGACGAGGACGCCCCGCTCACGGAGGCCCTCCTTGATCCCGTCGGCCGTGGCCGGGTCGGGTTGCTTCGTCACCGGATCGCGGACGATCTCGACACCGATCGCCAGCCCGGGACCGCGTACGTCGCCGATCGCCGGATGCTCGACGGCGACGGTCTCGATCGCCGCTCGCAGCGCCGCCCCGGCCTCGACGACCCGTGGCAGCACCCGTTCGTCGTCGAGCACGTCGAGCACGGCCAGCGACGCCGCCACCGATACCTGGTTGCCACCGAACGTGCTGAAGAACACCGTCTCGTCGCCGAACCGCTCGACGATGTCGCGGCGGGTGATGACCGCACCGACGGGATGGCCGTTGCCCATCGGCTTGCCCAGGGTGACGATGTCGGGGCTGATGCCGAACCGCTCGAACGACCACAGCGCCGTGCCCGTCCGGCCGTGGCCGCCCTGGACCTCGTCGGCGATCCACAGGCCGCCGGCCGCATGGGTCTGGCGGAGCCAATCCTGGACGAGGGCGGGCTCGGGCTCGGGGTAGCCATCGCTGGTGAGGACGCCGTCGAGGATGGCCGCGGCCGGCCCGATGCCCCGGCCGGCCAGCCGGGCCAGGGCCGCGGCGAAGGGCGCGCCGTCGAGGTGTCGGCCGCGATAGGGGTCGGGTGGTTCCCAGGTCTCGACGTGATCGGGTCGCCGGCCGCCGCGCCACGACTCGGGGGAGAGGGCGGCCGTCGCCTCGGTCACGCCGTGGTAGGCGTAGGCCGTGCACAGCGCCCCGCGCTGGCCGGTGAAGGTGGTGGCCAGACGCCACGCCAGGTCGTTCGCCTCGGAACCCGAGTTGACGAACAGGACCGTGTCGAGCCCATCGGGACAGCTCGCCGCGAGGCGTTCCGCGAGCTCGATCGCCGCCCCGTGGAGGTAGCGCATGTTGGTGTTGAGGACGCGGGCCTGGCGGGCGATCGCCTCGGTCACCCGCGGATGGCCGTGGCCGACGCACGGAACGTTGTTGTAGGCGTCGAGGTACACCCGGCCATCGACGTCGGTGAGCCGGACTCCGTGGGCCTCCGCGACGTGGATCGGGACCCGGTAGGTGAGCGGCTCGATGGCCGGTCCGAGCGTCGCCGCCCGCCGCGCGATGAGGTCCCCGGTCCGGCCGGGCGCGGGATCCGCCCCGAACCGCCGGGCGGCCTCGTCCCACCCGACCGCGAGCAATGTCTCGAGCGTGGCCGCCACCGGGGCGTTGTAGCGCTCGGCGAACGCTCGATCCTCCAGGCCGCGATCGGCGCGCCACGAAGAGATCGCGATCGTCACGGCCGCGCGCGCCGCAAGCAGCTCGCCGGTCAATCGAAGCTCGATCGGTTCGAGCGGGACGATGCGCTGGTAGCCGTCGAGCACCAGCCGCGCCAGGCGAAAGACCTCGTCGGGGCCGCGGTCGACGACGAGCGAGTCGAGCACCGAGGCGATGTCGGTGACGAGCGCCGAGTAGCTCATGTCCCCGAAGTCGACGATGCCGGTGATGCGGCCATCGGTATCGGTCAGAGCGTTGTCGACGGTGAGGTCGCTGTGCACGACCTGCGCCCGGAGCGAGGGCCAGACCGGACTGACGACCGCCTCGAATCGATCGAGCGCCGCGACCACGAGGGAGCGCTGGCGGCCGTCGCCGATGGTCTCGACCAGCGCCCGCGTGCGCGCTGCGTGCTGGACGTCCCACAACATCGTTCGCCGGGCGCGGGGGTGGAAGAAGCCGCGCAGGGCGAGCCCGAGCCGCGCCGTCGTGCCGCCCCAGCCGATCATCGCGGCGTCGGACAGCTCGGTCGGGGACACCCGCTGGCGGCCGGGCAGGACGTCGTACATCCGGACCTGGTGGCGACCATCGGGGCCCTCGACGGTCGCTCGCCGTCGCCCGGGATCCGCGTCGTCGGCTTCGGCGTCGCGCTCCCCGACCGATCGGGGGACGGGCCACGGGATCGCCAGCGGCAACCCGGGATCGACCCGCCTGGCGTGCAGCACGGCCAGGGCCTCCATGTCGAGCGTGGCCGGGTCCTCGGCGCTGTTCGACACCTTCATGACCGCCACCGGCCGTCCATCGACGCCGTGCAGGAGGAAGGTCTGGTCGCGCTCGCTGCCGAGGTCGCGTGCCCCGTCGGCCCGGACCTCGAATATCTCGGCGGCGATCGCCACGGCTTCGGACGGGGTCAGACGTGGTGGCGCCGCGCCGAGGACCGCATCGAAGTCGTCGGAAGTCGTCACCATCGGACCGATGGTAGCCGGACTAGAATGGCCGCCACCATCCCGTCCCGACCGCCCGGCCGTTCCCTGCCCGGCGTGCGTCCCCAGGAGCCCACCTCGACATGATCAGCACCGGCGAACTCAAGAAGGGCGTCGCCATCGAGCTCGACGGCGAACTCTGGCAGATCCTCGACTACCACCACATCAAGATGGGCCGCGGGTCCGCTCAGGTGCGCATCACCCTGCGCAACATCAAGCGTGGCCAGACGGTCGAACGGTCGTTCCAGGCCGGCACCAAGTGGCCTCGTGCGTCGATGGAGAAGCGTCCCGTCCAGTTCCTCTATCGCGACGGCGACGACCACCACTTCATGGACACCGACACGTACGACCAGTTCGTGCTCACGACCGAGCAGCTCGGCGACGCCGCCCAGTACCTCAGGGACGGGATGACCCTGGACCGCACGAGCTACCAGGGGGAGACGATCGGGGTCGAGCTGCCGGTGACCGTCGACCTGCAGGTGACCGACACCGAGCCCGGCTTCGCCGGCGATACCCAGTCGGGCGCACGGAAGCCCGCGACCACCGAGACCGGCCTGATCGTGACGGTCCCGATCTTCGTCGAGAGCGGAGACACCATCCGGGTCGATACCCGGACCGGGGAGTACCAGACCCGGGTCTGATGCGGCGACGCTCGGCCGCCACGGCGACCTCATGACCCGCGATGCGGGCCCGCCCGACTGGGCGCTGCCCGGGTGGGACGCGGTCGATGACACGGACGACCGACCGGTGGCTCCGCCGCCCCCGGCGCGTCCGGCACCGGCCGGTCGTACCGCTGGCGCCCGTCCCGCCATGGCCCCCGGCACGTTCGGGATGCGCATCCTCGGGGTCAGCGAGGTCACGCGAGCCGTCCGCGCCGCCATCCGCCAGGACCCGCGACTCGTCGACCTGTGGGTCGAGGGCGAGATCGGGCGGGTCACCGTGTCGAGCGCCGGCCATGCCTACTTCGCGCTCAAGGACGAGCGCAACCAGCTCCAGTGCGTGTGGTTCCGCGACGATCGCCTGCGCTCGGCGTTCAGCGCCCAGGCCGGGCTGCGGGTCGTCGTCCACGGCCGCATCGACCTGTACGAGCCGAGCGGCGCGATGCAGCTGTATGTCGACTCGATCCAGCCAGCCGGACTCGGCGATCTCGCCCTCCGGTTCGAGGCGCTCAAGGCGCGGCTCGCGGCGGAGGGCCTGTTCGACACGGCACGCAAGCGGGCCCTGCCGACACGGCCGCGGACGATCGCGGTGATCACCAGTCCATCGGGCGCCGTGTGGCGCGACATCAGCCACGTGCTGGCCCGCCGCTGGCCGCTCGTCCAGGTCATCCTCGTCGCGGCCCAGGTCCAGGGCGAAGGGGCGCCGGCCAGCCTCGTCACGGCGTTCCGCCGGGTCGCTCGCTACGCGGAGGCGCAGCACGCCGCCGGCCGACCCGACGATGCCCCGGCCCTGACGATCCTGGCGCGCGGTGGTGGATCGCTTGAGGACCTGTGGGCGTTCAACGACGAGCGGGTCGTGCGCGCCGTGGTGGCCCACCCGTTGCCGGTCGTTTCGGGGGTGGGCCACGAGGTCGACGTCACGCTGGCCGACTTCGCGGCCGATGTCCGGGCGCCCACCCCGTCGGTGGCCGCGGAGATCGTCGTGCCCGACCAGGTCGAGATGGCGGCCGCGCTGCGCCGGGCGGCGGATCGCCTCACCACCGCCACGGAACGTCGTCTCGCCGCGGCCGCGCGCGACCTCGTGGTCGAACGGCGCGCGCTCGATCGGGTCAGTCCGGCCGCCCGGCTGACCGCCGCGCGGGAGCAGGTCGGGCTGCTGTTCGATCGCGCCACCCGGGCGGTCGAGACACGGCTCGCGCACGATCGGATGCTCCTGCGCAGCCTGGCCGTGGACCTGCCGCGTCAGTCGAGGGTTCGGCTCGGCGCAGCCCGGGCCACGCTCGATACCATCGGCGCCGCGCTGCCGCGCCAGGCCAGCGCCCGACTCGGCGGCGCGAGGGCGGCACTCGACACCTCGGCGGCGGCGCTGGCCGTCCTCGGCCCGGCGGCGACCCTCGAGCGAGGCTACGCCATCGTCCGGCGCGAACCCGACGGGGCCATCGTCCGTGACCCGACCG
>DAIUES010000058.1:0-13063 GCA_036844985.1 Candidatus Limnocylindrales bacterium
CCGCGTCGGGCTGGTCGCCTTCGGCGCTGGCGGTCGTCGCGTCGGCCGGGGCCTCGGTCTGCGCCTCGGTCGAGCCGGCGAACCGAGCGACGGCGTCGCCCCGGGCGCTCGCGCGGACCGTGTCGAGGTCGGGCGGCGCGGGGAGCTGCTCGGCTCGGCGGACGATCTCCGATGGATCGCTCGAATCGGTCAGTCCGGCGAAGAACTCCTCGAGCGTGATCCCGTACTGGCGGACGGCGCCGTCGACGCCCTCGATCTCGGCCTCGATGATCGCGTCGTGCTGCTTGAGGTATTCGTCGAGGCTGGCTCGGCGGTCGGTCGTCTTCTGGGCGGCCTCGGCACGGATACGCTCGATCTCGCTGGCGGACCATTCCTCGATCCGGGAGACGTCCTCCTCGGCCAGCCGGCGCAGCTCCTGGGTCTCGATCTCGGCGCGCGAGCGAACCTTGTCGACATGGGCGCTGGCATCCTCGGCCACGACCGCGGCGATGCGCTCGCGCTCGCGGTCCGCGGCGGCCTGCATGGCGTGGGCGAGCTCGCTCAGGAACGTCGGCGTCTGTGGTGCGCGCATGGCTGACCCTTCGGTCGTCGACTCGTCGGCCGCATCGCTCGCGATGGGTTCGATCGAGTCGAGGGCGGCGGCCGCGTTCGTGCCGTTCGCGTGAACCGGTTCGGGGGAGCGGTGATCGTCCATCTCGTCCATCCGTCCTGCCAGTTGGGCGGACGAACGTACCCCTTTGGCGCCGCGAAGGCAACCCGGAACTTCGGGGCGGCCGGTGCGTTGCGGAACCGGAAGATGAGCCGGTCCCCGGCAGCGTGCCATCATGGGCGCGTGGCAGTGAGCGAACTTGCGGGGCGGCCGGTCGATCCCTCGACGCTGGTCGACGTCGATGCCCTCCTGGCGGCATACCACGATCGGGTGCCCGACCCCCACGACCCTACCCAACGCGTGGCGTTCGGCACGTCCGGCCATCGCGGTTCGGCGTTCCGCGGTGCGTTCAACGAGGCGCACATCCTGGCCATCACCGAGGCGATCTGCCGCTATCGCGCCAGTCGCGGGATCGACGGGCCGTTGTTCATCGGCCGCGACACCCACGCCCTGTCGGAGCCGGCGACGCGGACCGCGCTCGAGGTCCTCGCCGCGCACGGTGTCGATGTCCGCGTCGACGCGGCCGACGGCTACACCCCGACGCCGGCGGTGTCGCACGCGATCCTCGCGGCCAACCGGGCCGCGGGGGCTGGGGCCACGCCCGGGCGCCCGGCGGACGGCATCGTCGTGACGCCGTCGCACAACCCGCCCGACGACGGCGGGTTCAAGTACAACCCGCCCAACGGTGGTCCCGCCGACACCGACGTCACCGGTTGGATCCAGGCCGAGGCCAATCGCCTGCTCGAGGCCGACGGCAGCGATGGCGTCGCGGGCGTCCGGCGGACCCCGTACGACGCCGCACGCGCCGCGGCCCGGCCGTATGACTTCGTCGGTACGTATGTCGACGACCTGCGCCACGTCATCGACATGGACGCCATCGCCGCCTCGGGGCTGCGCATCGGCGTCGACCCGATGGGCGGCGCGTCGGTCGCGTACTGGGCCGTCATCCGGGAGCGCTACGGGCTCGATCTGACGATCACCAACGACCAGGTCGACCCGCAGTTCGGGTTCATGACCGCGGACTGGGACGGCAAGATCCGGATGGATCCGTCGTCGCCGTACGCCATGGCACGCCTGGTGGCGTTGCGCGATCGATTCGATCTCGCACTCGGCAACGACGCCGATGCCGACCGCCATGGGGTGGTGACCCCGTCCGGCGGCCTGTTGAACCCGAACCATGTCCTGAGCGCGGCGATCGCCTATCTCTTCGGCGGCGCGCGTGATTGGGGGCCCGGCGTCGGCGTCGGGAAGACGCTCGTGTCGTCGTCGATCATCGATCGCGTCGTCGCCGACCTCCGGCGTCGACTGGTGGAGGTTCCCGTCGGTTTCAAGTGGTTCGTCGACGGCCTGATCGACGGCACGCTCGGGTTCGGCGGCGAGGAGAGTGCCGGGGCGTCGTTCCTGCGCCGTGACGGGACCGTCTGGACCACCGACAAGGACGGCATCATCGCCGACCTGCTCGCGTGCGAGCTGACGGCGCGGACCGGTCGAGATCCGGGCGTCGCCTACGGCGAGCTGACCGAGCGGTTCGGGGCGCCGGCCTATCGACGGATCGATACTCCTGCGACGCCGGCCCAGAAGCGGGCGCTCGGCCAGCTCGACGCGTCGGCCGTGAGCGCCAAGACGCTCGGTGGCGATCCGATCGACACGATCCTCACTCGAGCGCCCGGCAACGGCGCGCCGATCGGCGGGATCAAGGTCGTGACCGCCCAGGGCTGGTTCGCCGCCCGCCCGTCCGGCACCGAGGACGTCGCCAAGGTCTATGCCGAGAGCTTCCGCGGCGAAGCGCACCTGGCCAAGCTGCTGGAGGACGCCCAGGCGCTGGTCGCCGAGGTCACTGCGGCTGCGGGCTGACGGGGGCGGGGGGCGGCGCGGCTGAGCCGCCAGTCCCTCAGCACCCCCAGTGTCACTGTCAGACACGAATCTGCCACGACCCCTGGTGGTCGACCGCCCCAACGGCCATCGACTGCATCCTGGGCCCGGGAACGTGCAGCCTCGTCGCGAGGTCGTGTCTGGGGCCGACACGGGCCGGACGGTCAGGCACGTTCGTGCCCAGCGTGTGTCTGGGGCTGACAAGGCCCCGACGCCGGGCCGCCTGCGGAGCCCGCACCTGTGGCCGACCCGGAATAACGCCGATCGGGGCGACCGTATGGCGCCTCCGGTCGCCGCCGGTGGCCGGTTGGCGGCGATCGACCCGCAGAGTGCACGCGCTGGCGGTCATTCGGCCGGGTTGGGGACCATGTGGCGACGATCCGGGACCTGCCAGTGATCATTCGGTCGTGGTGGATGGCGATATGCCGGTCGGCGCAGCGTCCCGGGCGTCGACCTTACCGCGGCAGCGGGACGCGGCGGCCCGGACCACGTCCGGCGGCTCCCGGACGGGCCGACGGCACCCGAACCCCACCGCCCGGATCCCCACAAACCACTCCGCTCCCCCCGCCACCGCACGTAACCACTCGCCACCGGCCGGTACCCCCGGACCGCCCCGTCCGGGACCATCGCACCGCAGACCGCACGGGACTCGACGCCTAGGGTGATGACCACCCCAGACATCCCCGCCGCCGCGCTTCGGCCCGGTGCTCACATCCGCGAGTCGCATGCCTGTCCACGACCGATCGACCGCCCCGGCCCCCGCCGCTCCCCGCCGTCGCCTTGCCGGCCTGGTCGCCCTCGTCTTCGCGATCAGCTCGGTCGTCGGGCTGTCCCAGCCGGCACCGGTCGCGGCCTGGAGCTCGGGATCGTTCAGTTCGTCATCGGAGCAGCAACTCATCGCCCTGACCAACCGCAGCCGGGCGGCGGCCGGGCTGCGGTCGCTGCGGGTCGACAGCCGGCTCACCTCGATCGCCCGTTGGCGCAGCAAGGACATGATCCGGCGCGACTACTTCAGCCATTCGATCCCGGGCTACGGCTCGGTCTTCGATCGACTTGACGCCTCCGGCTACTGCTACAAGATCGCCGGCGAGAACATCGGCTGGAACACCAACCCCGACAGCGAAGCGACGGCCGTCATCCACCAGATGTTCATGGCCTCGTCCGGTCACCGGGCCAACATCCTCGGCCGGGCGTGGGACGTGATCGGCGTCGGGGCGTACAAGGGCTCCGACGGCAAGAAGATGTGGACGGTCCTGTTCGCCGATCGGTGTGGTGGCACCACCACCAAGCCCAAGCCACAACCGAAGCCGACACCCAAGCCGGTCTCCCGCCCGAAGCCGAAGCCGACCCCCAAGCCGACCCCCCAACCCACCCCCACACCGACCCCCCCGCCCCCCCCGCCACCGACCCCCGCGCTCACCTCCGCCCCGCGCGACCCCGTCGACGTGCCAGATGACGGCCGGGGACGAGGACTGGGGCCGGGCGGTCAGGACACCGGCAACGGCCAGGGCGGGAGCAACGGCGACGGCGGCGCATCCGGCAACGGTCCGCCGCCGGGTCAAGGGCTCCGGGTCGTCGAGGGAACGACCACGACCGACCTGGTCGACACCATCGTCGGCGGGGTGACCGGCTTCTTCTTCGGCGCCTGACGGGACGGGGAGACGAGCGATGGGCGTGCCGGACCGATCGGGTACTACGCCCGGGCGGACCTTCGGGCCGGTGACCGGCAGCGGACCGCACCGCTACGGTGCCGAGCGGACCACACCGCACCGGACCGAGGCCCACATGACCGCACTGCTCACCGCGCTGCTCGACGCGCCCGACCTGGCCCGCGCCGACACCGGCCTCATCCTCGAGGCTCGTGACCTGACCAAGTCGTACCCGCTCGGCGGCACGACCGTCGACGCGCTGCGCGGCGTGTCCCTGTCGGTCGCGGCCGGCGAATTCGTGGCGCTCATGGGCCCGTCGGGGAGTGGCAAGAGCACGCTCCTGCAGCTGCTCGGTGGGCTCGACCGCCCGACCAGCGGCGAAGTGGTGCTCGAGGGCGAGATCATCAGCCACCTGAGCGACGACCGCGCCACGAAGCTTCGCCGCGAGCGCACCGGGTTCGTGTTCCAGTCGTTCAACCTCATCCCGCTGCTCGACGTGACCGAGAACATCGCGCTGCCGTTCACGATCGGCGGGCTCGACCCTACCCGTGGCGAGCTGGCCGATCGCATCCGCGACGTCATCACCTTGGTCGATCTGACGGGCAAGGAGCACCACAAGCCCGACCAGCTGTCGGCGGGCGAGCAGCAACGGGTCGCGGTCGCCCGCGCACTCGTGACGCGTCCGGCGCTCCTGTTCGCCGACGAGCCGACCGGCAACCTCGATTACACGACCGGCACGGAGATCCTCGACGCGCTGTGGCGGTCTTGCCAGGAGCGGCACCAGACGATCGTCCTCATGACCCACGACTCCAAGGCGGCGGCCTATGCCGACCGCGTGCTCGTGGTGCGCGACGGGCAGATCCTCGACACGATCGAGCTCGGGCGGCGTACCAACCACGACGCGACGGTGTTGATCGGGCGGCTCGCGGCACTCGGGCTCTGACATGCAGCGAGGGCTCGATCGACTGGCTTGGCGCGGCCTGCGGGCACGTCCACTGCGCACCGGTCTGACGGTGGCCGGCGTCGCGCTCGGAGTGGCCGTGGTGTTCGCGGGTCTGGCGACCAACGCCGGCATCGGTGCGGCCATCGATCGATCGGTGGCGGCCATGGTCGGACGTGCCGACCTGCGCATCGCCTCGTTCGGCGAGACGGGCCTGTCCGACCTCACCCTCGATACCGTCCGACGGACCCCGGGCGTCGCGATCGCCGCTCCGGGATTCGAGCGACGCACGTACCTCGGGGCCGATCCGTTCGGGCCGGGTCCGTTGCCGGCTCCCGTGACGCTCGTCGGGATCGATCCGGATCTCGAGCCGCTGCTGCACGACCTGTCGCCCATCCGCGGCACGCCGCTGATCGCGGCTGTCGACCCCGCCACGGCCGACCCCGCCACGGCCGCCGACACCGCTGCCACCGCCGAGCCCGTCGACGCGCTGGTGAGTGTGACCCTCGCCGCCAGCGACGGGCTCGACCTCGGCTCGACCATCGAGCTCGAGGGCGTCGACGCTCCGATCTCGTTGCGGATCGTCGGCATCCTCGCCGACGACGGGGCGTGGGCCGATGC
This sequence comes from Candidatus Limnocylindrales bacterium, assembly GCA_036844985.1. Taxonomy (GTDB): domain Bacteria; phylum Chloroflexota; class Limnocylindria; order Limnocylindrales; family CSP1-4; genus SPCO01. The sequence goes on from DAIUES010000058.1 coordinate 5,732, forward strand.
GGCCGGTCGCGCCGTCATCGTGCCGCTGGACGTCGCCCGCGCCACGTTCGGGGCCAGCGGACTGAGCCGCATCGACGTCGGCGCGGCCGAAGGCACCGACATCGCGGCCCTGACCACGGCCCTGCAGGCCACGCTCCTGACCGAGCCTTACGTCCTGTCGTCGCCGCGTGACCTCGCCGCCACGATGAGCGCCTCGACGGGCGACTTCGCGGCCACGACCGCGCTGATCTCGGCCGTGGCGCTATTCGCGGGCGCGTTCCTCATCTTCAACACGCTGTCGATGACGGTGGTCGAGCGCGTCCGGGAGCTCGGGCTGCTGCGTGCCGCCGGCGCGACCCGCGGCCAGCTCACGGCCTACATCCTCGTCCAGGCCGCCGTCATCGGCGCGGTCGGCTCGATGGTCGGGATCGGTCTCGGGGCGGTGATCGCCGTGGTCATGGCCGGCTGGCTGCGGACCGTCGGCTCGGTGGCCTTGAGTGCGCCGCTGCTGACCGCTCCCGACGCATTCCTGGCGGCCCTGCTCGGGCTGACCGTCACGGTGGCCGCGGCGATGGAGCCGGCCCGCCGGGCGGGTCGCGTCCCGCCGGTCGAGGCGCTCAGGGCGCGCCTCGAGCTGTCGACCGCCAGCCGGGCTCGATTGCGCTGGCTCATCGCCGTGTTCGTCGTGGTCGGTGGCGTCGGGCTCCTCGCCTGGCCGCAGGCGGCCGGGGGCCCGGCCTCCGTCCGTGCCCTGGTGGTGTACGGGATCCTGCTGATCGTCGCCCTGGCCGTCCCGTTCGTCCTGCCGACCCTTGCGCGGGTCGGCGGACTGCCGTTCGCCGTCCTCGCTCGGTTCGAGGAACGACTCGCCCGGGCGTCCGTGCTGCGTGACCGGGCGCGAGCGGCGCTGACCGTCGGGGCGCTGACCGTCGGGTTGGCGATGGTCGTGGCCCTCGCCGGCGTGGGCCAGAACGCGCGGGCCGCGGCCGGTGCCTGGATCGCCGACGTCGTGCCGGGCGACCTCGTCGTGACATCGATCTTCCCGCGCGGCCTCGACGAGGGGCTCGACGAGGCGCTCGGGCCGCTGCCCGGAGTGGCGTCGGTCAGCCCGGTCGCGACGTTCGACCTGTCGGTCGGTGGCACCCGGCGCGACGGCGCCGCGATGGTCGGTGCCGACCTCGCCGCCGATGGCCGATTGCGCCTCATCGCCGGGGACCGCGATCGTGCCCTCGCCGCCATCGATCGCGGCGGCGCCGTGATCGTGCCATCGACCCTGGCTGCCGGGCTGGGAGCGACGGTCGGTTCGTCGCTCGACGTCGTAGCCAGCGACGGATCGTCGCGCGCGCTGGAGGTGGTCGGCATCGCCGACCGGACCCTGCCCGGCCGCACCGCCGAATCGCTGGTCATCGGCTGGTCCGAGGCCGAACGGCTCGGAGTGGCCGGTGCGGACGCGTTCGCCGTGCGCTTCGAGCCCGATGCGTCCGCCGCCCAGCGCGCCGAGCTGGAGGCCACCGCCCGCTCACTCGCCCTCGACCCGGTCGCGCTCGATCGCATCCGCGGCGCGATCGGCGACGCGCTCGATCGGGTGTTCGGACTGTTCGATCTCCTGTCGCTCGTGGCGGTCATCGTCGCCGCGCTCGGCATCGTCAACACGCTCACGATGAACGTCCTCGAGCGAGTCCGCGAGATCGGCGTGCTGCGGGCCGCCGGCATGACCCGCTCGCAGGTCTGGCGGTCGGTCGTCGTCGAGGCCGGCATCACCGGCTTCGTCGGCGCGCTGTGCGGCGTCCTCACCGGGGTGCTCGTGGGCGGGCTGATGGTGGCCTCGGCCGGCGGTCGATGGGACCTCGCCGACGCCGTCCCGTGGCTGGCCGTCGGGGTCGCATTCGTGCTCGGTGTCGTCCTCGCGATGCTCGCTGCCGCCTATCCGGCGAGGCTGGCGAGCGGCGTTTCGATCGTGCGTGCCGTGGGCTACGAATAGGGGTCGTCCGGAGCGCCCGGATGCTAGACTCGGGCCCCGCGGTCGTGCCCCAGCACGGCCACCGTCACGGAGCCTCGATGACCATCGCCCTACCGAGACTCGACCGCAGCACGGCAGCGGATCGAGGGATCACGCTGGCCGACTTCCTCGTCCCGATCCGGGTCGGCGAACGCACCCCCACCCGCCTGCGGCACATCGTCCTGATCGTGGCGGGTGCGCTGCTGGTCGCGCTCGCTGCGCAGATCTACATCCCGACCCAGCCGGTGCCGTTCACCGGGCAGACGTTCGGGGTGCTGCTCATCGGCGGTGCGCTCGGGTTCCGGCGCGGGGCGGCCGCGGTGCTCCTGTACCTCGCCATCGGCGCGATCGGCGTGCCGGTCTATTCGGAGGGCCGCGCGGGCATTGCGATGCTGACCGGGGTCACCGGCGGCTACCTCATCGGCTTCGTCGTGGCGGCCGCCCTGGTCGGTCGACTGGCGGAGCTCGGCTGGGATCGCCACGTCGGAGGCGCCATCGCGATGATGGCCATCGGCACGGCCGTCATCTACGCGATCGGCGTGCCGTGGCTCAAGGTCGCTGCCGACCTGGACTGGGCCACCGCCGTGGCATCCGGGATGACCAAGTTCCTGGCCTGGGACCTCGCCAAGCTGGCCGTCGCCGCAGGCATCTTCCCGGCTGCGTGGTGGCTCATCGGACGCCGACCGGACGATCGCTGAGCGTCGAACGCGGCGACCCGGGCATGTTCGGGCCGGGGTCGGAGGCGTGGTGCCTGGACCGCGAGGCGATGCTCCTGCTGGGCGCCGGCCCGCGCGCGCTGCTGCTGCAGATCGCCCATCCCGCGGTCGCGGCCGGCGTCGCCGAGCACTCCGACTTCCGCGCCGATCCGTGGCGCCGTCTCAACGCCACCCTGCGCAGCTACCTGCGCGTCGTGTACGGCTCGACGGCGGCCGCGCGCGACGAGATCAGGCGGCTCAACACGCTCCATCGCGACATCACCGGTCCCGGCTATCGCGCCCGTGACCCGGAGCTGTCGCTGTGGGTCCACGCGACGCTCGTCGACTCGACGATCGCCGTCAACGATGCCTGGGCCGGGCCGCTGTCACGCACCCGCGCCGCGCGCTTCCACGACGAGATGCGGCCCATCGGGCGGGCGTTCGGGGTCCCCGAATCGCTTCTGCCGCGCGATCTCGATGCGTTCGAGGCGTACATGGCCGCTCAGATGGGGGCGGGCGGCCCGGTGGCCGTCGGGGAGGTGGCACGTGACCTGGCCGACGCCATCCTGCACCCGCCACTCCCCGGGGTGCTGGCACGCGTGCCACTCGATCCCCGCCTCTACGGCTGGACGCTGTGGCCGGCGATCGGGCTCCTGCCGCCGCGGATCCGCGACGACTACGGCCTGCGCTGGGGTATCTCGCAACGGGCGATCGCGTCCTGGCTCGTGACCGCCTGGCGAGGCTGGAACAGCGTGCTCCCGGCCGCGTTCCGGCAGCTGCCGCAGGCCATCGCCGCGGACGCCCGGGTCGGGCGTCAGTAGAACCGCGGGAAGCGCGGACGGAACAGCGTCGAGAGGTCGATGGTCGTGGCGTCGTCGAGGGTCTGCAGCAGGGTCGGCGTGCTGACGATCTCGTCGCGGTGGTCGGCGACATACGACCGCAGCGTCTGCCAGAACCGGGTCGAACCCATCCGCAGCCGCGCCTGGTTGAGCAGGTTGCCGCCCTGGATATAGACGATCTCGTAATAGCAGGCGCTCGAGTAGCTGTAGATCGACAGGTCGAGGCGTCCGGTCGCGCACCGGCTCGAGCGACGGGTGCCGGTGATGTCGCGCGCGACGAAGTCGGCCATGGCCTCGTCGACGAACGGCTGGCGGGCCTGGTCGTTGCCGACCAGGCCGTAGAACCACTGGTGCGCGGTCTCGTGGGCGACGAGGTAGCGCAGGTTCGCCCGGGCGCTGCCGGGCGGGATCCAGATCATCCCCGGCGACTCCATGCCGTAGCCACCGGCCGACTGGACGACCTTGAAGATCGGGTACGGGTACGGGCCGAGCCGGCCCTCGATGGTGCGGAACGCCCTGACCGCCGCGTCGAGGATCAGGCTCGCATCGGTCGCCGACCGGTAGTAGTAGCGGACCCGCGTCGTCCCGACGAGGGTCGATCGGGATCGGAAGTCGGGGGCGGCGGTGATGGTCACGTCGCGCACGTTGCGGGCCTCGAACGTCTGGCTCAGGCCGTCGGCCGAGGCGCCGGTCCGATCGGCCGTCGAGGCGATGACCAGCCGCCGGTCGGTCTGGACGGTGAGGCGGACGTGCGGACTGACCGGCGTCACGAACGGGTCGCCGTGGTTCGGTCGGCTGAACGGCGTGGCGCGGCTGACCCACGGGATCCAGCGATAGGCGTCGACGGTGCCGTTCGTGCGGGTGAACATCCAGTTCGAGCCGCCCAGGGTGCTGCGCAGCGTCGAGGCGTACTGGATCCGGACGCGGGCGGTGTCGCCCGGCGCCAGGATGCCGCCGAGCGGGACGACGATCGTCTGGTCGCTGACGCGGGCGCTCACGCGCCGACCGTCGACCTCGACCCGCTTGAGGGTCATCCCACCGAGGCGGGCGGCGATGGTGTTGAACTCGATCCGGTCGATCGCGCCACCGGAGCGGTTGGTGACGGTCGCGGTCGAGTTGACGTTGAACGCGCGGGACCCGTAACGCAGCGCCAGGGTCACCGAGTAGGTCGAGCTCAGGGACAGGCTCGTGCGGTTCGCGGTGCCCGGCGTGATGGTCGCCAGGGCCGGGGGCGCGGCAGCGGCGAGGAGGACCGCAGCCAGGCTGATCGGCGCAAGGAGGCGGCCGACGACGCGGGGCATCATGGACCGAATCCTACGCGCTCCTTCCAGCCCTACACTCCGACGATGGCTGTCGGCATCGTGGATGCGCCGTTCCTTGCCGCCGTGGAGGCGCGCCTCCCCGGTCTGCGGCTGCTGGTCGACGCGGTCGATCGGGAGGGGTATCGGCGGGACGAGACGGCGTACCTGCCGGGCGGGCTGCCGGGTGCGGTGGCCCTGCCGACCACCACGGCCGAGGTGGCCGAGCTCGTCCGGATATGTGCCGCCTTCGACGTCCCGATCGTCCCTCGCGGCGCGGGTTCGGGGTTGAGCGGCGGGGCCAACGGCATCGACGGCGCCCTGACCGTCGCCTTCACCGCGATGGACCGGATCATCGAGATCGATGTCCACAACCTGTGTGTCGTCACCCAGCCGGGGATCATCAACGCCCGGCTCAAGGCGGCCGTAGCCGAGGCCGGGTTGTTCTACGCGCCCGATCCGGCGAGCTACGAGCTGTGCTCGATCGGGGGCAACCTCGGCACGAACGCCGGTGGGCTGTGCTGCGTGAAGTACGGCCAGACCCGCGAATCGGTCCTCGGGCTCGAGGTGGTCATGGCCGACGGGTCGGTCATCCGGACCGGCGGCAAGAACGTCAAGGACGTCGCCGGCTACTCGCTGACCCACCTGATGGTGGGCTCGCAGGGCACGCTGGGGCTCATCACCGAGGCGACGTTGCGGCTGCGCCCGATCCCGCCGCCGCGCGCGACGCTGCTGGCGTTCTTCCCGACGCTCGATTCGGCCGGCGAGGCCGTCGCCGCGGTCGCGGCGGCCGGGGTCGCGCCGGTCACGCTCGAGCTGATGGACCGGTTCACGATCCGGGCGGTCGATGACGTCCACGAGCTCGGGCTCGACCGCGACGCGGCGGCGATGCTGATGATCGAGTCGGATCTGCCCGGGGTCGCCGCCGACGACGAGCTGACCCGGGCCGAGGTGGCGTGTGTCGCCGCTGGTGCCACGACGACGGTGCGTTCGGCCGACGCCGCCGAGGCCGACCTGCTGCGCCAGGCCCGACGGGCCGCGCATTGGGCGCTCGAGCGTCTCGGCGAGGTGAAGATGGAGGACGTCGGCGTGCCGCGTGCCCGGGTCGCGGACATGCTCCGAGCGGTCGAGCGGATCGCCGCCAAGCACGACGTCCGGATCGGGACGTTCGGCCACGCCGGGGACGGCAACCTCCATCCCGACCTGGTGCTCGATCGCGGCGACCCGCGCGGCGAGGCGCTGACCAAGGCGGTCCAGGCCGACCTGTACCAGGCCGCCCTCGACCTTGGCGGCACAGTCACCGGCGAGCACGGGATCGGCTCGGCCAGGCGGGCGTGGCTGGAGCCACAGCGGGGCGCCGACGCCGTCCGGTTCATGCGGGCGATCAAGACGGCCCTCGATCCACAGGGCCTGCTCAACCCCGGCCGCGTCGTCTGAGGCCGCGGACCGCGGCCGGCTGGTTTGACATGGCCCGAGGGGCGGCCGATGATGGACGACCGATGGATGCACATCTGTTCAGAACATCTGTGCAGGCGGTCCGATGACGCGGCTGGCGCACGACCAGCTGGTCCAGGCGAGCCGGTTGTACTACGAGCTCGGGGAGACCCAGCACGCGATCGCCGATCAGCTCGGCGTGACCCGGCCACAGGTGAGCCGGCTGCTCAAGCGGGCGCGGGCGGAGGGCATCGTCGAGATCCGCATCGTCGATGCCACGGTGGCGGAATCGCCGGCGGCGGCGCAGCTGGTGTCCCGGTTCGACCTCGATGCGGTGCATCTTGCCCCGACGCTGGTCGGTCCCGAGGACCTGACCCGGCGGATGGTCGGTCGACTCGGCGCGCAGGTGCTCCGGGCCGCGGCGCGTGACGGCGAGATCATCGGGATCGGGGACGGAGCGACGGTCACGGCGGTCGCCGATGCGCTCGAGGACGCGGCCACCCCGGTCGCGGCCACGATCGTGCCGCTGGCTGGCGGCTACTGGTCGGTCGGGCCGGAGCGCGAACCGTTCCGCCGCATCGCCGACGCGTTCGGGGCGCAGGCGCTCGGGCTGATGGCGCCGGGCCTGCTCGATGACGCCGCGACGAAGCTCGCTCTCGAGGCGCATGCGGGCGTGCGGGCCATCCTCGACCTGTGGGACCGACTCGACCTCGTGCTGGTCGGAATCGGCGGTCGATCGTGGGGAGCGGCATCGGTCGGCGAGGATCTTGCGCGGCGACTCGATGAGCGCGGGGCGATCGGCGAGGTGCTCATCGCGCCGTACGACCTGGACGGGGCGTTCGTCGGGCCGGAGTTGCGCGAGCGCGTGCTCGCGGTCGACGCGCGGCGTCTGGCGCGGGTCCCGACGGCCATCGGCGTCGGGGCAGGGGAGAGCAAGGTCCAGCCGGTGCTCGGCGCGCTGCGCGCCGGGATCATCCGGACGCTGGTGACCGATGTCGCGACCGCCGAGGCCGTCGTCGCCCTGGATAGGGTCCGATGACGACGACCGCGATCCTCGGCATCGATCTGGGCACGACCGAGGTCAAGGC
>DAIUES010000059.1:0-12983 GCA_036844985.1 Candidatus Limnocylindrales bacterium
ATCGCATTCGGCGGCAGTGGCGTCATCGGCGTCGGTGACGTCGACGGTGTCGTCGGCGTCGGTGGCCCGTCGGGCGCGGGGGTGCTCGCTCTCGGCGACTCCGCATCGACCGTCGCGCTCGACGTCCAGGGCAAGGCCAGGTTCAGTCGTTCCGGTCGCAACCTCATCGGCGCCGGCAAGTCCAGTCTCAAGATCAACCTGGCTGGCACGTCGACCGCGAGCCGCGTCTTCGCCGTGCTCCATTCCAATCGATCTGGCCGCTACGTTCGTGCGGTCGTGCCGACGACCGGCTCGTTCACGATCTACCTCAACACCACGGTGACGTCCTCGACGTACGTCGCCTGGTTCGTGATCAACTGATGGACCGCTCGGAGCTGGCCCGTGTCGAACGGTTCCGGACCGCCCGGGTTCGCACCGGGACGGCCCACGGCTCGGCCGACCCACTCGAGCGCGCGCTGGCGGCCAAGATGCGATTCGTCCCGGGCCAGGCTGGCCGGGCCGGCGCGCGGTGGCAGAACCTGCGGACCCGGATCGTCGACCTGCGCGATCGCTCGGCACTGCCGACAGCGAGACGTCGGCCCAGGCCCTGAGCCGCTCTCTGTTACTCGCACGTCAGGGTTCGCGCCCACGAATGCGCATCGACCGATCCCGTCGATCGATGGCCATCGGCCGAAGGTCCCGATCAACTCGTTCCCGTGGCTGGATACCGCGGCAGTAGGTGTTGGCGCTCGACTACGTGTTGATGGTCTGCGGGCCGCCGGTGCCTGCTGGCCATTGCCAGGTGTCGGAGCGTCGTCGCATGGTGCCGGGGCAGGTGCGTTGACGACCCACCGGCGCGGCCCTAGACTCGATATCCGACGAAATCACTCGGATATCGAGGCACCCTCCTGACCGCCACCGTCGCACCCCGTCCCGTCTACCACGGCTCCGGAGCCCTGTCGTTCTCGACGAAGGGCGAATATGGGGTCCGGCTGATGGTCCAGCTCGCGCGTCGGCACGGCACCGGGCCGGCCAGCCTGGCCGGGATCGCCGCCGAGGAGGATCTGCCGCGCGCCTATCTCGAGCAACTCGTCGTCAGCCTGCGCGAGGCAGGCCTCGTCGTGAGCACCCGCGGCGCCCACGGTGGCTACGAGCTCGCCCGGTCGCCCGCGTCGATCGCGATGAGCGAGGTCCTGCGAGCGCTGGAGGGGCCGATCGCCCCGATGTTCTGCGCGTCCGAGGATCCCGAGCACGCGACCACCTGTGACCGCTCGTCGCGTTGCACCGTGAACCTCCTGTGGGTCGCCGTCCGCGACGCTATCACCACGACCCTCGATTCGATGACCCTGGCCGACCTCGTGCCGGCCCGGGTCATCGCGCTCGATCCGCCCGAAGGAGCCTTGACCACACCGTGACCGCTACCGATCAGCCGACCGACCAGCACCTCGTCATCCGCGGCCTGCGCGTCGCGCCGGTGGCCAAGCCCGACCACGAGATCCTGCAAGGCATCGACCTGACCGTCGGCAAGGGCGAGGTCCACGCCATCATGGGCCCCAATGGCTCGGGCAAGACCACGCTGGCCTACGCCCTGATGGGCCATCCCGCCTACCGCGTCACGGGCGGCGAGGTCCGGTGGAAGGGTCGCGATCTGCTCACGCTGTCACCCGACAAGCGTTCCCGGCTCGGCCTGTTCCTCGCCTTCCAGTACCCGACCGCCATCCCCGGCTTGTCGGTGGCGTCGTTCATCCGGAGCGCCCTCAACGCCAAGCTGCAGGGCATCGACAAGGACCCCGACGTGGACCCCACCGACTCGATCCGAGGCGGTGTGTCGATGCGCGACTTCCGCAACACGATGCGCGAGAAGATGGCCCTCCTGCGGATGGACGAGGGCTTCGCCAGCCGCTACGTGAACGACGGCTTCTCGGGCGGCGAGAAGAAGCGCCTCGAGATGCTCCAGATGGCCGTCCTCGAGCCGGAGATGGCGATCCTCGACGAGACCGATTCGGGGCTCGACATCGACGCGCTGCGGATCGTCGCCGAGGGCGTCAACGCCATGCTCAACCCGAACCTCGGTGTGCTGCTCATCACCCACTACCAGCGGCTGCTCAACTACATCAAGCCCGACGTCGTCCACGTCCTCGCCCAGGGTCGCATCGTCAAGAGCGGCGGCAAGGACCTCGCACTTCGATTGGAGGACGAGGGCTACGGCCCGATCCTGCGCGAGGCCGGCCTGGAGACCAACGTGTCGGACGAGGCACTGCTGGTGCCCAAGGGCCCCGAGCTCGAGCTCGAGGACGGCGCCGAGCGCGCACCGGTGGAGGCGGCCCGCTAGGCGCGGGCGGCGAACGATGGCGATCGAGGCGTCTGCCGCACCGTCGAGCCTGGATCCCGAGGCGCTCCGGCGCGACTTCCCGATCCTTGAACGCGAGATCAACGGGCACCCGCTGATCTACCTCGACTCGGCGGCCACCAGCCAGAAGCCGCGCGCCGTCATCGACGCCATGGACACGTACTACCGCGACTACAACGCGAACGTCCATCGCGGCATCTACACCATCGGCGAGCAGGCGACCGCGGCGTACGAGGCGGCCCGCGTGACCGTCGCTCGGTTCATCAACGCCCCGGACAGCCACGAGATCGTCTTCACCCGCAACGCGACCGAGGCGATCAACCTCGTGTCGTACTCGTGGGGTCGGCGCAACATCGATCGCGGCGATCAGATCGTGTTGACCGAGATGGAGCACCACGCCAACCTCGTGCCGTGGCAGCTCCTGGTCCAGGAGCGCGACGGCGACCTCGAGTTCATCCCCATCACCGACGACGGCGTGCTCCGCCTCGACGTGTTCGAGGTGCTCCTGCGGCTCAAGCCCAAGCTTGTCGCGTTCACCCACGTGTCGAACACCCTGGGGACCATCAACCCGGTCCGCGAGATGACCGAGATGGCCCACGCGGCCGGAGCGCTCGTGCTCGTCGATGGGGCGCAGGCGGTGCCCCATCTACCGGTCGACGTGCAGGCCATCGGCTGCGATTTCTACGCGTTCAGCGGTCACAAGATGCTCGGCCCGATGGGCTCGGGCGCACTCTGGGCGCGGCGGGAGATCCTCGACGCCATGCCGCCGTTCCTGGCCGGTGGCGAGATGATCCGCGAGGTCCACCTGCGACGTAGTGACTTCAACGCCGTGCCCTGGAAGTTCGAGGCGGGGACCCCGGCCGTCGGCGATGCCATCGGCCTGGGCGTGGCGGCCGAGTACCTCATGAGCGTCGGCATGGACGCCGTCCGTGCCCACGAGCGCGACCTGGTCGAGTACGCCCTGGCGGTCCTGCCGCGCGAGGTCCCCGACATCGAGCTGTACGGCCCGCTGGACCCGGATCTGCGGGGCGGTGTCGTGCCGTTCAACCTGCCGGACATCCATCCCCACGACGTGGCCCAGGTGCTCGACCGGTTCGGCATCGCCGTGCGTGCCGGCCACCACTGCACGATGCCGCTCCACGAACGGCTCGATCTGTCGGCGACGGCCCGGGCGTCGTTCAGCGTCTACACGACCAAGGCGGACATCGACCGCCTCGCGGAGGGGCTGCTCGAGGTCCAGCGCGTCTTCAGCCGGTAAGGGCGCCGACGCCTCAGCCCGGCGCGAGCGACCGCCACAGGTCGAGCGCCCACTGCCAATCGGCCGGATCGTCGAAGGTGATGCGGATGGCCGCTCCGGATCCGGTGACCGCCGAGAACCCATCGAGCACGCCGACCTCGAGACCGGACGACGCATCCGAGGCGATGCGGGCAGTGCCATGGACCTCCCCGGCACGATGGGTCAGCGCCTCGGGCCCGAGGTCGGTCGCGACTTGGGCAAGGAACGCCCCGGCCGACATCGAGCCGGTATCGACCGCCGCCAGCGTCACGCTGCGTCCGGCGCCACCGCCCCACCACTCCTCGTCGGTCCGCCGCTCCGCGAAGTCGCCCGGGATCTCGAGGGTCCAGCCTTCGTGCAGGATCGTGACCGGATCTCGTCGATAGCCGATCGGCACCGCCGGCGCGGCTCGACCGGCCGTGCGCTGCAGGATCTGGCGCGTCATCCCGTCGTCGACGTCGAGGAAGGCGGCCACCTCGGCCCAGGCGTGCCACGGATAGGGCAGGTCGGGTTCGAGCGGGTAGGCGCGGCTCAGCAGTCGATGGACCTCGTGGAGTGTGTCGGCCTCACCGGCCACCGCCGGTCGGCGCCAACGGACATCGAGCCACAGCAGCGTCAGAGCCCGGTTCAGCAGGTATTGGCCGTCGGTCGCATCCGACCACCACGGCGTGATCTCGATGGCCACCCGCGGGTCGCCGATGGCGGCGTCGAGCCAGTCGTCGTCACGCGGGCCGAGGGCGGTCGCGATGGCACCCGCAACGGTGAACCGCGTGCCGGCCGGGGTGCCCAGGTGGATCCCGTGCTGCCCTCGCCGGCGGGCGCTCCTGGCCTGGGCGAGGACCGGGCCGAGCCAGCCGAGGTAGGCGCGCTCGACCAGCGGGCGATCGGCGAAGGCGAAGTCGTCCACATCGGCCGCCCAGTCGATCGCGTGTTCGATCCCGAGCCGCTCGACGATCCGCCCGACGAAGCGGTGGTAGCCGGGTCCCGCCGCCGCGGTCTCGGCCGCGACCGCCACGGCGCCGGTGTCGGTCGCGGTCAGGACGACGTCCGGCGCGGCCGCGTGGAGGGCGAGGCGCAGCTCCGCCGCGGCGTCGCCCACGGACCGCTGTCCGACGACCCGGATCTGGTCCGGATACTCGTCGACGAGCCAGGCCGCGGTGTCGGCGAGCAGCCGCTCACCGGCCGGCATCCGCGGGATGAGCCCGCGCTTGGCTGCCTGGCCGTCGATGCGGATGGCGTGGGGGAGATCGAGCGTGGTGGCCACCGAACCTCGACGATACCGCCGCGCCACGTCACGAGCCCGTCGCGCATCGTACCGGTCGGGCCGGCCATCAGTCCGTGGCGCCGACGCACCGGGCGATGCCGCATGGCGATCCGTGCTCCAAACAATCCCGACCGCGGTGGTCGGGATTGGACTTTCGCGCTAGACTTCGAGGTCGATATGGACGATCTCTACCGCGACTACATCCTCGAGCACTCTCGGCGACCCCACAACTTCGGTGTCGTCGAGGACCCGGATGCGTCGTACGAGGGCGCGAACCCGCTGTGCGGGGATCGGATCACCCTGATGCTCGGGGTCCGCGACGGCGTCGTCGACCGGGTCGGCTTCACCGGCCGAGGCTGCGCCATCAGCCAGGCCAGCGCGAGCCTCCTGACCGATGAGATCAAGGGCAAGCCGCTGACCCAGGTCGCGGCCATCCGCGCCGACGACCTCCTCGACCTGCTCGGCATCGACATCAGCCCGGCCCGACTCAAGTGCGCGATGCTCAGCCACGACAGCCTCCAGCACGTCCTGGGCGAGCTCGGTGTCGCCGATCCGGGCAATCAGACCCCCACCGCGGCCGAGGCCGGCGCATGACCACGATCGAGCGCCGCTGCAGGTGTCGCCAGCCGGCCTGACAGCCGGCCCGTCCCCATCCCCCGCCCTGGCCGCCGAGAGCGAGCCAGCTCGTCGAACCCATCGGAGCCGACCCACCACATGCCCAAGTCCTACGCGGACCTTCTCCGTGAGGCCCGTGCCCAGATCCGCGAGATCTCTCCCCAGGAGGTCATCGCCCTGCCCGCCGGTGACGCGGTCGTCGTCGACGTCCGCGAGGATTCCGAGTGGGAGCAGGGCCACCTGCCCGGCGCGACGCACGTGTCCAAGTCCTACATCGAGCAGTACATCGAGGGCATCGCGCCCGACCGCGATACCCCAGTCGTGCTGTACTGCGCCGGCGGCATCCGGTCCCTGTTCGCGGGCCAAACCCTCGCCGACATGGGCTACACCAACGTCGCGTCGATGGCCGGCGGCTTCCAGGCCTGGAAGGGCGCCGGGTTCGAGTTCGAGACGCCCGTCGTCCTCGATGCCGAACAGAAGCAGCGCTACAGCCGCCACCTGCTGATCCCCGAGGTCGGCTCGGCGGGTCAGGCGAAGCTGCTCGCCAGCAAGGCACTGCTCATCGGTGCCGGCGGCCTCGGCAGCCCGGCGGCGCTGTACCTCGCGGCGGCCGGTGTCGGGACGATCGGGCTCATCGACTTCGACGTCGTCGACCTGTCGAATTTGCAGCGCCAGATCATCCACACGACCGACCGGGTCGGCGAGCGCAAGGTCGAGTCGGCCCGGATCGCCATCAACGCCCTCAACCCGGACGTGACGGTCATCCAGCACGAGGAGATGCTCGTCGCGGACAACGTCGAGCGGGTCATCGCCGGCTACGACGTCATCCTCGATGGGACCGACACCTTCGAGACGCGCTACATCCTCAACGACGCGGCGGTCGCCGCCGGCATCCCGGTCGTGCACGCCAGCGTGTTCCGGTTCGAGGGCCAGCTGACGACCTTCGTCCCGTACGAGGGACCGTGCTATCGCTGCCTGTACCCGACGCCCCCGCCGCCCGAGCTGGCGCCCGGCTGCTCGGTCGCGGGCGTGCTCGGGGTGGTGCCCGGCATCCTGGGCATGCTCCAGACGAACGAGGCGCTCAAGCTCCTGCTGGGCATCGGGACCACGCTCGCTGGGCGCCTGGTGCTGTTCGATGCGCTCGAGACCGAGTTCACCGAGCTGCAGCTGCGGCGCGACCCGAACTGCCCGGTCTGCTCGGACGCGGCGGTCGAGGCGCGCCGGGCGGGTCGGCCGCTGGGCACCGCCAACGTCGGCGAGGACGCCCCGTTCCTGCTGACGACGACCGGCCTGGCCGGCTCGGTGTCGCCGGAGGCGCGGGCATGAGCACCGTCCACATCCCGGCCGTCCTGCGTGCCAACGTCGGCGGGGCGAAGTCCGTCGAGGTCGACGGCGACTCCATCCGTGGCGTCGTCGGTGGCCTCGTCGAGCGCCACCCGGCGCTGCGCGGCCAGCTGCTGACCGACGAGGGCGACCTGAACCGGTTCGTCAACGTCTATGTCAACGGCCAGGACGTCCGCTACCTCGACGGCCTCGACACGCCGGTCGCCCCGGCCGATGAGGTCCGCCTGCTGCCGGCGATGGCCGGGGGCTGATCCGGTGGCCCTGCCGTCGCGCCTCGTCGGGGCCGACCAGCCCGCCGCGGCCGCCGTGGCCGACGACCACGCCCGGGCGCACCACGGGCTGCTGCCCCATGGCGGTCGGTACGGCGACATCCTCGAGGCGATCGGTCATACCCCCCTCGTCGAGATCGCCCGGATGAGCCCGAATCCGCGGGTCCGCATCTTCGCCAAGCTCGAGATGCTCAATCCTTCGGGCTCGGTCAAGGATCGGGTCGCCCGGGCCCTGATCGAGGATCTCGAGCAACGCGGGCTGCTTCACGAGGATTCGATCATCCTCGAGCCGACCTCGGGCAACACCGGCATCGCGCTGGCGATGATCGGCCGCCGCAAGGGCTATCGGGTCAGTCTGGTCATGCCCGACAACGTGACCGCCGAACGACGCGAGATGGCCGCGCTGTTCGATGCCGAAGTGATCGATTCTCCCGGCGCGCAGGGGTCGAACGGGGCGATCGCCCTGGCCCGGGAGCTGGTCGCCGCTGACCCGCGCTACGTGATGCCCTATCAGTACGGCAACCCGGCGAACCCGCGTGCCCACTACGAGACGACCGGGCCCGAGATCCTCGCCGACTGCCCCGAGGTCGACGTCTTCGTCGCCGGGCTCGGGACCGGCGGCACGCTGATGGGGGCGGGGCGGTACCTGCGCGAGCACGCGCCCGGCGTCCGGATCGTCGCCGCCGAGCCGCTCCCCGGCGAGCTGGTCCAGGGCCTGCGCTCGCTCGACGAAGGGTTCATCCCCGAGATCCTCGATCCGACCCTCATCGACGCGAAGTACCTGGTGTCGAACCTGGACGCGTTGACCGCGCTGCGCGAGCTGGTCACCCGGGAGGGCATCTTCGGCGGGCCGTCGTGCGGTGCGGTGCTGGTGGCTGCGGCGCGCGAGGCGATGGCCATGACGAGCGGCACGATCGTCGCGCTCTTCCCCGACGGCGGCTGGAAGTACCTGTCGGCGGGCACGTACACGACCGACTTCGCCGACATGGGGGACGCGCTCGAGGGCGGTGTCAACTGGTGGTGACGACCGCGCACCCCGGTCCGGCACGGACCGACATCCCGGCGTCGATGGTCCAGGCGATGATCGACCACGCCCGTGCCGACTACCCGAATGAGGCGTGCGGCGTGATCGTGGGCGATCGGCCCGCCGCCGCCGGTGGCCAGGCGTCGCGGTTCGAGGCCACCAGGAACGAGGCTCGCTCGCCGTATCGCTACAACATCGAACCGGCCGACCTGTACCGGCTGGCGGTGGCGATCGACGATGCCGATGACGTCTTCTGGGGCATCGTCCACTCGCACACCCACAGCCCGGCCGTTCCGTCGCCGACCGATCTCGGGCTGGCGTTCTATCCAGACGCGCTGTACGTCCTGGTGTCGCTGAGCGGCGACGAGGCGGACCGGGCAACCGGCACGCCCAGCGTCCGGGCGTGGCGGATCGTCGAGGGTGAGATGCACGAGGTCATCCTCGACATCGTCGAGGGATGACGGTCCTCGCTCATCCCCGGGTCGGCGCGGCGGCCGCCATCGGGCTGGGCGTGGCGGCCGTCGTCGGTGCCACGGCCCTCGGATCGAGGCCGGGCTGGCTCGATGCCCTCGTCACGCCGCCGCCGCTCATCCGGGCGGTGCTGGTGGCTGCTTCGGCGGCCATCGCCGTCGTGCTCCTGGGCCGGTTCCTCGCGCGCGTGTCGAGCGCCCGGGCGGACGACGTCCGGGGCCTGATCCGTGGTGTCCGCTACGCATTCCTCGCCCTTGCCGCGCTGGCCGCCGGTGCCGGCTGGCTCGTCGGCCATCCGCTGCCGCTGGTCGTGGCGGCGGTCATCGCCGGTATCGACGTCATCGAGACGTCCGTCCTGCTGCTGGTCGTCGGCGGTCACGATCGCGACGTCGAGATCCGCTGAAACGCGCCCGTCTGCCTGGTCGCCCTGCCCTCGATCTCAGGCCGACCGGGCGGCCAGGGCCGCCACCAGGGCGGCCTCCGTGGACGTCGCACCGAGCCCGAGCCGGGCGCCGACGCGCGCCGCGTGGGGTGGCTCGAGGTAGGTTGACGCGAGCGTCGGCCAGGCTGGTTCGGCGAACACCGTGTCGGGCGGGCCATCGAGCAGGATCCGGCCTGCGCCCATGACCACGACCCGCTCGAACGACTCGGCCACGAACCGCATGTCGTGGCTGATGGCGATCACCGTCCGGCCGGTCTGCGCCACGTTCGCGACCACCCCCTGGACCCGAGCGATGCCGCGCGCGTCCTGTCCCGTCGTCGGTTCATCGAGGACGAGCACCGGGGTGCCCATCGCCAGGATCGACGCGAGCGCCAGCAGCTTGCGCCGCGAGTAGCCGAGGTCGTACGGGTTGGTCGCGGCCGCCTCGACCAGGTCCACCGCGCGGAGCGCCTCGTCGACGGCGGCGTCCACCTCGGCCCCGGACCGGCCGAGGATCCGCGGCCCGAACGCGACCTCGTCACGGACCTTGCTGGCGAAGATCTGGCGGTCGGGGTTCTGGAAGACGATGCCGACGCTCGCGGCAAGGGCCGCCACCCGGGTGTTCGCGATGTCGCGATCGTCGTGGAGGACGCGGCCCTCGGTCGGGCGCAGCAGCCCGTTGAGATGGCGCACGAGGGTCGACTTGCCACTGCCGTTCTGGCCGATGATCGCCACCGTCTCGCCCGGGCCGATGTCGAGATCGATCCCGTCCAGCGCCCGGGTGCCATCGGGATAGGCAAAGCCGACGCCGTCGAACCGCAGCGTGGTCACGCGACGTCCCGCAGCATGGCCGGGTCCAGACCGACCGCGGCCGCCGCCCGGGCGAGGCGGATGCGCGATGGCGGGTCGACGCCCCAGTCGACGAGCCGTGGGTCGTCGAGGATCGTCGGAGCGCTCCCCTCGTCCACGATCCGGCCGCTGTCGAGCACGACGACGCGCTGGCACAGGCCGTCGAGCAGGTCGGTCTTGTGTTCGGCGACCAGCAGCGCGGTGCCGGTCGATGCGAGCTCGCGCAGCGCCTCGCCGACCAGGCGCGTCCCCTCCGGATCGAGCTGGGCGGTCGGCTCGTCGAGGACGAGATGCCGTGGCCGCATCGCGAGCAACGAGGCGATGACGACGAGCTGGGCCTGTCCGCCCGACAGGCGCCGTGGTTCGCGCTCCGAGAGGTGGTCGATGCCGAGCGTCGCCAGCGCCGTCTTCGTCCGTTCGACGGTATCGCGCTGGGTGAGCCCAAGGTTCATCGGTCCGAGCGCGACCTCCTCGAACACCGAGCCGGTCACGCCGGATAGCTGCGTGGCCGGGTTCTGGAAGCCGATCCCGACTCGCGTCGCGAACTCGTGGAGTGGCTTGCCGGCCATCGGCTGGCCGTCGATCGACAGGCCGCCGCCAGTCAGGGCGCCGCCGATGGATCCTGGGGCAAGACCCGAAACGACGAGGCACAGGGTCGACTTGCCGGTCTCGTTGGCCCCCACCACCCCGACGATCTCGCCATCGGCGAGCGTCAGGTCGATCTCGTGAAGGACGGGCTCCTTGTAGCCGGCGTAGCGGTACGACACGTGGTCCAGGGTCAGCATCGTCAGATCCGTCCGGTCAGCCGGGCGATGGCCGCACCGATGAGCGTCAGGACCAGGATCCAGCGCAGCGCGCGCTCCCAGGTCGTGTCCGGCATCGCCCACAGGAGATGGCGCCGGCCGGGCCGGCTGAACGCCCGCGATTCGAGGGCGAGGCTCCGTTCCTCGACATCGGTCAGCGAACCGAGGATGACCGGCCCGACCATTGGCAGCAGCCCACGCAATCGAGCGCGCAGGCTGCCCTCGGTATCGAGGCCGCGCGCCCGCTGGCTCTCGCCGATGACGCCGGCCCGCTCGACCAGGGTCGGCACCGCCTCGATCGTGGCGACCGCCACGAAGGCGCCGCGCGGCGGGATGCCGCGCCGTTCGAGGTCGAACACGAAGGCGCGCGGCTCGGTCGTCAGCACGAACAGCCCGATCGAGAGCGAGATCGCGAACAGGCGCACGAGCGTCTGGCCGGCGAAGTCGACCCCCTCGACCGTGGCATCGAACGGTCCGATCTCGAACAGGACGGTCGTGCCGGCACGGGTGAACACGCTCACGAGCACCACCGAGATCGCGATCGGCAGGGTGAGGAGCAACGCCGCGCGTACGAGTTGTCGGACGACGTCCGCCGCGACGGAGAGGGCGAGCATGACCACGATGATGGCGATCGGTCCGGCGTAGCCGCCGAGGACGAACGCGCCGACCGACCCGGTGGTCGCGATGACGGCCTTGGTCAGTGGATTGCGGCGGTGGAATGCGCTCGGGGTGGCGGGCACCAACCGGGCGATCCGGGCGGCGTCCTCCGCATCGAGGTCGTCGGCCCGGACAAGCCGGGCCGACCACTCCGGCTCTATGCGCCCTCCATCCCGACTGCCTTCTCGCCCTGCGGGAACCGGGCGATCACCCGCCGGCTCATCGACTGGAGGAGCAGGAAGACGACGAACGAGGTGATGACCTTGTCGATCGGGTCTGACAGGAGGCCCTGCTGCAGCACGGCGGTCTGCAGGTCGGATCCGGCCTGCTGGAAGGCGGCGACGAGGAAGTCGGTGCCCGAGCCGGTGACGCCACCGAACACGACCGCCGAGATCGGCGCCGAGATGAGCGCCGAGAGGATCCCCATGATGACCCCGGCGACCACGACGTACGCCACGCCCGCGTCACGGCGCAAGAACAGGAGGGCGAGGAAGCCGACGATCGTGGCGATGATCCCGATCAGGATCAGCCAACCGAGCAACTGGAACACGATGCTCTGGTCACCCTCCGGGTTGAAGAAGGTGAACGCGCCGGTGTAGAAGCGACTGATCGTGTACAGCGCGAGGGCACCGACGATGACGATCGCCACGACGGCCGCCACGATCAGCTGCTGCCCGCTGGAATTCGGGCGGCTGCGGAACCAGCCGAGCTGGCCGAACACGCCCGACATGAACCCGATCTCGGCGGCGACGACCGCGAACGGCGCGGCGTACGGCGACTGCAGCGGAGCCGGCAGCACGTACGTCCAGATGAGGTTGGCCAGGAGGCCGGTGACGAGACCGGGGATCGGGCCGGCGAGCACACCGACCAGGATGGTGCCGATCGAATCGAGGTAGATCGGGATCTTGAGGGCGGCGCCGACCGTCTGGCCCAGGACGATGTTGATCGCGATCGCGATGGGGATGAGGACGATGGTCCTCGTATCGAAACGTCCCCAGCTGAAGCTCATGGCTGATCCTTCCTCCACACCCTCGCTTCGCGACCCGGGCCGGGCCGCTCCCTCCGCTCTCTAGCGTGCCACGTTCGCATGGTCCGCCGCCAGCCCTCCGATCCGTTCGACGAGCCGGCCGAGGAAGGCGTCGGCATCGACCGTCCGCGCGACGTCCACGTTGGGCGTCCGTCCGAGCAGGCGGCGGGTGTCGGCGACGGTCATGCCGGTGGTGAGGGCGCCGCGCGTCTCGACGTCGACGAACACGGCCTCGGTCGTGACGAGCGAGCGGTCCAGCGCGGCCGCGACGGCCTGCGGGTCGTGCAGGAACGCGCCATAGAAGCCGTCGTAGTGGGCGTGGAACTCGTAGTAGAAGCGCAGTGCGTCGGCGAGGTAGCGCACGATCGGGTTCGAGGCGACCGAATGGACCGGCGCCATCGGGTCCTCGCCCCGTCGCAGGGCGATGGCATCGTCGGGTCTGCTCCCGGCGCGGCTTGCGATGGCGACCATCTCGTCGGTGCCGATCCGCAGGCGCTCGGTCGCGTCGAGCCCGAGGGCCAGGGCGCGGGGCACCGTGGGATGGCGTTCGATGACGTCAGCCCACGCGCGGAACGCGATGCTGGCCGCGTCCGGATCGCAGTGGATGTTCCATTCGGTGGTCGGCGTCGTGTTG
>DAIUES010000060.1:0-12116 GCA_036844985.1 Candidatus Limnocylindrales bacterium
CGAGTACCTCGAGGTCCGCCGCGTCGAGCGCGCGCTCATGCGGCGCGCCGATCACGCCCTGTTCGCGTCCGCGCGCGACCGGGCGGCGCTGGTCCCGACGCGCCGCCGTGACGCGTCGGCGTACAGCGCGACGGCGCCGGCCTCGATCGTGCCCAACGGGGTCGATCTGGCCTACTGGAAGCGCAAGCGGCGTGCCCTCGGACGCGACGAGATCGTGTTGACCGGGGCGATGGACTACCCGGCCAATGTCGACGCGGCCATCCACCTCGTCGAGGACGTCCTGCCGCTGGTCCAGGCCGTGCTGCCTACGGCCCGGGTGTCGATCGTCGGACGTGACCCCGTCCCGAACGTCAGCGCCCTGGCCGACCGTGCGGGCGTGACGGTCACCGGCTTCGTCGACGACGTGCGGCCGTACCTCGAGCGCGCGGCCGTGTTCGCCGTCCCGCTGCGCCACGGGGCCGGCATCCAGAACAAGGTGCTCGAGGCGCTCGCGATGGAGGTGCCGGTCGTCGCCTCGCCGCTGGCGGCCGAGGGCCTCCGCACCGAGGGCGGCGACCGGCCGCCGATCGACGTGGCCGCCGATCCCGCTCGGATGGCCGAGCTGATCGTGGCCCGGCTGCGCGAGGCCGAAGCCGGGGCGAAGGCCGACCCGGCGCTTCGGCGCTACGTCGCCGACCACTTCGACTGGGGCCGCAATGCCGACCGGCTCGAGGCGATCCTCGCCGCCGCAGCGGGCCGCACCGCCGCGATCGACACGGATCCGGTCGCGGCGGACGCGCCATGACCACGGTCGCCCTGATCGGTCCGGACGGCGCGGGCAAGACGACCGTCGCCCGGGCCCTGCCCACGGCGCTGGCGATGCCGGTGCGCTACCTGTACATGGGGGTCAGCGCCGAGTCGAGCAACGTCCTGCTCCCGACGACGCGGCTCGCCCGGCGGGTCAAGCGGGCCCTCGGTGCGGCGCCCGACACCGCCGGGCCACCCAGCCACGATGCCCGAGCGGCACGCCCGCGGTCGCTGCCCCGGCGAGCCCTGCGGGGCGTCCGATCCGGGCTGCGCCTGGCCAATCGCAGCGCCGAGGAGTGGTATCGCCAGCTCGTCGCGTGGCGCTGGCAACGGGACGGTTCGATCGTCCTGTACGACCGCCACTTCTTCATCGACTACCACGCCTACGACGTCTCCGGCCGGCACGACCGCACCCTCGAGCAACGCCTCCACGGTCGGCTGTTGGCCCGCCTGCCGCGGCCCGACCTCGTCGTCTACCTCGACGCGCCCGGCGAGGTGCTCCTGGCGCGCAAGGGCGAGGGCTCGGTCGAGGCGCTCGAAGCCCGCCGATCGGAGTACCGCGCGATCGCCCCGTTCGTGCCGCGCTTCGTCGAGGTCGATGCCACCCGACCGATCGACACCGTCGTTCGCGACGTGGCCGCGCGTATCCTCGAAGTCGCCGCGCCCGACGGAGTCCACAGCCGATGACGGCCGCCCGACGCCGGGTGCTGGTGACCGACGCCGGCCGCGGCAGCGCGATCGCGTTCATCCGCTCGCTCGGGCGGCGCGGCTGGGCCGTCACCGCGGCCGATGCCGACCGGCGCAGCCCGGGGTTCCGATCGCGCTACACCTCGGATCGGCTGGTCTATCCCGATCCGCGGGTCGACGCCGCCGGCGCCGTCTTGGCGATCGAGCGCGCGATCGGCGACCGTGGCGTCGACCTGGTCGTGCCGGTCACCGATGAGATCGGGCTGCCGCTCGCAGCCGCGCGGGACCGCCTCGACCCTCGGGTCGTCGTCGCGTTGCCCGATCCGGACAACCTGGCCGTCGCTCACGACAAGGCCCGCACGCTGGAAGTCGCCCAGCGGCTCGGGGTGCCGCTGCCCCGGACGATCGCCGTCGACAGCGCCGACGCGGCCGTGGCCGCCGTCCGTGGCGGCGACCTGGGCTGGCCGGTCGTGGTCAAGCCACAGGTCTCCCGTGAGCAGCGCGCCGACGGCACGATCGAGGCCTTCACCGTGAGCTACGCCGCCGACGAGACGGCGCTCGGCGCTCGGATGGCCGCGCTCGAGGGCCGGACCGGGGCGCTGCTCCAGCGGTGGCGCCCGGGCGTCGGTCATGGCGTCGAGATGCTCACCTTCGAGGGCCGGCCGCTCGCCGCGTTCCAGCATCGTCGCCTCCGCGAAGTCCCGGTCACCGGCGGCGCGAGCGCGCTGCGCGAGAGCGTGGAGCTGGACCCCGTGCTGTACGGCCATGCGTGCCGCCTCCTCGGGGAGCTGGGCTGGACCGGTCTCGCGATGGTCGAGTTCCGAGTGACCCCCGAGGGCCCCGAATTGATGGAGATCAACGGCCGGGTATGGGGCTCGCTGCCGCTCGCCGTGCGCGCCGGGATCGACTTTCCGACGCGCCTCGCCGACCTGCTCCTCGACGGGCCACCGGCCGCCGACACGCCACCCGCGACCGACTACGCGATCGGGGTCCGTGCCCGCAATCTGCGGCTCGAGATCAGCTGGATCGGTGCCGTCGCGACCGGTCGGCGGCGCTACGGAGAGCTGCCGTGGCCGTCCCGGGCAGCGGCGGTCGGCGCAGCTGCCAGCCTGCTCGATCCGCGCATCCACGACGATCATCTCGTGCGCGACGATCCGGGTCCGGGGCTCGCGCTCATCGGCGGCATCGCCCGCGAAGCGCTCGGAAAGGCGACCCGACGTGCCGCCTGAGCCGCTCAGCCGCGTTGCCTCGACCCTGTCACGCGGTCCGCTCGCCGGTGCCCTCGTCGAGGCGCTCGAACGGGTCGCGCCGTGGCGGCGGGGCGACCTCGCGATCCTCACCTATCACCGCGTCGACGAGCCGGCAGCTCGCCCCGACCTGTTGCCCGGGCTGATCAGCGCCACGCCGGACGCGTTCGCGGTCCAGATGCGCGACCTGGCCCGACACTACGTGCCGGTGTCGCTGGCCGATGTGCTGGCCGCGCTCGACGATCCACGCCGCTTGCCGGCTCGTGCCGTGCTCGTCACCTTCGACGATGCCTATGCCGACTTCGCCACGCACGCCTGGCCGACCCTGCGCGACGCCGGCGTGCCGGCCACGCTGTTCGTCCCGACGGCGTTCGCGGGCGAGCCGGACCGGGGGTTCTGGTGGGACCGGCTGTGGCACGCGCTCGCCACCAGCCCGCGCGACACGGTCCCGGGCGCGCCGACCGGACCGCTGTCGCTGGGCGACGCGATACAGCGGGGGGTGGCGATGTCGGCGCTTCGGACCTGGGTCAAGAGCCAGCCCCATGACGAGGCGATGCCGGTCGTGGACCGGATCGTCGCCGACCTCGGTGGCCAGCGCGCGCGATCCGCCGCCGTACTGGGCTGGGACACGCTCCGACGCCTGGCCGGGGACGGCCTGACCCTGGCTCCCCACACGCGCCACCATCCGTTGCTCGACCGGGTCCCGCTCGATACCGCGGTGGCCGAGATCGCCGGTGCGCGCAACGACCTCGAGCGTGAGGTCGGGCCGACGCCAGCGGTGCTGGCCTACCCGAGCGGCGCGCACGGCGGCGACGCCATCGAGGCCGCCCGACGGGCCGGGATGGTGCTGGCGGTCACCACCGAACGGGGCGGCAACGATCTGCGCCGGGCCGATCGACTGCGGCTCAGGCGGATCAACGTCGGCGGCCGCGCCCGTTCCCCACTCGTGCGCGGACAGCTGCTCTGGGCGTCGATGCTCGACGCCCGACGCCGATGAACCACCGACCCGCCGCCGGCCGCAGCACTATGCAGCCTGACGGCGCCCGCCTATCCTCTAGGACCTCCCGCGAACCCGAGGGCCTGGGGGAACGACCCGACTGCTGGAGCTGATGCGTGGAACTTTCCGGTTACCTGGCCACTGCCCGCCGCTGGTGGTGGACGCTGCTCGTCGCGACCTGGATCGCCGGCCTGGCCGGCTATCTCGTGGCGACCCGCATCCCGCCGACCTACGAGGCGCGCGCGCTCATGCTCGTCGGGCCGTACGAGGGTGATCTCAACACGCTGCGCGCGTCGGGCCAGCTGGCGCTGACCTATGCCGACCTGGTCACGACCACGCCGCGACTCGACGCTGCGATCACCCAGGTGGGCGCCGACGTCTCGCCCAGCGAGCTCAAGTCGGCCACCCGGGTCACCGCCAACGACACGACCCGCACGCTCACGATCCGCGTGCAGAACGGCGATCCGGAGACGGCTGCCAGCCTGGCCAACGCCCTGGCCGGCCAACTCAGCGCGCTGACCTCGTCGGGCACCGGCCGTCCCGAGGGTCAGCTGCTCATCATCGAGTTCGCCTCGCCGCCGACGACTCCGATCGCTCCCCAGGTCTCGCTCATCGCCATCCTCACCGCCCTGGCCGGCTTCCTGAGCGCCCTCGTGGTGGTGGTCCTCATCGAATACATCGGGGCCACGGTCCGTTCGCGAGACGACATCAGTCGGCTCGTGCCCGTCCCGTTCCTCGGTCAGATCGAGGGCCACCGCTCGACGCAGGCCGGTCGCGGGCTCGTCATCGAGCGGCTGCCCGCGTCGCGGATGGCGTCGTCGTATCGGATCATGGCGACCAAGGTCGCCTTCGCCGACACCGACGAACCCGTTCGCAGCCTGCTCGTCGTCGGCGCCCAGTCCGGCGACGGCACCGGTGAGACCGCGGTCAACCTCGCGGCTGCCCTGGCCACGAGCGGCCGGCGCACGGTGCTCGTCGACGGTGACGATGTGGACGGCGAGGCGACCGCGCTGCTCGGCCTCGAGGATCGGCCGGGCCTGGCCGAGGTGGTCCGTGGCCAGGCCGATCTCGCGTCGGTCGTCATGGCGCACGGCGCCGACCTACACGTGGTGCCGGTCGGCCGGAGCTCGCTCGAACTGCTCGACGACGGTGCCATCCGGCGGCTCATGGATCGCCTGCTCGCCGATCACGATCTTGTCATCGTCGCCGGCCCGCCGACGCTCGGCTCCGCCGAGGCCCTGGTATATGCCCGCGCGACCGATGCGGCGGTGGTCGTGGTCCGTCGCGATCAGACGAAGCGCGATGCCCTCGCCCACGCGGTCGAGAGCCTGACCCTCGTCGGGGCGACGGTCCTCGGCGTCGTGCTCGACGCTCGCTCCGGCGGGCGATTCAAGCGCGAGGCCCGCCTGCCCGTCGCTCCGCCCGCCTTCCAGCCGGCCGCGACGGCGGTCAGCCTCGAGCGCACGGTCGTCGAACAGGCCCGCCCTGAACCGGACCGCGCCGAACCGCCGCCCGTCGAACCGGTCCGCGCCGAACCGGCCCGCCCCGAGCGCACGACGGCGACCTATCCCGACGACGACGCGCCGCTCGCCCGCCAGGCTCGACCCGTCCGACGGACGAGCCGCCGGCGGACCTGACAGGCGTCCCGGCATGCGCGTCCTGGTCACCGGTGGTGCCGGCTATATCGGCTCGCACACGGTCGCGGCACTGACCGAAGCGGGCCACGAGCCGGTCGTGCTCGACACCCTCGAGCACGGGCATGCGGCGGCCGTCGGCGACGTCCCGCTGGTCGTCGGTGACGCGGGCGACCGGGCGCTGGTGCGCGACCTGATCGACGACCGTCGCATCGAGGCGGTCGTCCATTTCGCGGCGCTCAAGTCGGTCGCCGCGTCGGTCGCCGATCCGGGGCGCTACTTCGAGTCGAACGTCGGCGGCAGCCTGGCACTCCTGCGCGCGCTCGTCGACACCGGGCTCGACCGGCTCGTCATCTCGAGCACGTGCGCCGTCTACGGGACGCCCGACCGGCTCCCGGTCGACGAAACGAACCCGCTGCGGCCGGAGAACCCGTACGGCGAGAGCAAGCTCATCGTCGAGCGGATCGCGACGTGGTTCGAGGCGGCCCACGGCCTGCGCACGGTGGCCCTGCGCTACTTCAATGCCGCCGGGGCGACACCGGACGGCTCGAACGGCGAGGACTGGCAGGACGCCGAGAACCTCATCCCGATCGTCCTCCAGGTCGCCGCGGGTCGGCGCCCGGCGGTCGACGTGTACGGGACCGACTACCCCACGACCGACGGCACCGCGGTGCGCGACTACGTCCACGTCCTGGACCTGGCCGACGCTCACGTCCGTGCCCTCGACCACCTCGCCAGGGGCGGCCCGGCGCTGACGCTCAACCTCGGCACCGGCCAGGGGGCATCGGTGCGCGACGTCGTCGCCACGGCCGAGGCGGTCACCGGTCGGCCCATCGCCACCCGCCAAGGGCCGCGACGGACGGGCGACCCGGCCGCCATCTGGGCCGACGCGGGGCGCGCGCGCGACATCCTCGGCTGGGAGGCACGCCACGACCTGCGCTCGATGCTGACCAGTGCCTGGACCTGGCACGAGCGCCATCCCGACGGGCACGGACCGCACCGGGACACCGGGGCTCGAGCGGTGGCATGACCGAGGTCACGCCGCCGATCGCCTACGTCATGTCCCGGTTCCCCAAGCTGACCGAGACGTTCATCCTGTACGAGTTGCTGGCGGTCGAGGCGCAGGGCCAGCCGGTCGAGCTGTACCCGCTGCTGCGCCATCGGGAGCCGGTCAGTCACCCTGAAGCGCTTCCCCTCATCGAGCGCGCCCACTACGAGCCGTTCCTGTCCCGGGCCATCCTGGCCAGCCAGGTCAGGGCGTTGCGCCGGCGGCCACGCGCCTATCTCGGCGCCCTCGCGGCGCTGCTGCGTGGCACGCTCGGCAGCGCCAACTACTTCTTCGGTGGCCTGGCGATCTTCCCCAAGGTCGTCCACATGGCGTTGCAGATGGAGGCCGACGGCGTCCGCCATGTGCACTGCCACTTCTCGAATCATCCCGCCGCGGCCGGCTTCCTCATCCACCGCGTGACCGGCATCCCGTACAGCTTCGTCGCCCACGGCTCGGACCTGCACGTCGACCGGCACATGCTCGACCGCAAGGTCGCCGAGGCCGCATTCGTGGTCGCCATCTCGCACGACAACCTCGAGGAGATCGTCGACGAGGTCGGACCGACGGCCCGCGACCGGGTCGAGGTCATCCACTGCGGGGTCGACACCGCGGCGCTGCGACCGCGCAGCGATCCACGGCCGGCCGATCGCCCGTTCACCATCCTGTGCATCGGGACGCTCCACGAAGTCAAGGGTCAGGCCGTGCTGGTCGACGCCGCCCGGATCCTGCGCGAGCGCGGCGTGATGGTCGATGTCCGGATGATCGGTGACGGCGAGGACGAGTCGATGCTGCGCGAGCGGATCGCGAGCGCGAGGCTCGACGACGTGGTCCACCTCGATGGCCGGCGCACCCGTGCCCAGGTCATCGCGGCGCTCGGCGACG
Organism: Candidatus Limnocylindrales bacterium; assembly: GCA_036844985.1. Lineage (GTDB taxonomy): Bacteria > Chloroflexota > Limnocylindria > Limnocylindrales > CSP1-4 > SPCO01. The sequence goes on from DAIUES010000060.1 coordinate 7,282, forward strand.
CGGACCTCCTCGTCGCCCCGAGCGTCATCGCCAGCAACGGCAAGCGCGAAGGCATCCCGGTCGTGCTCATGGAGGCGATGAGCTGCGGCCTGCCGGTCGTCGCCAGTCGCCTGTCCGGCATCCCCGAGCTCGTGGATGACGGCGAGACCGGCCTGCTGGTGACACCGGGCGACCCGCTGGCCCTGGCCGATGCCATCGCCCGCCTCGCCGCCGACCCGGCGCGGCGGGCACGGATGGGTGCCGCCGCCCGGGCCCGCGTCGAGCGCGACTTCGACCTGACGACCAACGCGCGCACCATCCTCGAGCGCATCGCCGATGGGCCAGGTCGGCGGTCGCCGGCGCCGACCGGCGCCGCGGCCACGCGACGACCCGACCCACGCCTCGATCCGCGACCCAGCCCGGGAGAACAGCCATGATCCGTGCGTTCATCTTCTGGTTCGCGGGGGCCTGGCTCGGCGCCACCTACGTCGGCATGCCGCTCGCGACGATGCTCCGGGCTCGCTTCGCGCGGCGTCCGTACGCGACCGCCGACATCACGCCGCCGGTCAGCGTGATCATCGCGGCCTATAACGAAGTCGACGTCATCGGGCCGCGGATCGACAACCTGCTCGCGCTCGATTACCCCGCCGACCGACTCGACATCGTCATCGTGTCGGACGGTTCGACCGACGGCACCGACGAGGTGATCGCCCGCTACACCGACCGCGGTGTCCGGCTGGTCGCACCCGGACGGGTCGGCAAGGGAGCCGCGCTCGAAGCCGCGGTCGCCGCCTCCAGCGCCGACATCCTCGTGTTCTCCGACGCCAACAGCGAGTACGCCGCCGATGCGCTGCGCGCGCTGGTGCGGCCGTTCGCCGATCCGACCGTCGGTGGGGTCGCCGGCAACCAGGTCTATCTGGCCGAGGGCGAGACCGACGCCACCGAACTCGGCGAGCGCGGCTACTGGGACTTCGATCGGCTGCTGAAGCGCTGGCAGGCCGCCGCCGGCAGCGTCACCAACGGGACCGGCGCGATCTACGCCATCCGCCGCGAGCACTTCGGGCCGATCCCCGAGGGCATCACCGACGACATGCTCAACACCATCCGCGTCGTGGTCGACGGTCGACGCCTCGTGTTCGCCGAAGACGCCATCGCGGCCGAGCCGGTCGCGCCGTCGGGCGACCTCGAGTTCCGGCGCAAGGTCCGGATCATGACCCGGTCGTTCCGCTGCCTGCTGCTCATGCGCGGGCTGTTCGATCCCCGGCGGACCGGTTGGTACGCGGTCCAGGTGTTCTGGCACAAGGTCATGCTCCGGACGGCGGCGCTGCCGCTGCTCGCCCTGGCGGGCGTCGGTCCGCTGCTGTGGAACCACGGGCCGATCTACCGCCTCGCGGTCCTCGGCCAGGCGGCCTGTTATGCGTTGGCCGGCGTCGGCATCGCCCTGCGCGGTCGTGCGGCCGGGCGCAACCCGCTGGTCGCCGTGCCGGCGTACTTCACGATGGTCAACGTCGCCTCGCTGCGGGCCATGCTCAACCTGGTCCGCGGCGAACGGATCGACCGCTGGGTGCCCACCCGGACCACGACGCCGACCCGGCCCCGGCTGCAGGCCCTGCGCACCGACGGCGCCGCCCCGGGCCTCGCAGCGGGCGCGACGGACCCGACGCACGCGGACGATGCCGCACCTGAGGGTGCCGACGACGACGCCCCGGGGGCGGCCATCGCATGACCACCGGCGTGCGCTCGTTCCGGCCGGCCACCCTGGGCGGGCCGAACCGGGCGATCGGCCCACTCGCGGCGAGCATCCTCGTCTGTCTCGCCGCGGGCATCACCGGCTTCGTCGCCGGGGAGCAGGCACTCGTCATCATCGCCGCCTTGCTGGCCGGCGCGGCGGCGGTCGCGATCGCCATCCGACCGGATACGGCCACGCTCATCGTGGTGGCCATCCTGTACAGCAACGCTGCGGCCATCGCCGTCCAGCGCTACGACGTCCCGTATTTCGCGGGCGCGGCGTTCCCGCTGCTGCTCGTCGTGCCGTTCGCCTATCACGTCGTGATCCGGCGCCAGCCGATCATCATCGCCACCGGACTGCCGGCGATGCTGGCGTTCTTCATCGTGATGATCCTCGGCACCGCGTTCGGCATGGCCGCTGACCCGCAACGGGCGATCGACGCGTTCGTGACGTTCGTGGTCGAGGGTCTGCTCATCTACTTCGTGACGACCAACGTCGTGCGCAGCCTGGCGGACCTGCGCCTGGCGGTATGGGTCCTGCTGCTGGTCGGGGCGGTCCTCGGCGCGCTGTCGGTCCACCAGCAGGCGACCGAGAACTTCGGGTTCGACTACGGCGGGTTCGCCCAGGTCAGCGCCGCGTCGCTCGACACGGGCGAGCTCGACGGTGGTGGACAGCCGCGCCTGGCCGGCCCGATCGGGGAGAAGAACCGCTATGCCCAGGTGATGATCGTGCTCATCCCCCTTGGGCTGTTCCGGATGTGGGGCGAGCGACGGCCCGCCCTGCGCTTCGCGGCCGGTGCCGCGACGGCCCTGATCGCGTTCGGTGCCGTCCTGACCTTCTCGCGGGGCGCCGCCCTCGGCTTCGCCGTCACCATCCTGCTGATGACCGCGTTGCGCTACATCCGGCCCGCCCAGCTGGCCACGTTGGCACTCGGCATCGCGGTGCTGTTCGCCCTCCAGCCGACCTACCTCGAGCGCCTCCTCACGATCGAGGCACTCAGCGGCGCTACCGGGACGAAGGGCGCCAGCCAGGTCGAGGACAACTCCTTCCGAAAGCGGGCGAACGAGACGATCGCGGCCCTGCTCGTGTTCGGCGATCACCCGCTGCTCGGGGTGGGGAGGGGCCTGTTCCCGGTCTACTACGGGGACTACGCCGACGAGGTCGGCATCGCCAGTGAGAACGACGCCCGCCAGGCCCACAACCTGTACGCCGGCATCGCGGCCGAGACCGGGGCGTTCGGCTTCGTCGCGTTCATGGCCATCTTCGTCACGACCCTCGTGTCCCTTGTCCGGGTCCGCGGCCGAACCCGACTGCTGGCGCCGGAGTATGCCGACATGGCCACCGCCTTCTTCCTGTCGATCGTCGCCTACCTCACGACCGGGATGTTCCTCCACCTCGCGTACGAGCGGTATCTGTGGATCCTGCTCGCCCTCGCTGGATCGGCCGCCTACGTCGGGATGCGCGCGATCCTGCCCACACCCTCGTCACCGCCGGCCGGATCGGACGGTGTGCCCGCCGATCGGGCGACGCGACAGCGGCGACGCCGGCCCGCCCTCGCGACCCCCGGCGACTGATCAGGACGGGAGCGTCAGGCCCCACACGTCGTTGGTCGGCCCGTCCCGTCCGAGCCCGCCGAACAGCAGCAGCCGCTCGCCCTCCGGGTCGGCGACGAGGGAGGCCGCGATGCGCGGCGTCGGGCCGGCCGCGCCAGGGCCGAGGACGGTCGCGCCGTCGGTCCCGACGACGACGAGGTCGGACCGTGGCGCGCCATCGGGACCATGCCCGTCGACCACGACCGCTGCATCGCCGGTCGAGGTGCTCGCGGCACCGGCGCGACCGGTGCCGACCGGCCCGGCGACGCTCGACCAGGCTCCCGCACCACCGGCCGCCGCCGGGTCGAGCGACCAGATCGCGTCGTCGGCCAAGGCCTGCCCGTCGGTCCGGGTCCTGCCGCCGAGGATGGCGAAGCGGCCGTCAGCGGTCCACCAGCAGGCCGCATCGACGCGCCCGTTCGGCCCGCCCTCGACGCCCGACTCGACCCACGCCGACCGACCGGGGTCGTACCGCCACAGCTCGGCAAGGGCGGCCCCGTCGGCATCGGCCCCGCCATAGACCCACCACGACCCGTCGGTCGCCATGGCCCCGCAGGCACCCGATCGGCCGGCCGGTCCGGGACCACTCGTATCGAGGGTGCGCCAGGCGTTCGCCGAGGGGTCGTACGCCCACAGGTCGGCAAGGACCCCGGATGCCGACCGGCCGCCGGCGACGACGAGGCCGAGGCCGTCGATCCAGGCCGCGGCGTGGTCGTAGCGGGCCGGCGGCCCGTCGCCCGGCGGGTCGAGCTGCTGCCAGGCATCGGCGGTCATGTCGTACGCCCACAGGTCGTCGAGCGCGCCGGCAAGGCCCCGACCGCCGAACAGGTATGCGATCGCGCTCGACGGATCGACCGACCAGCTGTGACCCTCACGCGCCGCGGGCGGTCCGCCATTCGGCGTGACTACGGTCCAGGAGGCGGTCCCGGTCGGCTGCCCGCTGGCCGTGGCGGTCGGGACGATCGCGCTCGGGGACGGGCTCGCGAGGTCGGTCGGGCTGGCGGACGGCGCCGGCGTGACGGGCACGTTCGGCCCGCAGCCGGCTGCCACGATGACCACGATCGCCAGGAGCGGGCCGATCGAGCGGCGGCGTGGGTCCCGGATCGGTCGAGTCACCGGGACATCCTAGCGACCGAACGCCATTCCGGAGGGCGCCGCCGGTGCACGGACGCACCGCTCCGGGCCGCGGCACCCGGGCCATCACGCGCCGACATGGGGCGTCGCGATAGCATCGATGCATCCCGCGTGGCGGCGTGACCCGCGGCACCGGACCGACGACGAACAGGGGGAAGCTCGTGGCAGCCATCATCGCGACCGTACGCGACCGCCTTCGGGACGACGAGGGCGAGTGGCGCCTGTCCGCGTCGCAGGCGGTGGCCATCGCGCTCATCCCGGTCCTTCTCGCGCTCAGCGGCGTCGTCGCGTTCCCGTTTCGCGGGCTGTACGCGGTCCTCGCCAACGAGGACGGCGTGGTCGAATGGGCGCAGGTCGGCGTGCTGCTCGTGCTCATCGTCGCGTACGCCATCCTGGCGCGA
>DAIUES010000061.1:0-8367 GCA_036844985.1 Candidatus Limnocylindrales bacterium
GGTCGGCGACCCGCGCGCGGCGGGTCGGGCGGCCCTCGGGGGACCGCCGGGATGGGCTCGTAGCGTAGCGTCCCGAGGGTCCGGATGTCCGCGCCACGACCGGGCGTCCGCGCAACGTCGGTGCCTGCGCGCGCCGCGCGGCCGAGATCCTCGGCGGCGATCAGCCCCCGAACAGCGGCATCTGCTCGCCGCCGCGTTCGACGACCGGGTCGAGCCCGATCAGCGGCTCGAGGTCGTCGAGGTCGGGGCGTTCCGCCGCCAGGAACGTGCGCAGGTGATCCCACTTGATGATCGTCCAGCCGCCCCGCTCCATCTCGGCCCGCAGCAGCGGCGATCGGTCGAGCTTGTGGCGGACGAGGTCGGTCCGCTCCGGGGCGATGACCAGGAAGCGGATAAGTCGATCGTCGGGCTCGATCCGGGCATGGCGACGCAGCAGTGGCTCGCCGAGCATCGCCGTCCACTCGACCTCGAACAGGAGCGCCACCTTGTTGCGGATGTACCAGATCACGTCGACCTCGGCGAGCGCATCGACCGGACGCCCGATGCTCCCGAGATAGGCGTGCTGCTCGCGCTCGTCGAGCAGGTCGCCGAGGTGGCCCCGGCCGTATCGGCGAGCCTGCTCCCGGGCCGCGAGCCAGACGCGCATGCCCAGCCGGTGCCCGGCGTCGGTGAGCATCGCCAGCAGCTCGGTGTGCTCCTGGCTTCGACGCAGGAGGTCCTCGCTGGTGACCAACTCGTCGTGGGTGCTGGCCATGCTCCGGTAGCTCTCCAGGCAGGCCCGCACGAGCGTCTCGTCGGGCAGGTCGTGACCGGTGAACAGCGTCGCGATGCGTTCGTAGAAGGCCGGCTCCGAGAGCGGACCAGCGGTCGATAGCAGGCTGAAGACGGCCCATTCGACACGGTCGGCGAGGGGTGCTGCGGCGGCGGCGCGATCGGCGGCCTCGGCCAGCCACCAGCGGCCCGGCTCGATCTCGGTCAGGCGTCGTTGGGTCGGCCGGCCCAGTTCCTCGCGGATCAGCGTCAGCAGCCGCTCGACTGGCTCGGTGGCAGACCCGGGGTCGCCGGTCGACCGCCGGCCGGTCATCGCCGGCTCGTCGGGCGCCCCGGGTTCGGGCGGCTGGTCGGCCGGCTGGTCGGACCGCTGGTCCGATGGCCCATCGTCGCCGCGCAGCGCACCGGTCGGGCGCGATCCGGTCGCCAGCCGGCGGAGCTGCCCCGAGCGGTCCAGCCCGACGAGGATCTCGCCGAACAGCCGCTCCATGCGTGCCGGCTCGCCCCGTGCCCGGAGCGTCTCGATCGCCGCCTCGCTCACGACCTTGGCCGCCTCCGTCGCGGAGAATGGTCGCTGATCGAACCGCTCGGGTGGCGCGAACAGACCACGACCGGGCACGACATCCGGATCGCCCGGACCGCCGGGCACGGCCGGCAGGCCGACGTTCGCCCGGGTCCGTGGGCCGGGCGGGAGCGGCGTGCCCGGGGGCACGAGCTCGATGACACCCGCGCTGGCGTCGTCGGGATCGGATTGGCGCGCCACGACGACGCGGTAGCCGGCCGACGCGCCGCCGATGGCCACCGCGGCCAGCGCCTCCGGGCCGCCATCGACCAGTTGGACCACCCGGCCGTCGCGCGCCAGCGACGGCTCCACCGCCGCCAGCGACCGGCCGATCGCGACCGCCTGCCACGACCACGGCGCGCGCAGCGACTGATCGGCCAGGGCATCGATCGGCAGCATCGCCGCCGCCTCGCGGCCGAGCGTCCAGGCCGCCCCGTGGTAGGCGGCCGCCAGGCGATCGAGGCTGGGTCGGCTCGGGGGTTGTCCAAGGACGAGCCGGACCTTGGGCACCGGCGGGCCGGACCGGCCGTACATCGGGTCCGGCGCGCCGCCATCGTCGAGCGCCCGGACCGCGGACGCGCTGCTGACCATCAGGACCGCGGTCGCCGCGCCCTCCCCGAGGGCCCGCAGGTCCTCGCCGAGGCGTGCCTGCAGCGGGCCGAGGGCGCCACCCTCGAGTCGCTGGACGAAGCCGCGGACGGTTCGGAAGCCCTCCTCGAAGGCGAGCCACGGGTTGCGTTCGCGCCACTGCGCCTGGGTCGGCAGGCGGACGTGGCCACCCGAGATGCGCAGGGTGCCGCCTCGGCCGCCGGAACCTGCCAGCCGGCTCGACGGCAGGATGGCGTGGAGGAGCGCCAGGCGGAGCGCGGCGAGCACCGGCGCGGCGCGCAGATCCGCTTCGATGCGGTCCATGATCGCGGTCAGCGCCACGAGCTGGCGCGGCGTGTGCAGGTCGAGCAGCTCGTCGACGAGGTCCGGCGCGCCGTCGACCAGCGGGAACCGGTCACGTGCCCAGGTCCGTGCCGCGTCGACGTCGGTGTCGGCCACGGCGCGGGCAAGGTCGTCCGGCTCGAGCGGGGCGTGGCGCTGCTCGGAGCCACCGCGCTGGTCGCGACACACGGTGCAGCGGTAGTGACGCGTCGTGACGACGGGCGGCGCGTCGGGCTCCTCGAGGACCCACGTGAACTCGTCGGCCACGAGCATCCGCCCGCAGGTGGCGCAGCGGGTCGCGAACAGGTCGCCCATCGACACCTTGAGGCTCGACTCGCCGCGCGGGGACGCGGACATGCCCTGGAACGCGGCATCGAGATGGCGCACGTCCGGCGGCCGCAGCACGACCTCGGCGAGCATCCGCGTCAGCGGGTTCGATTCGATCGAGACCGCCTTGCGCTGGCGGTCGAGCGCGGCGCGCGCCACCCAGCCGCCGCGGCCGGCCAGGTCGGCGACGACGTCACCGGGCCCGGTGTGGTCCTCGATGTGGGCGGCCAGCAGGGCGATGGCCGGCGCGGGCGCGAGGCGCTCGAAGACCGGCAGGCTGCCGCCGACCTCGGTTCGCGCGGCCACGATCCGGGCGTTCATCACCGACAGATGCTAGCCCACGAGCGCCAGGCCGGCCGCCGCCGCACCGGCCGTCGGCGATCGGGTGCGCCCCGGACCGACCGTCGTGGCGTGCCCGCGACTATGCCTCGTCGAGGTCCTCGGCCTCCTCCTCGAACGCCTCATCGGTCGTCGATTCGGGCGGCAGGACCCGGTCGAGGTCCTCGATCTCCTCGTCCTCGTCGTCGTCCTCGAGCTCGTCCTCGAGCTCCATCTCCTCGCGCACGAGGGTGCCCTTGGTGTAGGGCCGCAGGTCGGTCGACTTGGCGGCGGTCGGGAAGCTGACCTTGCCGTAGTTGCTCGGGTCCTGGAACGTCTCGCGGATGATGAGGCGGACGTCCTTGTCACCCAGGCTCGTGACCCCGGCGGCGTACTTGTTGCCGTCGGCGATGAGCTTGAGCAGGCGGGCGGCGACACGTGGCTCGACGACGCCGATGCGCATGCCGTTGCTCCAGGCGATGAGCCGGTTGCCCTCGGGCGTGAGCTCGACCGCGTCGCCCGGGTTGACCTGGGCGAGCTCCTTCGGCGTCGCGAGGTCGGTCAGGAACGCGAAGCCGGTCTTGCCGGTCTCCTCGACGAAGATGCTGACCGGGGCCTTGCTGCCGTCCTGGGCCGGGACGGTCTTTTCGCCGGCGGCGTTGAGCAGCATCTTGAGCCGATCGATGTTGCGCTCGGCGATGCGGTTCGTCGGGTCGAGCGCCAGCGCGGTCTGATAGTGCTCGCGGGCATCACCCAGCATGCCCAGCTCCCAGAGCGCCTTGGCCAGGCGGTTCTCGGCCTCGGCATCGGGCCCCAGCTCTAGCAGCTTGCGGTTGGTCGCGGCGGCGTCGGCCCACTGCGCGGCCGATGCCTGGGAGATCGCCTGCTCGGCGAGCTGGCGGCGGGTGCGGGTCAGGTTGGCCGGGCTCTGGCCGGCGGTCTCGAGGTCCGGGAAGGTCACGGGCGGGTCGTCCTTTCGGGGCGCACTGGTGCGGGGTCGGGTGATCGGGTCGCGGCGCGATCCGGGTATGCGGTCGGGGCGCGCGACATCTCCCGACGTCCAGGGCGCGGGCATCGCTTTCTAGCACCGGCCGGACGAACCGTCAAACGCCGGGCATCCGGCAGGTCGCGGACGCTACGTCCGGACCATCATGTTGAGGGCAACGATCAGCGCGCCGAGGACGACCAGCAGCACGGTCTGCCACAGCCAGCGGATGTCCCGGCGGCGGGACGGCGGGGCGCCGTGGAACGCGTCCCACAGATAGAACACGAGGGTCAGCAGGGCGGGACCCATCAACCGCGGGATCTCCATGAACCGCAGGGCCGCGGCTGCGATCGCGATGGCGCCCGCATACGTGGCCGCGGACCACAGGGCATCGCGCAGGGTCGCCACCCGCAACGCCGCCGCCCGATAGCCGAGCAGGAGCGCGATGATCGCGTCGCCGGCCGCCAGGATGAGCAGTTCGGCCCTTGGCAGCGGCCCACCCGCAGCGCCGGCGGTCCCGGGTTGGGCGAGCCCACCGGGGACCGTGGCGCCGACCCCGACGAAGCCGAGGAACGCGACGATGAGGGTGGTCACGAGGACCGCGGTCCGCTCGTCGCTGTCGAGTCCGGACGGCGCATGCAGGATCCGCGCCTCGAGCGCCAGGCAGCGGTCGACCAGCCAGCCGGTGACGAGCAGCGCAGGCACGAGGCCGAGGCCGAACGGCACGAGCCGGATCGCCCCGAGGCAGGCCACGGCCGCCACCGCGGGCAGGATGAGCGATTCGACCGGGACCCCGAGGCCACCGGACTCGGTGTGGGCCGTCTCGTCGCCCAGCACCTGGAGCGTGCCCATGACGATCGCGCCGAGCAGGAAGATCGCGACGAACCAGGTGCCCGGCGGCTCGACGAGGCGCGACAGGCCGACCACCGTAAGCGCCGCGAGGGCAAGGTCGCGGCGGCCCGCCCGATCGTCCATCGTCGCGATGGTACGCGCCGCCGTCACGTCCGCTCCGGCTTGCCGGCGACCCAGGCCAGCAGGTCGGCCCGCGACCGGGTGTTGAGCACGTGGCGTGGCTCGACCCACGCTCGGCGCGCCTGGCTGATGCCCCAGCGCAGATGGTCGAATTCGGCGGTCTTGTGCGCGTCCGAGTCGATCGACAGGGTGCAGCCTGAAAGGACCGCACGTCGGGCGCGCTCGACCGCGAGATCGAGGCGGTGCGGCGACCCGTTCATCTCGAGGACGGTCCCGGTCCGGGCCGCCTCGGCATACACGAGCTCCCAGTCGAGATCGAGATCGGCACGCCCGTTGATCATCCGGCCGGCCGGATGGGCGATGACGTCGACGTGCGGGCTGCGGATGCCGTTGAGCGTCCGGCGCGTCAGCTCGTCCTTCGACTGGCGGCGCGAGACGTGGACCGACGCGACGACGAGATCGAACCGGGACAGCAGGTCGTCGTCGTAGTCAAGCGCGCCGTCGGCGCGGATCTCGAGCTCGCAGCCATGGAGCAGGCGGAAGCCCTCGGCCGGCGTCTCGGGCGGTGCCGTGCCGTCGGCCTCCTCGCGCGCGAACCGGGCGTTGAGCTCGGCGATGATCTCGCGCTGCTCCTCGACCCGATCGGGGGTCAGCCCACGGGCGATGGCCAGTGACTGGGAATGATCGGTCAGGACCTGATAGGCGTGCCCGCGGCGACGGGCATGCTCGGCCATGACCTCGATCGAGTGGGTCCCGTCGGACCAGTCGGAGTGGCTGTGGAGGTCGCCGCGCAGATCGGGCAGGTCGATGAGCATCGGCAGCGTCCCCGCCAGGGCCGCCTCGATCTCGCCCTGGTCCTGGCGCAGCTCGGGCTCGATGAACGGCAGTCCGAGGAACGCGTAGACCTCGTCCTCGGTGGCGAACGTGCGCAGCTCGGCCTCGGCGCCCGTCAGCGGCGCACCGTCCTCGCCGATGCGCAGGAACCCCTTCTCCGAGAGGCTCCAACCCCGGTCGCGGGCGCGCTCGCGGAGTCGGACGTTGTGCTCCTTCGAGCCCGTGAAATGGACGCGATACGTGCCGGCCGCCTCGGGCGGCATGACCATCAGGTCGGCCTGGGGGCCACGCAGCAGCCGCACCGACGCCTTGTACTCGCCCTGGTTGATGACCGCCTCGACCACGCCGAGCCCGGTGAACCGCTCGATGAGCCCCGGCCCGTCGTGGGTCGCGGCCAGGAGGTCGAGATCGCCGATCGACTCCTGGCGGCGGCGGAACGAGCCCGCCGGCTCGATCGACACGACGCCCGGCACGTCGGTCACGGCCGCGATGAGCCCGAGCAGATGCGCCTCGGCGTGGTGGAGGAGCATCCGACGGGGAGTCGCTGCAAGCCGTTCGATGCCTTCCAGGACGAGCGCCTCGGTCCGTGCCGACAAGCCCTTCAGCGTCCGCAGCCGACCCGCCTCTGCGGCGCTGCGGAGATCGTCGATGGTGGCGATCCCGAGCTCCGTCCAGATCTGGCGGACGCTCTTGGGTCCCAGTCCAGGGATGCGCAGGAGGGCCACCAGACCGGGCGGCACCTCGGCCGACAGGCGCTCGTAGAACGTCATCCGGCCGGTGGTCACGAGCTCCATGATCTTGTCGCCGATGGCTGCTCCGACACCCGGGATCCGCGGCGGTGTGCCGGCCCGATACGCAGCGACGACGTCGATCGGGCTGCGACCGAGGGCATCGGCGGCCCGATGGTAGGCGACGGTCTTGAACACGAGCTCGCCCTTGACCTCGAGCATGTCCCCGATGTCGTGGAAGATCCGGGCGAGGTCGCCGTTGGTCAGCTCGCGCGAACCGTCGTCGGCATCGTCGGCCTGCAGGTCGGCGTCCGCCGGTGGTTCCGGCTGGGGCGTGTCGAGATCCAGCCCACGGCGGAGCTCGACCGACGAGGTGTCGGGGTCCGGCGACGGATCGGTGCGCGCGACGCGGCGTGGCATGGCCTCCGATGGTACGGGGCTGTGTCGCTCCCCGTCCGTTGCCGTTACGCGGCGACCACCCGGTCGCGTCCCGCTCGCTTCGCCCGGTACAGCGCCCGATCGGCGACCTCGATGAGCGCCTCGATCGGTTCGTCGGGCTCACTCGCGATGGCCACCCCGACCGACACGCTGACCCGGTCAACCCCGAACCGGGCCAGATCGAGCGCACGAACCCCGGCGCGGATGCGCTCGCCGACCTCGACCGCCACCCCCGGGTCGGGGTTGCGCAGCAGGACCACGAACTCCTCCCCACCGAAGCGCGCCGGGACGTCGTCCTCGCGAACGGCCGACACGATCGCCCCCGCCACCGCCCGCAGGACCTCGTCGCCGGTGCCGTGCCCGTGGCGGTCGTTGAGGGCCTTGAACCGGTCGATGTCGACCATCAGGATGCCGACCGCGTCACCGGCTCGTCGGCGCTGCGCGAGGAGCGACACGAACTCCTCGAAGTAGTGCCGGTTCGGCAGCCCGGTCAGGGCGTCGGTCGAGGCACGCGCCTCGGCGGCGCGATGCGAGTAGGCCCGGGCGAGGGCCGCGGACGCCTCGATGGCGGCCGCGCCGAGGATGCGCCGGGTCGCCTCCGGCCAGGCCGATGCGACACGGCGCGACAGGACGATGGCCCCGACGACGCCATCGGGCGTGGTCAGCGGCGCGGCCAGGACCTGGGTCAGGCCATAGACATCGCCGACGCGGCGGGCGATGCGATCGGCCACCTGGGTGGGCGTCGCCGTTCGACCGCGGATGGCGTCGTCGAGGTCGCTTGCGGGCAACGGCGTCGAGTGCTCCGGGACACCCGGGTGGCTGCTGACCAGGCGCGCCTCGAGCGATGGCGCGTCCCGTCGCCGCCGAACCACCACGATATGGTCGGCGCCGGTGGCCTCGCCGAGCTCCTCGACGATGGCATCGACGATCGCGTCGGGCGACACCGAACGGGACAGACCGCTGAGGATGCGGGCGAAGGAGTCCGCCTCGGTCCGACTTCGGGCGTCGAGGACGGAGACGGCCGACGCATGGAGGAGCGCCGCGCCTCCGGCCACCACGACCACGCCGAGCAGCAGCCAATCGCCCGGGTCCGCGCCGGCCGCCAGCGCGCGCAACAGGGTCACGACGACGACCACGAGGAATGCCGCAGAGAAGACCCACCAGGACCGGCGGACCCGCGGATCCGACGGAGCGACAGGATGCGCGGGGCGCAGGTGCGGTTGGCTCACGTCGGGAGTACACGATGCGGCTTCCGAGGCCGCGCGTCCACTCCCGCGGGGTAGTACGGATGGCGGCGAGTGACCGGTACGTTCGTTCCGGTCAGGCGGCGGCGTCGTCCCCACTGCGCTGGCCACCGTCACCCGCGTTGGCCGCGTCATGGCCCCCCGCTCGCTTCACCGCGTACAGCGCGCTGTCGGCCGCGGCGATGATGTCGGTCGCGGTGCGACCGTCGGCCGGGAACGTGGCGCTGACGCCATCGATGGTCCAGCTGCTGCCGCGGC
>DAIUES010000061.1:8377-11795 GCA_036844985.1 Candidatus Limnocylindrales bacterium
GATCCCGATCGACACCGCCATCGGGACGGAACCGCGCTGCTCGTCGACGAACGGGTGGTCGCCGAAGGCCGCGAGGATGCGCTCGGCCGCACGGCAGGCGTCGGCGGCATCGGTCTCGGGCAGGATGAGCGCGAACTCGTCGCCGCCGTAGCGGGCGGCGATGTCGGATGCGCGCAGGGTCGACCGGATGCGCTCGGCGACCCAGGTGAGGACGCGGTCGCCGAACAGGTGGCCGAACGTGTCGTTCACCAGCTTGAAGTCGTCGAGATCGAGCATGAGCATGCTCAGCGGCCGCTTGCCGCGCTGGGACCTGACGATCTCCTCGCCGAGACGCTCGTGCAGATAGCGGTGGTTGTAGAAGCTCGTCAGCGGGTCCCGGTCGGCGAGCTTCCGGGCATCCTCGTAGAGCCGCGCGTTCTCGAGCGCCATCGCCGCCTCGTTGGCCATCGTCCGGGCAAGCTCCAGGCGCTGGGCATCCCAGCGGACCTCGGCCTTCGAGAACATCTCGACCAGACCGATGGCCTGGCCCTTGGCGACGAGCGGCAGCATCGCCAGCATCCGCAGGCCGTCACGGCGGAGGAGCTCGACCTCGGCGGGATCGGCCGACGCGTCCTCGCTGTCGACGATGACCGTGATCCCGCGCTCGAGCACCTTGAGCGTCTCCGGGAAGCCCGCCACCTCGAAGTACGGCTCCATCTCGTCGAGCCGCTGGGGCGGGTAGTAGCCGAGCGATTCGACTCGGCTCGACGCGCGGTCCCAGTAGCTGATCGCGCATTCGTCGACGCCCATCGCGCGGACGAGGTGACCGGCCATGAGGTTCGCGACCTGCCGCGGATCGAGGCTTTCGGACAGCTCGCCGCTCATGTCGAGCAGGCGCCGGAGCTCGCGGGCGAGTTCCTGGCTGCGGGCCAGCAGTCGGGCGGACTCGACGGCGGTGGCGGCATGGTCGGCAAGGATCAGCAGCAGGCGCAGGTCGTCGGCATCGAAGCCGTCGAGCCCGAGCTTGGACAACGTGATGACGCCGACCGTGAAGCCGTCGTAGCGCATCGGGACGACGAGCATCGACTCGTCGACGTCGTCGGTGCCGGCGATGGTCTGGCCGCGCAGGTCGCGGTTGGCGTCGTTGATCAGGAGGGGCTCGCCGTGCTCGGCGACCCAGCCGGTGAAGCCCTCCCCCAGCCGGCAGCGCAGGAGATCGAAGTCGACGTCCTCGTAGGCCCCGACCCGCCCCTCGAACGCGATCGGCACGACCTGATCCGGTTCCTCGATGAGGTACACGCGGGCGTTGTGATATTCGATGATGCGCCGCGTCTCCTCGACCAGGGTCCGGCCGACTTCCTCGATGGTCGAGGCCCGACTGAGCCGCCCGGACACGGCCTGCAGCACGGTGAGTTGCGCGGCGCGCGTCTCGGTCTCCTGGAACAACTCGGCGTTGGTGAGAGCGATGGCCGCGTGGGTGGCGAGCGTCGTCAGGAAGGCCACGTCGGCATCGGTCCAGGTGCGGGGCTCGCGGGTCACCGCCGACAGCGCACCGATGACCCGCTCGTGGTGGGTGAGCGGAGCGATCAGGTCGCCGGCGAACTCGATGATCCCCTCGTAGCGCTCCTCGCCGAAGGTGGCTGACGCGTCTGTCGTGGGGCCGAGCGTGGCGGGTGCGTCGGAGCCGTCGACCGTCCACGCCGCGACTCGGCCTGTGCGCAGCACGTCACCCGCCCAGCCACCCGCGGCCTCGAGCGTCGGCAGCTTCGCCGCGACGGCATCATCGAGCCCGGCCCACGCAGCCAGGACGAGCTTGTCGTCCTTGAGGATGCGAATGGTCACGTAGTCGACCCGCAGGGCCCGCTTCGTCTCGTCGACGATCGTGCGAAACAGGTCCTCGCGATCGTGCGAAGCGGCGAGCCGACCCGCGATGCCGAGGAGCGCATCGAGGCGCTCGGCGAGCTCGACCTCGAGGGCGCCATCGTCGCGATCGGATCCGGGAAGCGGTGGGTGACCGGTCGCGGCGGGTGCGGTCGGTGGCGCGGCGGTCCGGGGCGCCGGAGCGGTGGTGGGTCCGTTCTCGCGGCGCGCGAGTGTGGCGTCGGTGACGGTGTCGGGCGTGCCGGGTCCAGGCAGCAGCCGTCGGAACAGCGACGGCCGTGACGGTTCGGCCACCGGGATCGGTCGCTGCTCGACCGACTGCCCGGGAAGGATGCGCGCGCTCATGGACCTCGATGGTGGCACGCTCGAGCGTGGGTGCCAGCGGCGTATCGGTTCCGCGAGCCCCGAACGGAAGTCCTACGGCATCGTGCGTAGTGGCGAGGCAAAGCGGTGGCGCGGCGTCTGGACGGGGCGCGGTCCCGAGGGGCGCGGCTGGCTCCCAAAGCGCCGCCCGCGAGCCGTGGCGCCGTCCCGAGACCGCCAAATCGCCGTCCCCGGGGGATCAGGCAGACCCCGCGGCCCGAAATCGGCTGTCCGTCGGCCGCGAGCACCGTCACGCACGACCACGGGCTTCGGCGAGGGCGTCGCGGTCGATCTGGTACCTCCGAGCGCGCCTGATCGTCACCGGGTGGGGATTTGGCGGACAAGGGCTTCGGTTCGGCTCCTGCTGCGGCGGGGCTGCGGTCGGAGCGGGCGCAGGAGCCGCGATCGGGGCGTGTCGGACGTTGGTGCCGGGCCGCGGCCAGTCGGGCCGTGGCCGCAGCCGTCACATCATGACCAGGCCACCATCCACGGCCAGGACCTGGCCGGTGATGTAGCGCGCTTCGTCGGACGCGAGGAACGCGACCGCGTCGGCGATCTCCTCGGGCGTGCCGAACCGGCCGAGCGGCGTGCGTGCGGTGATCTCGGCCATGAGCGGTTCGGGCAGGTCCTTGGTGAGCTCCGTGAGCACGAAGCCCGGCGCGACCGCGTTGACCGTGATGCCGCGCGAGGCCAGCTCCCGGGCGGTGGCCTTGGTCAGGCCGATCAGCCCGGCCTTCGCGGCGCTGTAGTTCGCTTGGCCGGTCTGACCGGCCTGCCCCGACACCGAGGTCATGTTGATGATCCGACCGCCACGCGCCTTGAGCATCGGTCGGCTCACGGCCTTGATCATCCAGAACGCGCCGAACAGGTTCGTCTCCAGCACGTCCCGCCAATCGGTCTCGGACATGCGCATGATCAGGTCGTCGCGGGTGATGCCGGCGTTGTTCACCAGGATGTCGATCTTGCCGAACGCCTGGAGCGTCGCCGACACGACGGTCTCTGCCGACGCGATGTCGGACACGTCGGCCTGGATCGCCAGCGCCCGACGCCCGAGCGCTTCGATCGCGGCGGTCGTGTCCGCAGCGGCCGCCGCGTTGCCCTTGTAGCTGAACGCCACATCGGCCCCCTGGGTCGCGAGGCGGAGGGCGATCGCACGACCGATGCCACGCGAGCCGCCGGTGACGAGCGCGGACTT
>DAIUES010000062.1:0-11716 GCA_036844985.1 Candidatus Limnocylindrales bacterium
GGTCGGCCAGAACACGCTGCTGCGCTTCTACGTGCTCCACATCATGTTCCTGCCGCTCGTGGCAGCCATCTTCCTCGCCGTCCACTTCTGGCGCATCCGCAAGGACGGCGGGATCTCGGGGCCGCTATGACCGATACGAAGCAGCCGACCGAACGGCGCGAGGTCCTGCCGGTCGATCCGACCCGGCGGACCGAGATCGACAAGCAGCGCGTGCCGATGTCGGCGCGGCCGTACCGGCTGCTCGCGCTGGTCAAGCAGGACGCGGTGGTGCGGGTCCAGAAGGAACCCGACGACACGGTCATGGTCTGGCCGCACCTGCTGACCATCGAGTTCCTCGCGGCCGGCATCATGAGCATCTTCCTGCTGCTGATGGGCCTGTTCATCAACGCTCCCCTCGAGGAACTGGCCAACGGCAATGTCACCCCGGCGGTCGCCAAGGCGCCGTGGTACTTCCTCGGCCTGCAGGAGTTGCTGGCCTACTTCCATCCCACGGTCGCTGGCGTGCTCGTCCCCACGTTCGTGCTCGTCGGAGCGGCGCTGATCCCGTATGTCGACCGCGGGGACATCCTGGTCACCCGTCCGTCGCAGCGCAAGACGGCGGTCATCCTGTTCACCCTGTTCTGCATCCTGGGCCTCGTGTTGACCTTCGTCGGCATCTTCTTCCGCGGCCCCGGCTACACGTTCGTCATCCCGTACGTGACCGCTCCCGGCATGTACTTCGCCCTCTGACCGATGAGGACCGCTGAGCGCGCATGAGCAACTACCACGTCGAGCCGATCGCCAAGCCCGCCGCCCTCACCAAGGAGGCGATCAAGTCGCTGCGCAAGGAGCAGGTCTCGGGCGTGTCCCGTCGCCAGCTGCTGCGCGCCGCGCTGGGCACGGGCCTCGGCCTGTGGGTCCTCGAGCTGAGCGCCGGGACGATCGGCTTCCTGTGGCCCAACCTGTCCGCCGGCTTCGGCGGCAAGCTGCCGATCGGCACGCTCGAGGACGTCAAGACCCAGAACAGCGTGCTGCCGATCGACGAAGGCTTCCCGGCCTACTACCCCGAGGCGCGCGCGTTCGTCATCCTCGTCGATCCGTCCCAGCAGCGGTTCCTGCCCGGTGAGGACACGACCGGCGACGGCCACGCCCTCAACGTGCGCGCGCTGTACCAGCGCTGCCCGCATCTTGGCTGCAAGCCGAACCCGTGCCTGAAGAACTTCTGGCTCGAGTGCCCGTGTCACGGGTCGCGCTACGACCGCCTGGGCATCAAGGCCGACGGCGCCCAGTACGGCCCTGCTCCGCGGAGCATGGATCGCTTCTCGATCGCGGTCGACGGCGAAGGCATCCTGACCGTCGACACCGGCAAGATCACGCTCGGGCCGCTGCCCGTCGCGCTGGGCCAGCCCGGCATCATCCCGCCCCGCACGCCGACCGGCTGCATCTGACGACATGACCCGGCACGACGACGATCGAGGACATCCATGACCGACACGCCCGGACGCGAACCCGAGGGGCTCGAGCCCGAGCAGCGCCTGCCCGCCACCCGGCCGCCGGCCGAGGTCGACGCCGCCGACCGATTCACCGCGGCGCCCTCGATCCGCAAGATCGAGTTCGGCCCCGAGCGAGCGGCCCAGGTCGTGCGCCAGTCGGCCAACGCCCGCTGGGTCGGATTCCTGGCCGTGGTCGTGGTGATCCTGTTCGTGTCGATCTACTGGTTCTACGAGCTCGGGGCGCCGGGCGGGATCGGCCCCCAGGCGCGCCTCCAGCAGGAGATCACCGCCCAGCAGGTCACCAAGGTCGAGCGTGGCTACAACATCTACCAGGCGAACTGCGCCCGGTGTCATGGCTCCAAGGGTGAGGGCGGCATCGGCCCGGTCCTCAACCGCCAGGACAAGCTGTTCAACCACCTCAACGAGGACTACCTGCGCAACATCCTCAACGTCGGGGGTCGTCTGGCGTGCGGCACCGCCAACTCGCTCATGCCGGTCTGGGCGGACACGGGTCACCCACCCGGACCGCTCAACTACCGCCAGATCGACGAGTTGGTCGCGTTCCTGCTGGCGCCCAACAACATCACCTACACCGTCCGTGATGAGCACCTCCTCGATCCCAAGAAGGACCCGATCACCGGCCAGGTCCTGACCTTCACCGGCTGGCATGACCCGAACTACAAGCCCGATCCGGGCGCGACGCCCTATCCCGCCTGCTGGTCCGACGAGTTCGCGAGCTCCCCGGCACCGTCGGGCTCGGCGGCACCGTCGGGTGCGCCCGCGCCGTCAGGCTCGACCGCCCCGTCGGGTACGGTCCTCGAGATCAGTGCCCAGAACGTGGCCTTCTCGACCGATACCCTGAGCGCTCCGGCCGGTGTCCCGTTCACGATCCGCTTCGACAACCAGGACGCCAGCATCCAGCACAACGTCGAGATCAAGGACAGCACCGGCGCAGTGGCATTCAAGGGCGAGATCTTCGCCGGAGTCGGACAGCGCGACTATGCGGTGCCCGCTCTCGCGGCCGGCACCTACCAGTTCCTGTGCACGGTCCATCCGAACATGACGGGGACCCTGACGGCGCAATGATCGACCGGCGGCGGCTCCAGCCGACGCCGGGTGAGGATGGGAGGACGATGGCGCAGCAGGCGCTCGGTACCGGGATGATCGTTCCGCGCAAGCGGGCCATGTTCGGCCTGCTCGACGCCGACGGCTGGGCGTGGGCAGGGGTCAAGGCCTTCGTGTGGCTGATCATCATCATCCTGATGCTCGGGTACATCCCCGATCGCGCCTACTACCTGACCGTCAACCGGACCGTCGAGCTCGGCGTGCTCGCCTGGTCACCGGTCAACCTGTGCCCGTCCGACAACGAGACGCTGCCGTGCCCGGCGCCGGTCGGGGCGGTCGTCCCGTGGCACCCGTCGCCGGCCGAGGTCGCATTGCCCGCGCCGCGCACCGATGGCACGGCCGTGCAGCTCGGGACGAAGATCCTGTACATCGGCGGATCGGATGGGACGACCGCGCAGTCGAACGTCTACGTGTCCTCGGTCGCCGGCACCGGCAACTTCGACAAGTGGGCCGACGGGCCAGCGCTGCCAGCGCCCCGCTCCGACGCGAGCGTGGTGACCGTGTCGGGCACGATCTACGCGCTCGGTGGCTACGACGGCGCCGGCGCCCCGACGACCACGGTCTACTCGCTCACCCCCGACGCCCAGACCGGGGCACTCGGGGAGTGGCAGCCGGTCGATGCCCTCGCCCTGCCCGAGGCCCGCGCCGGAGCCGCCGTCGTGGCCGCTCCGGATGGCCTGCTGCTGATCGGCGGCGAGGGCCCGAGCGGCCCCGTGACCACCACCTGGAAGAGCGTCCTGTCGACCCAGGGAACGCTCGGCAAGTGGGAGGTCCAGGCACCGATGCAGCGGGCGCAGGCCGACGCCCTGGCCGCGATCATCGGCGACTTCGTGTGGGTCTACGGCGGCCACGACGCCAGCGGTCCGGTCGGCGCCGTCCAGCGCGGCGTCCTCGGGTTGGCGGCGGCGGCAGGTCTGCCCGCCAACCCGGATGCGGGCAAGGTGGTCCGCTGGGATGTCAGCGATGCCGCCAACCTGCCCGATGCCCGCGACAACCCCGCCGGTTGGAGCGCCAACGGTGCGCTCTATCTCGTGGGCGGCGCCAACGCCGCCGGGCAGCGCACCGAGCTGTACTGGGCCGAGCCCACCAACGGCGGTGACATTCCCGAGTGGAAGCACCTCCCGGCGAGCGATCTCCCGGCCGGCTTGGTCGGGGGGAGCGCGTTCGTGACCGGGCCCAACGCCGTCATCGTCGGCGGCGACTCCAATGGCACCGTGCTGACCTCGAGCGCACGCGCGAACACCGCCCCCCAGTCGCCGTTCTTCCAGCTGGGGCTGGTCGGGGCGACCGTGCCCGGCCTCAAGATCGACGGGGAGATCGGGCAGCAGCTCGGCTACCTGAATGCGGCGGGCGCGGGCACGCTCGACTTCGTCATCCTGCTGCTCATCGGCTGGGCCTTCGCGCACAAGGAGCAGGCGCGCCGCGTCGTGGCGCGCGTGCTGCGCCGCGGCTGACCGACGCCGCGGGCTCAGACCCCCGCGTTCGTCAGATCGGCAGGTCGCCCTCGCCCGGCTGGGCTGTCCCGCGCCGGACCGGCAGGCCCGCACGTTCCCAGGCATCCATGCCGCCGGCGACGTTGACCACGTCGGTCCGGCCGGACGCCACGAGGTAGCCCGTCACCGACGCCGATCGGCCGCCGACGTGGCAGATGATCAGCAGCGGCCGATCGGCCGGCAGCTCGCCGACGCGGGCCACGAACGTCGACATCGGCAGCAGCACCGCGCCCGGCGCCCGCACCGCGCTGAACTCGTGCGGCTCGCGCACGTCGATGAGCAGTGGCCGGTCGGTGTCCTCGCGGAGCCGACGATCGGCCTCGACGACGTCGATCGCGGGGATGGTCGGTCGCTCGTTCATCGCCGCCTCCAGGAGATGCGCATCGGGCCGCTCGAGCGTTCGGACCCGGCGGCCAAGCGGGCATCGATATCGGCCAGCAGCGCAGCCACGTCGAGATCGATGCCGGTGATGCGACCATCGGTCGACGCGGACCGGAGTCGATCGCGCGCACCCTCGAGGTTGCGAACGACCCCGCGAGCGTTGCCGCGGACGGCGTGGACATCGGCGGCGGCCACCTTGATGAGCCCCTGGATCAGCGCTCGCTCGGCCGGGTCGGCGGTGCCCATCCAGGCCGGCTCCATGTGCTCGTGCGCCTCGAAGAAGTCCCCGTTGGCGTAGGCATCGAGCCCGGCCACGACCGCAGCGATGCGCGTGCTTGCCGGCAGCGGCCGATAGGCCTTGGCGCGTCCGTCCGGTCCGACCACGTATCTGCGACCGGCCCGCGCCGCTGTCGATCCGGCGGTGGATCGTTCTCCGGTCACGCCAGCTCGATGAGCGGCCGGCGCGAGCCGTAGCCCGTCTCGACCTCGTGCCAGAACGCGACGTCGGACTCGCCCAGCTCCCAGCACAGGAACACCGGACGGCCGGCGACGAGCGCCGGGAAGTCGATGAGGCCACGCTCGATGTCGCGCAGGTGGATCCCCAGCGCATCGATCCGTGCGACCGCGGCGGCCATCTGATCGACGATGCCCTGCATCCGCAGGCGGATCCGCTGGGCCTCGGCCTCGTCGAGGCCCGGACCGCCGCCCGACGTCGCCGAGGCGTGCGCGGCCAGGGTCCGATCGCGCAATCGGATCAGCTCGGAGCGCTGGTCCGACAGCGTGGCGAGGAGCGGGGCGACCTCGACGAGGGCCTCGTTGGCGGCGTCGATATCGAAGGATCGGCTCATGTCCGGCGGATTCTAGCCCGACTTCGCCGAGGACGGCCCGTGGGGAGGCTCCGGTCGCGTACCATCGGACCCGGAGCAGGCCCCGCGCAGCCGCCGGCGACACGCCACGGCGCGGCCTGGACGGAGGAGCGAGCGAACGCGATGGACCTGGGGCTTGCCGGCGCTCGGGCGCTCGTGGGCGGTGGATCGGGCGGCCTCGGTGGCGCCATCGGGGCCGCCCTCGCCGCCGAAGGGGCACGGGTCGCGCTGGTTGCCCGGGGGTCGGACCGCCTGGACGCGGCGGCCAAGCGGCTGCCGGGCGCCATCGCCGTCGACACGGATCTGGCCACGTCCGACGGCCCATCCTCGGCGATCGAGCGCACGGTCGCGGCGTTCGGCGGCCTCGATCTGTTGCTCGTGAACTCCGGTGGGCCGCCGCCGGGCACATTCGAGGAACTCGACGAGGACGCCTGGGAGCGGGCCATCGACGGCACCCTGCGCGGTGCCCTGCGCCTCATCCGGTCCGCCCTGCCGCACCTGCGCGCCAGCGACCGACCGAGCATCCTCATCATCCTGTCGTCGTCGGCGCGGGAGCCGATCCCCGGCCTGACGACGTCGAACGTGCTGCGCCCGGGCCTGGCCGGTCTGGTCAAGTCGCTGACCGCCGAGATCGCCCCGATCCGCATCAACGGGATCGCGCCGGGGCGGGTCGCCACCGACCGGATCGCCCAGCTCGACGCCGCCACCGCCGCGCGGACCGGCACCCCAGCCGACGACATCCGGGCGGCCGTCATCGCCCGCATCCCGCTCGGGCGCTACGGAGCGCCGCCCGAGGTCGGTCGGGTCGGGGCGTTCCTGCTGTCGCCGGCCGCGTCGTACGTGAGTGGCGCGATCGTGCCCATCGATGGGGGCATGGTGAGGAGTCTGCCGTGATGCGTCGTGTGTTCCTGTGGGCCGCCCGGAACGGCTGGTTGAAGGAGCGCCTGCCGCGCTTCCGGTTCATGCAGCGCGCCGTGCGCCGGTTCATGCCGGGCGAGAGCCTCGAGTCCGCCCTCGAGGCCGCGGCACCGCTCGAGGCGGCCGGCATCGGCACGATGTACACCAAGCTCGGCGAGAACCTGGCCAGCCTCGATGAGGCCGACGCCGTCGCCGACCACTACATCGGCGTGTACGACGCGATCGCGGCCCGTGGCTACAGGGGCGAGGTGTCGGTCAAGCCGACCCAGCTCGGCCTCGACCACGACGAGGACCGCGCCCTGGCGCACCTGGTCCGGCTCGCGGAGCACGCCGCCACGACCGGCTCGTACCTGTGGATCGACATGGAGGGCAGCGCCTACGTCGAGCCCACCATTCGCCTGTATGAGCGGTTGCGGGCGGTCCAGCCGCGGACCGGGATCTGCCTCCAGTCGTATCTGCGCCGGACCGCCGCCGACATCGAACGGCTCCGCCCGCTCGACCCGGCCATCCGTCTCGTCAAGGGTGCCTATGACGAGCCCGCGGCGATCGCCTATCGCGACAAGCGCCAGGTCGATGCCAACTACGTCGGGCTGGCGGTCGACTTCCTCAAGGGTGGCCGGGGTCGACCGATCCGATTGGGCCTGGGCACCCACGACGTGGCCCTCATCGAGCAGATCGCCGAGCAGGTCGCCCCGGCCGGCATCGGCCGCGATGGCTTCGAGGTCGAGATGCTGTACGGGATCCGCAGCCGTGAGCAGTCCCGGCTGGCAAAGGAGGGCTATCGCGTCCAGACCCTCATCGCGTACGGTGCGCACTGGTATCCCTGGTACATGCGTCGGTTGGCCGAGCGGCCGGCCAACGTCACGTTCGCCATCCGCTCGCTGCTGCCCTGACCCGGAGGTATCCCGATGACCGTATCGACCGCCCGCCACATCGCCGCCCGGATGGCCGCCATCGGGACCGAAAGCGCCTTCGAGGTCAGCGCGCGGGCCCGGGCGCTCGAGGCCCAGGGTCGGTCGATCATCCACCTCCAGATCGGCGAGCCCGACTTCGACACGCCGGCCAACGTCCGTGCGGCGGCCAAGCGCGCGCTCGACGACGGAGCGACCCATTACGCGCCGTTCGCGGGGATCCCCGCCCTGCGCGAGGCCATCGCCGCCGACGTCGCCGCGCGCAAGCACGTCGAGGCCGATCCGTCGCAGGTGTTCGTGACGGTCGGCGGCAAGGGCGTGATGCTGTACGCCATCCTCGGGCTGGTCGACCCCGGCGACGAGGTCCTCGTCCCAGATCCGGGCTACCCGATCTACGAATCGCTGACCCGCTTCGTCGGCGCGACCCCGGTCGGCATCCCGATCCGGATGGAGCGTGACTTCCGGCTCGACGTCGACGAGCTGGCGTCGCTCATCACGCCCCGGACGCGGCTCCTGTTCATCAACTCCCCGGCCAACCCGACCGGCGGCGTCCTGACCCGCGACGACCTCGAACGGATCTCGGCGCTGGCGATCGAGCACGACCTGTGGGTCGTCGCCGACGAGATCTACGGCCGCATCCTGTACGACGGCGCGGAGCACGTGTCGATCGCGTCGCTACCGGGCATGGCCGAGCGGACGATCATCCTCGACGGCTTCTCGAAGACGTTCGCGATGACCGGCTGGCGACTGGGCTATGCGGTGGTCCCGCCGTCGCTCATCGAGATGTACGGTCAGCTGCTGATCAACACGATCAGTTGCGCGCCGACCTTCGCACAGGTGGGCGCGGTCGAGGCACTCGTCGGTCCGCAGGACGATGTCGAGGCGATGGTCGTCGAGTTCAAGGCCCGGCGCGACCTCCTGGTCGAGGGCCTGAACGCGATCCCGGGCGTCCGTTGCGCGACGCCGGTCGGGGCGTTCTACGCGTTCCCGTCGATCGCCGGCACGGGCCTCACCGGCGGCGAGATGGCCGACCGGCTGCTCCACGAGGCGGGCGTGTGCGTGCTGGCGGGCACGGCCTTCGGTCACATCGGCACCGAGCACATCCGGATCTCGTACGCGAATTCCCGAGAGAACCTGACCGAGGCCCTGGGCCGCATCGCGCGCTTCGTGGAGGGGCTCGATCGTGGCTGACGGCGGCAGGTCCGGATCCGCGTCCGGCCCGTCGGCGCGACCGCGGGTGTTCGTCACCCGGATCATCCCCGACGAGGGGCTGGCGGCCATCCGACGAACCTGCGATGTCGACCTCTGGCAGCACGAGCTGCCACCGCCCCGGGACGAGCTGTTGCGCCGCGTCGCGGGCTGCGACGGTGTCCTGACCCTGCTCACTGACCGGGTCGATGACGAGTTCCTCGACGCAGCCGGGCCGCAGCTGCGGGTCGTGTCGAACTACGCCGTCGGCTTCGACAACGTCGACGTCGCGGCCTGCGCCCGGCGCGGCATCCCGGTCGGCAACACGCCGGGGGTGCTGACCGACACGACCGCCGACCTCGCCTTCGCGTTGCTCATGGCCGCGGCCCGGCGCCTGCCCGAGGGCGACCGCTATGTCCGTGCCGGCCACTGGCAGACGTGGGGTCCGATGCTGCTGCTCGGTGAGGACGTCCACGGCGCGACGATCGGCATCGTCGGCTTCGGGCGCATCGGCCAGGCCGTGGCGCGTCGGGCCAACGGGTTCGGGATGGAGGTCCTCTACCACGACCTCCAGCAACTGCCGGACGACGTCAGCGGTCCGCTCGGCGCGACGTACCTGCCGCTCGAGGAGCTGCTGCCGCGGGCCGACTTCGTGTCGCTCCACGTCAACCTGTCGGACGTGACCCGCCACCTCATCAACGCCTCGACCCTGGCGCTCATGAAGCCGACCGCGATCCTGATCAACACCTCGCGCGGCCCGGTGGTCGACCAGATCGCGCTGGCCGATGCGCTGCGCGATGGCGTCATCGCTGGTGCGGCGCTCGATGTCACCGACCCCGAGCCGATGGCGATGGACGATCCGCTGCTCGACCTCGACAACTGCCTGATCATGCCCCACATCGCGTCGGCATCCCGGGCGACACGGGGCAAGATGGCAGCCATGGCGGCCGCGAACCTGCTCGCCGGAGTGCGTGGCGAGCCACTTCCGACCGAGGTGCCTCCACCCGCGTGAGCAGCGGACGACCGGCACACGTCGTGGTGATGGGCGTGACCGGCACCGGCAAGACGTCGATCGGGGCGGCGCTGGCCGCTGCGCTCGACTGGGTCTTCATCGAGGGCGACGCCGTCCATCCGGCGGTGAACATCGCCAAGATGCGGGCCGGCATCCCGTTGACCGACGAGGACCGCATCCCGTGGCTGGAGGCGCTCGGCGGGCTGACCGCCGAGCGGGATGCCGAGCGACGATCGACGGTGGTCGCGGCATCGGCGTTGCGCCGGATGTATCGCGATCTGCTGCGCGCCGCGGTCCCGGGCGGTGCGACCTTCTTCGTCCAGCTGGCCGCGCCGGCAGGCGTCCTCCTGGAGCGGATGACGGCGCGCGACCACTTCATGCCGCCGGTGCTGCTGCAGTCCCAGTTCGACGCGCTGGAACCGCTGACAGCCGACGAGGATGGCGTGGTCGTCGACGTCGACCGGCCGGCGGACGCCGTGCTGGGTGACGTGCTGGCGGCCATTCGAGCGCGCTTCCCCGACGCGGTCGAGCACGACGCCGGAGACGCATGATGCGGCTCCGCGTCGCCCGTATCGTGGCGATCGTGTCGGCGCTCGGCTGGCTCGTGCTGCCGGGCTTCGGCCTGATCGACCTCGCCGTGACGTGGTCGCCCGACTGGCCGCAGGTGCTCGAGGCGGGCTGGGGCCTGTTCTTCACGGTCATCGTGGCCGG
Source organism: Candidatus Limnocylindrales bacterium (assembly GCA_036844985.1). Classification (GTDB taxonomy): domain Bacteria; phylum Chloroflexota; class Limnocylindria; order Limnocylindrales; family CSP1-4; genus SPCO01. The sequence continues at coordinate 10,078 of DAIUES010000062.1, forward strand.
CCCGTTCCTCCTCGTCGCGGCAGCGCCGGGCCGGCTGGCCGTGGCGCTCGCGCAGCTGGGGATCGCCGCGGCCACGCTGGTGGTCGCGGCCGTGCTGACCAGCGAGCCGCGTCTCGCCGCCCTCGCCGGGCTGATCGTGGTCGAGGCGGCCATCGTGGGCTGGCTGGCGCGCGGAGGGCTGTCGCGGTCGGCCGATACGCCGCCGATCGTTCGGGTCCGGTGGTCGATGCCGCTGCTTGCGATCGTGCTGATCGGCGCCATCCCGTGGCTCGCGTACGCGTGGCGGATGATCGGACTCGACCGGATGGATGCGCCCGTCGACCTGACGCTCGGCATCGACCACGACGCGGTCCAGGGCGCACTCGGCCTGGCGCTCGTCGCCCTCGGCCTGCTCGCCGCCGCCTGGCCGGTGGGCCGTTGGGTGCTGGCCCTGAGCGTCGGGATCACGGCGGCCTATCTCGGGATCGTGTCATTCGGCTGGCCGGGCGCCGTCGGCGGCGTCGGCCCCGGGTGGTCGGTGGCTGCCGTCGCGTGGGGCGCAGCGGTCGTCGTCGCCGGCTGGCCGGAGGGCCGGCGTGTCGACCTGCCCGACGGAGCCACGGAACGTGCTACGTTCCCCGCGGGCCGGTAGCTCAGTGGTCAGAGCAGGGGACTTTTAATCCTTTGGTCGTGGGTTCGAATCCCACCCGGCTCGCCAGCGATCAGCCTCGATTTCATGACATTCGGCCGATGCGTGGCCGGATGGTCGGGCTGATGATGGGCGCGATCGGTGCGCCGACCGCCCTTGTCCCACGTCGGCCCGATCCACCGACCGATCGCAAGCGAGGCTGACATGCGCATCCGACGTGGCCTCCTGTTCTGGGGCCTGTTCCTGATTCCCGTGGGCGTCCTGCCGCTCCTCGTGCGGGCCGGCACCCTCGACGCGGCGCAGGTCGCCGACGCCTGGCGACTGTGGCCGCTGCTGCTCGTCGCCCTGGGCATCGCGCTCATCCTCGGGCGGAGTCGGGCCGGGCTGGTCGGCACGAGCATCGCGGCCATCGCCCTCGGACTCGTCGTCGGCGGCGCGTTCGCATCGGGCACCGGGTTCATCAGCAACGTGGGCGACTGTGCGAACCCCGGCCGTGGCGCCGATCAGGTCGCCGAGCAGAGCGGGACGTTCAATGCCCCGGCCTCCGTTCGGTTCGACCTCGACTGCGGCAAGTTCGACGTTTCGGTCGTGTCCGGCAGCGACTGGGATGTCCGGGCCGGGTATCGGGGCGAAGCCCCGAACATCAGCGGATCGGACTCGAACCTGACGATCGAGTCGCCGAAGGGCTTCGGGCTGCACGGCGAGGACTGGACCGTCCGCCTGCCGGTCGATCAGCTCGGCGACATGTCGATCACATCGAACGCGACGGCGGGCACGATCGACCTCAGCACCGCGGAACTGTCCCATTTCAGCGCCGACTTCAACGCCGGGGATCTGCGGGTCAACGCGTCGCAGGCAGCGGTCGCCCAGGTGGAGGTGTCGATGAACGCCGGTCGCCTGCGACTGAGCCTGGGCAACGGGCCGGTCACCGGCTCGCTGTCGGCCAATGCCGGAGCGATGGAGCTGTGCGTCCCGCCGGACGCGAACCTGCGCTTCCAGGTCGATGACCAG
>DAIUES010000063.1:0-11641 GCA_036844985.1 Candidatus Limnocylindrales bacterium
GCCGAGCGCTCGGCCCGGACCCGCCGGACACGCTCGACCTGGCGCCGCTCGCCGTCGGGATCGATCCGGTGGGTCGGCGGCGTCGTGACCTCGTCGTCGCGGAACCGGTTGACGCCGACGACGACCTGCTCGCCGCTGTCGACCGCGCGCTGGACGCGGTAGGCGGCTTCCTGGATCTCACGCTGCTGGAACCCGCGCTCGATCGCCGCCAGCGTCCCACCGAGCGATTCGATCTCGTCGAGATAGGTCCACGCCGCCGCCTCCAGCTCGTTCGACAGGCTCTCGACGTAGTACGAGCCCGCCAGCGGGTCGGGCGTCTCGGTCACCCCCGCCTCGTAGGCCAGGATCTGCTGGGTGCGGAGCGCCAGTCGGGCCGCCTCCTCGGTCGGCAGCGCGAGCGCCTCGTCCCGCGAGTTCGTGTGCAGGCTCTGTGCCCCGCCGAGCACGGCGGCGAGTGCCTGGACCGTCGTCCGCACGACGTTGTTGTCGATCGACTGGGCGGTCAGGCTCGAGCCCGCGGTCTGGACGTGGAAGCGACACATCATCGAGCGTGGGTTCGTCGCGCCGAACCGCTCACGCATGATCGTCGCCCACATCCGCCGGGCGACGCGGAACTTGGCGACCTCTTCGAACAGCTCCGACCAGGCGGCGAAGAAGAACGACAGGCGCCCGGCGAACTCGTCGACGTCGAGCCCGCGGTCGACCGCTGCCTCGACATAGGCCATCGCGTCAGCCAGGGTGAAGGCCAGCTCCTGGGCGGCCGTAGCACCCGCTTCACGCATGTGATAGCCGCTGATCGAGATGGTGTTCCAGCGTGGCAGCTCTCTCGCGCAGAACTCGAACACATCGGTGACGAGGCGCATCGACGGGCGTGGCGGGAAGATGTACGTCCCGCGCGCGATGTACTCCTTGAGGATGTCGTTCTGGGTCGTGCCGCCGATCCGCTCGCGCGTGACCCCCTGGCCCTCGGCCGCGGCCACGTACAGCGCGAGCAGGATCGGCGCCGTTGCGTTGATCGTCATGCTCGTGCTGACGTCGCCGAGGGGCAGTCCCTCGACCAGCACGGCCATGTCGGCCAGGCTGCTGATCGGCACGCCGACGCGGCCGACCTCCCCGTCGGCCTCGGGCGCGTCCGAGTCGTAGCCCATCTGGGTCGGCAGGTCGAAGGCGACCGACAGCCCCGTCTGACCCTGCTCGAGGAGATAGCGGAACCGTCGATTCGTCTCCTCGGCGGTGGCGAACCCCGCGTACTGCCGCATCGTCCAGAACCGGCTCCGGTACATCGTGGGCTGGACGCCGCGGGTGAACGGGTACGCACCCGGCCGCCCGAGGTCACGGTCCTCGTCGAGCCCGGCGGTGTCGGCCGGGGTGTACAGATCCCGGATCTCGATGCCGGACGAGGTGACGAACGGGTCGCGCCGTTCGGCGGCGGACGCGACGGCCCGCGCTCGCAGCGACGCGCGCCAGGCGGCCCGACCGGGATCCTGCCCCTCCCCCGTCGGGCGTTCGGGTCGATCGAGCGGGCGCCGCTCCTCGGTCACGCGACGACGACCAGGAGATCTCCGAGCTCGACGGTCTGCCCGGCGGCGACCGCGATCCGCGCGACGACCCCGGCCCGAGGCGCGCGGAGCTCGTTCTGCATCTTCATCGCCTCCACGATCATGAGCGTCTGACCAGCCTCGACCGCGACGCCCGGCTCCACGGGGACGGCCGCGATCCTGCCCGGGATGATGGCACGGATCTCGAGCGGCCCACCAGCCCCGGTGGAGGTGCCGCGGCCACGCGTGGCTCGTTCGCGCAGCGCGGCGCGAGCCGCGTCCTCGACCTCGAATTCGAACCGCCAGCCGTCGATCACGACCTCGACCGTGCGCCGACCCGCTGCGTCGAACCGTCCGATGCTGCCCACCACGGCCCGGCGACGGGTCGGGGTCCCGGCTGCCTCCGAGGGATCGACGACCACGACGGGATCGCCCGGGTGTGCCGTCCGGGCCGTCGCCGTGACCCGGACTGCGCCCGCCACCGGCACGCGGTCATTGCGTCCGGGGTCGGTCATCGCGGCCACCGCCCGGTGGCGGCGGCACGACCGGCCGCACGCCAACCCCCGGCAGACCCGTCTTTGCGCAAAGACGGGGTCGCTGCGGCTGGGCGTTGACCGCCGGCATCCGGCGGCGCGGCCTGTCCTGCGCGTGCCGCGGCATCGGCTGCGGCCACGGCCGCAGCCTCGAAGGCGTGCGACCGAGCGGCTTCCCCGTCCCAATGCGATGCGACGCGATCGGTGGACAGGTCGATGACGTCGACGAAGGCAGGATCGCCGAGAAGGACGCGATGGAATGGCAGCGTCGTCTGGACGCCGGTCACCTCGACCTCATCGAGGGCACGACGCATCCGTGCCAGAGCGCCATCGCGATCCTCGCCGACGGTCATGATCTTCGCGACCATCGGGTCGTAATCGGGTGGGATCCGATCGCCCGGTCGAAGCGCCGTGTCGACGCGCACGCCCGGTCCGCCGGGCATCACCCAGCGCCCGACGGTCCCCGGGCTGGCCGCGAACTCGCGGGCCGGGTCCTCCGCCGAGAGGCGCACTTCGATGGCGTGTCGACGTGGCGCGCTTGCCTCGGACGCTACCGCGAGCACGGCCGCGGACAGCGGCTCGCCGGCGGCGATCCACAGCTGCTCCGCCACGAGGTCGAGCCCGGTCACCAGCTCGGTCACGCCGTGCTCGACCTGAAGCCGGGCGTTGACCTCCAGGAACCAGAACCGTCGATCCCGATCGAACAGGAATTCCGCGGTGGCGGCGTTGCTGAGCTCGGCTGCGGTCGCTGCGCGAACGGCCATCGCGTGCAGGTCCGCGCGCTCGGTCGGTGTGAGTCCGGGGGCGGGAGCTTCCTCGACGAGCTTCTGATGACGTCGCTGGACGGAGCAGTCACGCTCTCCGAGGGCGACGAGCGATCCGTGGTCGTCGCCGAGCAGCTGCACCTCGATGTGGCGCGCCGGCCGAACCTCGCGCTCCAGATAGACCGACCCATCACCGAACGCCGCGAGCGCCTCCGCCGACCCGGCGGCGAGGGCCGCCGGCAGTTCGTGCGCGCTCACCACCCGACGCATCCCCCGACCCCCTCCCCCGGCCGTCGCCTTGACGAGGAGTGGATAGCCCACTCGTTCGGCGTCGGCGAGCGAATGGTCGGTCTCCGCGTCATCGCCGAATCGCGCGGGCTCCCACGTGCCGGGCACGACCGCGACGCCGGCCGCGTCCGCGGACCGACGGGCGGCCAGCTTGTCGCCCAGCGATTCGAGCGCCCGAACGCTCGGCCCGATGAAGACGACGCCGGCGTCGGCCACCTGGCGCGCGAACATCGCCCGCTCCGACAGGAAGCCGTAGCCCGGATGGATGGCCCGAGCGCCCGTCGACAGCGCTGCGTCGATGATCGCGTCCGGGCGCAGATAGCTCTCGGCTGCCGGCGCAGGCCCGATGCGGACCGCGACATCGGCCGCCTCGACATGAGCGGCGTGCCGATCGGCGTCCGAATAGACGGCCACGGTCTGCACGCCGAGGTCGCGACACGTCCGGATGATCCGGAGCGCGATCTCGCCACGATTGGCGATCAGGATCCGCTCGAACGGCGGCGCGTCTTTGCGCAAGGACACGTCCGGTTCGACGCGCGGGGCGGTCGTCATAGCGGGATGTTGCCGTGCTTCTTCGGGGGATTGGTATCGCGCTTGTCGGCGAGCATCTCCAGTGCGGCGATGAGACGCGGGCGCGTGTCGGACGGACGAATGACGTCGTCGACGTAGCCGCGCGCCGCCGCCTCGTACGGGTTGGCGAAGCGTTCCTCGTATTCGGCGACCAGGCGCGCACGCTCGGCGTCCGGGTCCGGCGCAGCGGCGATGGCGTCACGCGACAGGATGTTGACCGCACCCGCCGCGCCCATCACCGCGATCTCGGCCGTCGGCCAGGCGAGGTTGATGTCGCCGCGGACATGCTTGCTCGACATGACGTCGTACGCCCCGCCGTACGCCTTGCGGGTGATGACCGTGAGTTTCGGGACCGTGGCTTCGCAATAGGCGAACAGCAGCTTCGCCCCGTGGCGGATGATGCCGCCGTGTTCCTGCCCGACGCCGGGCATGAACCCGGGGACGTCGACCAGGGTCAGCAACGGCACGTTGAAGCAGTCGCACGTCCGGACGAAGCGAGCCGCCTTCGTCGAGGCATCGATGTCGAGGGCCCCGGCGAGCACGGCCGGTTGCTGCGCGACGATGCCGATGCTCCGACCTCCGAGCCGGGCGAACCCGGTGATGATGTTCTGCGCCCAGCCGGGCTGGATCTCGAGGAAGTCGGCGTCGTCGACGATGCGCTCGATGACGCCGTGCATGTCGTAGGCCGTCGATGGATCGTCGGGCACGATCGTGTCGAGCGCGGCGTCGCGTCGATCGACCGGGTCGGACGTGGCGACGACGGGCGGATCGGCCAGATTGTTCTGGGGCAGGTGGCCAAGGATCCGGCGAGCCGCGGCCAGGGCCTCGGCCTCGTCGGGCGCCGCGAGGTGCGCGACGCCGCTTCGTGTCGTGTGGGTGATCGCCCCACCCAGTCGCTCGGCATCCACGTCCTCGTGGGTCACCGACTTCACCACGTTCGGTCCGGTGACGAACATGTAGCTCGTGCCTTCGACCATGATCGTGAAGTCGGTGATGGCCGGCGAGTAGACCGCCCCGCCGGCGCACGGCCCCATGACCACCGACAGCTGGGGCACGACCCCGGAGGCCAGCGTGTTGCGCAGGAAGATGTCGGCGTAGCCCCCGAGCGAGACGACCCCCTCCTGGATCCGCGCACCGCCCGAGTCGTTGAGGCCGATGATCGGCGCGCCGACCTTCATCGCCAGGTCCATGACCTTGCAGATCTTCTCGGCATACGCCTCGGACAGCGATCCGCCGTAGACCGTGAAGTCCTGGCTGAACACGAACACCAGTCGGCCATCGATCGTGCCGTGCCCGGTGACGACACCATCGCCGAGGAACGACGACTGCGGATCGCCGTTGCGATTCGTGACGAATGCGTCGAACTCGATGAACGACCCGGCGTCGAGCAGGAGGTCGAGGCGCTCGCGGGCCGTGAGCTTCCCGCGTTCGTGCTGCTGCTCGATCCGATCGGCTCCCCCGCCCAACATCGCCTGTGCGCGCATCGCGTCGAGCCGCGACAGGCGCTCCTCATTCGTCGACAACTCGCGAACCTCCAGGCGTCGGCATGTCTTTGCGCACGGACAGCGTGCATCATACGGGCCACAGTTATCCACCGAAATGGTGAACAACTCGCGATGCGTGTGGATAAACCGGTGCTCGCAACAACGGCTGCTGGAGTAGCATGACCGGGCTTCCCCGCGCGTGCGTCCCGCGATGACGTGCCCATCCACGCCCGATGTTGAGGTGATGCCCCGGTGACCAATGTGATCGCGATCGCGAATCAAAAGGGCGGCGTCGGCAAGACGACGACGGCGATCAACCTTGCCGGTGCGCTCGCGGAAGAGGGATATCAGGTCCTGTGCATCGACATGGACCCCCAGGCGAACCTCACCGCCGGACTCGGGATCAACCTCAACACGGTCGAGCGCTCGATGGCCGACGTGCTCGCCGATGGCCGGTCCACCCTCGGTGACGTCATCCTCGCCACCGACAGCGCCGGGATCGATGTCGCTCCCGCCCACATCGACCTCGCATCAACAGAGGGCGAATTGTTCACCGCCCTCGGACGCGAGCAGATCCTGCGCGAGGCGCTCGAGGGCCAGGTCGACCGCTACGACTACGTCCTCATCGACTGCCCACCGAACCTCGGGCTGCTGACGGTCAACGGCCTGGTGGCGGCAAACGGAGTGATCATCCCGGTCCAGACCCAGTACTACGCGATGAAGGGCCTCACGAACCTGGTCAAGGTCATCAACGCCATCCGCCTGAAGCTCAACCGCGACCTGCGGATCCTGGGCCTGCTGCCCACGTTCTACGACGGTCGGACCAATCTCGCGCGCGACATGCTCGACGAACTGCGCGTCGTCGGCGACCATCACGTCTTCGCCAGCATCGTTCGCAACACGGTCAAGCTCGGCGAGGCTCCGCTGGTGGGCTGCCCCATCACGTCATATGCCGGGGCCAGCGAAGCGGCTCGCACCTATCGCGAGCTGGCACGGGAGGTGGTCGACCTTGGCTCGTCCTGATTTCCGCGCGGCGGCCGCCCGCCGGCTGTCCGAGGAGCGGGAGCTCTCCCCTGCGATCGTCAGTTTGCTGTCGCCCGATTCGCCGACCCGCAGCGTCGGTGTCCGTATCGTGCCCATCGACCACATCGAAGCCAACCCGCAACAGCCGCGTCTGGCGTTCAACCAAGAGACGCTCGACGAGCTCGCGGCGTCCATCCGCGAGCACGGCGTCCTCCAACCGATCCTCGTCCGTCCCATCGGACCGAATCGCTACCAACTCATCGCCGGTGAACGTCGCTGGCGCGCATCGACCCTGGCGGGCCTCGCATCGATCCCGGCGCTGATCGAGGAGATCGACGACGACACCGCCCTCGAGATCTCGATCATCGAGAACCTCCAGCGCGAGGACATCTCGCCACTGGATGAAGCCGCGATGTACGACCGGATGGTCCGTGAGCACGGCTACAGCATCCGCAAATTGGCGGACAAGATCGGCAAGGACAAGGGCTACCTCGAGAACCGACTCCGCCTGGCCGACGCCCCGGAAGAGGTCCGGGCGCTGGTGTCCTTGCGCAAAGACACGTTGTCGCACGCCTACGAGCTGATGAAGGTCGACGACCCGAAGAAGCGACGTCGACTGGCCGATCAGGTCGCCCGCGGCGAGCTGACGCTGGTCAAGCTCCGGGACAAGATCGAGGGACGTCGGGCCCGACAGCCACGCATCGCGGACGGGCTCGCGCCGGACTCAATCGAGTCCGAGGGCAGCGCACCGGTACTTGACGATGCCACCGAGTCGACCGACGGCGACGCCGCGTTCCGGCCGCGACCGACACGAGAGCTCAGCGACGACTCGCTGGTGAACGCCAAGGCCTCGCTCAGCGACGCGCTCGAGGACCTGGTCGCTGTCCTGCGCAGCCCGGACGCCGTCCGATCGATCCCGGACGTCGACCGGGCGAACCTCGCCAAGTACCTGACGATCGCCAAGCTCCGCCTGGAGAACGCCATCGCTTTGGTCCGGAGCGGCGACACGGGCGACTGACCAGCGCGCCCCAACCCAGCTCGACAGAAGAAGCCGGCGCCCGATGGGCGCCGGCTTCGTGCTTCGGGTCGCTGCGCGGCCTACGGATGCGCTGCCCGTGCGGCATCGGAATGGCCGTGGCCTGTCGATGCCGGAGCGGCCGGCTTGTTGGCGCGACCCGCCGTCGAGGCCGCCTCCCCGGTCGACGCGGCGGCGGGCTTGCCGTCGTCGCCCTGGGCGATCGTCCGGACGTACTGGCCGTGGTTGTCGAATCCGGCCGGGGTATCCGCCCTGGCTGCGTCGGACACGAACGAGCCGTGCGTATCGGCCGCCGCATCCGCCGCCGTCGGATCAGCCGTGTCGCTGTCCTCGGCCGTCGAATCGTCCTTTCCGGTCGTCGTGTCCTCCGAGGCGGCAGCGTTGCCGGTCTCGGGGGCGGTCGGATGCTCCGGCCGGACCGGGACGACCTTGCCCGCGGCCTCCGAGGCACGGGCGAGTCCATCACCTGCGGCGTCGGGCATGGCGGCCGGACGGGCCGCGAGGACGAACCCCGCGGAGAGGGCGAGGGCGGCGATGGCGATAGCCAGACCACGGAGCTGGCGGATGGGGCGATGCACGATGCTGGACCTCCTTGTCACCCGGCGGTGTGTCGACTCTAGTGGTGGGAACGACCGATCGGCCGATCCGTTTGGCGGCGATCAGCCCAGGACGCCGGCCAACCACGCGACGAGGGCGACCGCGACGCCGCCCGCTTCGACCTCCCAGGCCCGCTCCCGCCCCGCCGGATCGAGACCACGGCTCGCAACCCCGGCCATCAGGACGCCGCCACCGGCGACCCCCACGAGCGCGACAAGGGGAGCGGCAGCCCCGGTGCGGACCAGCCAACCGATGCCGAGGACCACGACGATCGTCCAGAGCGCGACGTGGAGCCACCAGGCCCGCTCTGTCCCGAGCCGGGTGACCACCGACAAGGATCCACTCGCGAGGTCCCGCTCGAGGTCCGCCCGGGCGTTGGCGATGGCGAGCGCCGCACCGGCCAGGGTTGCCATCGGCAGCAGGACGACGAAGAAACCGGGGACGACGCCGATGGCGCCGACCCACCCGAAGACCGGCAGGATTGGGATGCCGACCGCGAACGGCAGCCACGACCAGGGCGTGCCCTTGGCCAGCAGGTCGTAGCCATAGCCGATGGCCAGGACCATGATCGCGAGGACCAGGACGAGCGGCCCGTTCGCGGCAGCCAGGATCAGGCCGATCAGCGCGCCGCCGCCCACGACGGCTCGGGCCGACCGCATCGACACCCATCCGCCAGGGATCGGCTTCGGTGGCAGCCGCCCCGCGTCGGCGGCCGCGTCATGGACGTCGTTGAGGGCACCGATCGATGCCTGCAGGGCGATCATCGACAACCCCAGCGAGGCCGCCGTGGCAGGCCCTCCCCCGGCCAGCAACGCCGTCCCGGCGACGACGACGCCGTCGAGCGTGCTCGGGAAGGGATGGACCAGGCGGATGTGCGCCGCCGCACGGGCGGCCGCGCCGTCAGATGTAGACGAGCTCGTCGAAGTTCTCGATCAGGTACTCGATGATCCCGGCGCGCCCATCAGGCAGCTCGGCACGGAGGCCCGGGACCAGCGCGTGGAGCGCCACCGCGGGGATCATCTGCTGCCCGGCCGCATCATGCCCGACGACCGCGGTCGGTCCGCCCCCGGAAGCGAACACCCGTTCGATATCGGCATCCGTCAGGTCGGCCGCACGGCGGAGATCGGCGAGCACCCGTTGCACGCCGCGACGCTTGGCGACGTCGCGCATCATCTCGGCCGCCCACGAGTCGAGCTGCTCGTCGGACTGCTCGGCGAGCCGCGAACGGTACTCCTTGGGGTCGGCTGACAGGCCGGTCGCTGCCACGGTCTCTCCTGCTGTCGGGGCGTGCGGAACGTCGGGCCCGAGTATGCCAGACGGGCTGTGTCAGCCGCCGACGGCGGCCGCGGGTTCGGACCCCTGTGCGGCGCGCGCCGCTTCGCGCGACCCTTCCGGCCATTCGTTGAAGCGCTCGGTCACCCAGCCCGCGAGGCGCCCTGACCGTGCCGGCTCCGAGGCGTCCGCGACGAGCGCACCGAGGCGTGTCGACAGCGTCGCGGTCAATGCGTCCACGCCCGCCCGATCGGCCCGCCCCGCCGGTGCGATCGGCTCGCCGACACGGACGCGGACCCGACCACCGAACCTGAGCCAGCTCGTACCGTTGATGGCGATCGGCACCAGGGGCACGCCCGAGCGCAACGCGAAGTACGCCGGTCCGTCGTTGAGCGGCAGGAGGCGTCCCTCGAACGCGCCGATGCGGCCCTCGCCGGCGATGGCCACGACATGCCCCGCGGCGATGATCGCACCGACGCGGCGGGTGGCATCGAGCAGGTCGTTCTTGCCGGGCTTGTACGGGATCGTCGCGCCGGTCCAGGCCATCAGTCGATTGCGTCCACCGCGGGCCATGTCCTCCTCCTTCGGCCCGAAGAACGACAGGCGTGGACGCCCGGGCAGCGTCGCCATCAGCACGAACGGATCCGCCCACGACAGGTGGTTGAACGCGTAGATCGCCGGCACGTCCGGCAGGAGCTCGTGGCCATCGACCCGGATGCGCAGCCAGGCATGGGTGAGGACCGCGACGACGAGCCGCGACAGCCAGTACCGGATGGTCTGGCGGACCGGGTGGATCCCCCGCTCGGCAGCCACCTGGCTCAGCGCGCTCCGCTCCCGGGCGGCGCGAGCTGGCGTGGCTCCCGACTGGTCCGGCCGGCAGATGGCTCGGGCGTGATGACGGTCGCCGGCGTCACCTTGCCGCGGGCCGGTCTCGAACTCGCCGTGACGAGCGGGACGTAGGCGCGTCCGTCGATCGCGGCGAACAGCTCGAGCGCCAGGTCGGCGACGTCGTCCGCCTCGCCGTCGGTCCCACGGAGCACGAGCCCCTCGACCTGGAAGCTCAGCACCCGGTGGCCGCCGGCCATCTCGATCGCAAGCTCGCCGACCTGGAGTCGATTCCAGCGGATGAGCTTGCCCGACGCCCGGGGCCCCTCCTGGGGGACATTGACCCGAACGTGGACCTGGGCGAGGCCGGCTGGCGTCGGCGCGAGGATCGTGTAGCGCACGGTCGGGTCGTCGCCCCACACGACCCAGCAGGACGGATCGGCTCCGGCACCGAGCGCGGTGATGACCGGCGTGATCACCGCCTGGACCTTGGGCGCCAGCGACTCCTTGCTCGGAGCCCGTGCCGTCCATTGGCTCAACAGCATGTGGTTGCCTCCATTGCCCGGTCGGAGCGGGCGTCCGCCGAGGCTAGCACACGGCTGTCGCGCCCCGACCGACGTGGTGGCGGACCCGTACGATGGGCGGACATGGGCACGCCCGACCTCCCCGAGCGCCAGATCTACCTCGTCCGCCACGGGGAGACGGAATGGGCGCGCCTCGGTCGACACACCGGACGGACCGACGTGCCACTGACCGAGCTCGGCCGCGATCAGGCACGCGACCTCGGCCGCCGGATCGGTGACCACCCATTCGCGCTCGTCCTGACCAGCCCCCTTGCGCGCGCGGCCGACACGGCGGCGTTGGCCGGGTTCGCGGACGCCATCCGAGACCCTGATCTGCGCGAGTGGGACTACGGGGCGCTCGAGGGACGGACGACCGCCGACATCCGCCACGAGCACCCGGGCTGGACCATCTGGTCGGGGCCGTGGCCAGCCGGTGAGACGGTGCGCCAGGTCGGCGCTCGAGCGGACCGGGTCATCCGTCGCTGCCTCGATCCGGCGGTCGCCGGCGATACGCTCGTGTTCGCTCACGGCCACCTGTTGCGGGTCCTGGCGGCCCGTTGGCTGCGGCTGCCTGGTCGACAGGGAGCGCTGTTCGCCCTCGGGACCGCCACGCTCGGCGTCCTCGGTTGGGACCGCCAGAACCGGGTGATCGAGACCTGGAACGAGGCGTGCCACCTCGACGCGGAGGCCTGAGGCGTCGGGCGCGCCGCTCAGCCGATGGCGCGGGCGTCGAATGCGCGACCCCAGTGGAACGCCCGGACGGACAGCAGCACGCCCGTCGCCGCCAGGACGAGGATGGCCGCGGCGGCGATCGACACGTCGATGTCGCCGCCCTGGAACTCGCCATACACGACGAGTGGCAGCGTCTGGGTCCGGCCCTCGACGTTGCCCGCGAACATGATCGTCGCACCGAACTCGCCCAGCGCCCGTGCCCAGCTCATCACCAGACCCGCGGCCAGCGACGATGCCGCCAGCGGGATCGTGATCGAGCGGAAGAGCCGCGCCTCCGAGGCGCCATCGACGCGGGCGGCATCCTCGAGGTCGCGGTCGACGCCGGCGATCCCGGTCCGGGCCGATCGGATGAAGAACGGCGCCGCGACGAACGTCTGGGCCAGCACGACGGCAACCGTCGTGAACGGGATGCCGAT